>NZ_JBDGMM010000046.1:0-100225 GCF_057655165.1 Leifsonia sp. Soil_N53
CCCGGGCGCCCGACCCGGGCGCCATCCGCATCCGGCCGGCGATCGAGACCAAGCCGGCGTCGGCGAAGCCGTCGTCCGCGGCGAAGCCGGCCACGCCCACGACCGCCGCGCCGGCCGACTCGGACGCCAAGCCGACCGCCAAGCCCCGCACGCCCAAGCCCCCGGCCGCTGAGCCCCCGACAGCCGGCCGGCCTCCCGCGGAAGAAGCCGAGTGACATGACCACCATCCCCGTCGGGCCACCCGCCGGCCCGTCCTTCTTCGAGGAGATCGGCGGCCACGCCACGTTCGTGCGGCTCGTCGACACGTTCTACCGCGGCGTCGCCGACGACCCGGTGCTCCGGCCGATGTATCCGGAGGAGGACCTCGGGCCGGCCAAGGAACGCCTGACGCTCTTCCTGGAGCAGTACTGGGGCGGCCCGACCACGTACAGCCAGGAGCGCGGCCACCCCCGGTTGCGGATGCGGCACAACCCGTTCAGGGTCAACCCCGACGCCCGCGACCGCTGGCTCGCGCACATGCGTGTGGCCGTGGACGAGCTGGCGCTCCCGCCGCTGCAGGACGAGACGCTCTGGAGCTACCTGGAGCGTGCCGCGTTCGCTATGGTCAACACATTCGAGGAGTAGCCCGAACCTCGCCGTCCCGCCGTGCCGAAGGAGACACGCCATGACCTCAGAACCCGACTGCCTCGTGGTGGGAGCCGGCCTCGCGGGGCTGGTGGCCGCGTGCGAGCTGCTCGACGCCGGCAAGACCGTGACGATCCTGGACCAGGAACCCGCGGCCTCCCTCGGCGGCCAGGCGTTCTGGTCGTTCGGCGGGCTGTTCCTCGTGGACTCCCCCGAGCAGCGCAGGATGGGCGTGACCGACTCGCTCGCCCTCGCCCGGCAGGACTGGTTCGGCAGCGCCGGCTTCGACCGCGCGGAGGACCACTGGCCCCATCGCTGGGCCGAGGCGTACCTCCAGTTCGCGGCCGGAGAGAAGCGCGCGTGGCTGCACGAGAAGGGCGTCCGGTTCTTCCCGGTCGTCGGCTGGGCCGAGCGCGGCGACGGCACGGCGGCCGGCCACGGCAACTCCGTGCCGCGCTTCCACATCACCTGGGGCACCGGCCCCGGGGTGCTGGAGCCGTTCGTCCGGCAGGTGCAGGCCGCCGCGGCGACCGGCACGGCGCGCCTGCTGCACCGTCACCGCGTCGACGAGCTCATCGTCGAGGAGGGCCGGGTCGCCGGAGTGCGCGGCGAGATCCTCAAGCCCGACGCCGCCAAGCGCGGCGCGCCGAGCAACCGCGAACGGATCGCCGACTACGAGTTGCGCGCCCCCGCGGTCGTGGTGACCAGCGGCGGCATCGGCGGCAACCACGACCTGGTCCGCGCGGCCTGGCCGGAGCGGCTCGGCACTCCCCCGGACTTCATGCTCTCCGGCGTGCCCGCCCACGTCGACGGCCGGATGCTCGGCATCGCGGAGGCGGCGGGCGCGCGCCTCATCAACGGCGACCGGATGTGGCACTACACCGAGGGCATCCAGAACTGGGACCCGGTTTGGCAGCGGCACGGCATCCGCATCCTGCCCGGACCGTCCTCGCTGTGGCTCGACGCCCGCGGCGAGCGGCTCCCCGCCCCGCTGTTCCCCGGGTTCGACACGCTCGGGACCCTGGAGCACCTGCGCAGGACGGGCTCCGACTACAGCTGGTTCATTCTCACCCAGAAGATCATCGAGAAGGAGTTCGCGCTCTCCGGCAGCGAGCAGAATCCGGACCTGACCGGCAAGGACGTCAGGCTGCTGGCCAAGCGCGTCGGACCGGGGGCGCCCGGACCGGTGGAGGCGTTCAAGGAGAAGGGCGCCGACTTCGTCGTGGCCGACACCCTCGACGCACTGCTGACCGGGATGCAGCGTCTGTCTGAGGTGCCGCTCGACACCGAGCTGGTGACCCGGCACGTGCGCGAACGGGACCGCCAGCTCGACAACGCGTTCGGCAAGGACCTGCAGCTCGCCGCCGTCCGTGCCGCCCGCGCGTACCGCGGCGACAAGCTGATCCGGGTGGCGTCGCCGCACAAGCTCACCGATCCGAAGGCCGGGCCGCTGATCGCGGTGAAGCTGCACATCCTCACCCGCAAGAGCCTGGGCGGCATCGAGACCGATCTCGACGGCCGTGTGCTCGGCGCGGACGGCGCGCCGGTGCCCGGGCTCTACGCCGCGGGCGAGGCGAGCGGCTTCGGCGGCGGAGGCATGCACGGCTACCGCGCGCTGGAGGGCACCTTCCTCGGCGGCTGCCTGTTCTCGGGGCGGCAGGCGGGGCGGGCGGTCGCGCGGGCGGTGTGAGCCCGCTCCCGCTGGCTCAGGCCCCTAGGCTGGCGGATCAGCCGCGCAGACTCCACGACTGGCGGCGGATCAGCGTGTGCCCCCGGCGCGTGGTCAGGCGCGTCCACGGACCGGTCTCCAGGATGGCGACCGGCTCGTCCACGGCCAGGAAGCCGAGGCTCTCCGCCGCGAACGCCGCGCCGGCCGGCACGTATTCCAGCCCGTCGATGGGACGGCCCCAGACCTCGGCGCGCACGCGCTGGACGAGCTGCTCGCCGGTGCCCGTCGGCACGGCCTCAGCGACCTCGGCGATGCCGGCCGCCGCGGCCTCCCGCATGAGCTGGTAGCCCGCCTCGCCGACCTGACGCCAGCCGCCGCGCGGCGGCGAGATGCCCGCCCAGGTCACGGACGGCGCCTCCATCGGCAGCCGCACCTCCAGCGGCGCGCTCTCGACGGCGCCGTCGACGGCCCCCGACTCGTCCCCGTCGCGGCCCTCCTCCTCGACCGCTCCGGTCTCCGAGGCGGCCGCCGCGCTCTCCGCCGCCTCGCGCACACGCGCGAGCCGGTCGAGCAGCGAGCGGATGGGGACCACGACGTCGAACTCGACGTCGGCGTGCGTCACGAACGTGCGCAGGCCGAGCACCGTCGGCGTCTGGTCGAGCAGCCCCCTCGGATAGAGGATGGCGGTGTACACGGCGAGCACGCCCGATCCTGCGATCAGGCGCACCGACCCTTCCTCGACGCGGGCGGCGCGCGACAGGTACGTCTGCAGGTCGGCGGCGGCGAGGGTGTCCTGGAGGGAAAACGACTGGCTCATCTGCCCTCTAAGCTACTAGAGACCCCGGACGGAGACACTGTGACAGAGCCCCTGGAATCGTTGCTCGCCGCGCTCGACCTCACCGACACCGGTGCCCGCACGAGCGAGGACATCTTCACGGGGCCCTCCCAGTGGATGCCGCTCGGCCGGGTGTTCGGCGGCCAGGTGCTCGCCCAGGCGATCATCGCGGCGACCCGCACGGTCGCCGACGACCGCAGCATCCACTCGATGCACGGGTACTTCCTGCGCCCGGGAGACGTCAACTATCCGATCACCTTCTCGGTCGACCGCATCCACGACGGCCGGTCGTTCTCGACCAGGCGCACGCAGGCCTACCAGAACGGGCTGCCCATCCTGTCCATGATCGCGTCGTTCCAGGACGACGACGAGGGCCTCGAGCACCAGGTCGCGATGCCGCAGGACCTGCCCGATCCGGAGACCCTGCCCAACTCCGCGGAGACGCTCGAGGACGTCGAGCATCCGGTCGCGCAGTATTGGGCGAGCCAGCGGCCCTTCGACATGCGGCACGTGCCGTCGCCGATCTACCTGTCGGTCGAAGGCGCCCACGTCGCCCACCAGGCGGTCTGGTTCCGGTCGATCGGCGACCTCCCCGACGACCCGGCCCTGCACCGTGCCGCGCTCGCGTACGCCAGCGACTACACGATCATGGAGTCGGTCATGCGCCGGCACGGCGTCGCCTGGGCGACCCCCGGCCTGAAGGCGGCGAGCCTCGACCACGCGATGTGGTGGCACCGGCCGGCGCGGGTGGACGAGTGGCTGCTCTACACGCAGGAGTCGCCGAGCGCGAGCGGCGGCCGCGGGCTCTCCCTCGGCCGCATCTTCAGCCGCGACGGCAGGCTGGTGGCGAGCGTCGCGCAGGAGGCCACCATCCGGGTCCCCGACGCGGCGAAGCTGCGGGACTAGCTCGCCGGCCGGGGCCCGGCCGGCGCTCGCGCTAGCTCCCGAACGTGCTGCGCAGCAGCACCGTCCCGTTGCCCGCGGCCCGGATGTCGATCGCGGCGATGTCGGAGACCGGCACGCTCGTCGTCGCCGCCGGCTCGACCACCGTGCCCTCGCTGGCGGTCCAGGTCGAGACCTGCGTCTGGTTGCCGGAGCGGTCGGTGACCACCATCGCGTACGTCCAGGTGCGGCCGCCGTCGTCTCCGCCGACCTTCGCGTAGGCGCAGCGCGAGTCGATCCGCGTCCCCCACGGCTCGGACGTCAGGTGGAGGTCGGCCGACAGCGCGCTCGGCTCCACCTGCTCCATCGCGACACTCGTCCCGGACGGCGAGCCGGGCTCCAGTGCCGGGACGGCGATCGCGATGGCCCCCACGAGCACGGCCGCCGCCGCAGCAGCGAGACCGCCCACCAGCCACCGCGACCGCCGCCTGCGCCGCCGGGCGGCGTCCAGCAGCGTAGGCAGCACCTCCGCGCCGAGACCGGCGTCCTGCGGCGCCTCCTCGTCGAGCAGGGCGAACGCTTGCTCCCGGGGCACCCGGCCGAGGAGGCCGGGCATGCCGGCGAGCTCGGCGACCGCGGTCGAGCAGCGCCCGCACTCGCGCAGGTGCTCCTCGAACTGCCTCCGCTCGGCGGGGGCGAGGGCGCCGAGCACGTACGCGGCGTCCCAGGTGGCGAACTCATCGTGGTTCATCGCTCCGTCACCCCTCTCTCCTGCAGAGCGAGCCGCATGGCCCGGAGGCCGTAATGCAGCCGCGACTTGACCGTGCCCTCCGGGATGTCCAGCTCCCGGGAGATCTCCGAGATCGACCTTCCGCCGTAGTACGCGTGGACGATGACGGCGCGATGCTCGTCCGAGAGCTCCGCCAGCGCGTCCGAGACCAGCCAGGCGTCGAGCACGGCGTCGGCCTGGTCGTCCGGCGAGGGACGCTCGGGGAGGTTTTCCGTGCCGAACTCGTGCTGCGCGTGCGCGCTCCGCTTGTCGTCGATGACGATGTTTCGGGCGACGGTGAAGAGCCAGGCGCGCGCGGAGCGCTGGCTCTGGTCCAGCACCGCGGGCTTGCGCCACGCCCGGAGCAGGGTCTCCTGCACGACGTCGTCGGCCATCGCTCGGTCGCCGGTGAGATGGACGACATAACGCCACACCGCCTGCGCGTGCTGGTCGTGCAGCTCCCGCAGCAGGCGTGCGTCCTCATCCGGCATGGTCACCTCCTGCACTGTTCACGGGGCCGACGATGAAAAGGTTCAGAAGTCCACGTGTGAACCCGACGCGTCCTTCTCTCGTGCCTACGCTAGGAGAAAGCACTGCCGACCGGGAGGATCCCACGATGACAGAATCCGCGCCGCTGACGCGCCGCACCCTCGTTCAGATCGGCGGCGTGTCCGCAGCAGGCGCGGGGGCGCTGCTGCTTGCGGCATGCACGCCGCAGGGTTCGGGCGCATCCGGCGACGGAGCGGGGAACGGGAATTCGGCCACCGTCCCGCTCTCATCGATCCCGGTCGGCGGCGCTGTCTCCGCCCAGCTCGGCTCGACGCCGATCGTCGTGTCGCAGCCGTCTGCCGGCAGCGTGGTCGCGTTCAGCGCGGTGTGCACACACCAGGGCTGCACGGTCGCTCCGCAGGGGAAGGAATTCGATTGCCCCTGCCACGGATCGCGCTTCGACGGGACGACGGGCGACGTCATCAACGGCCCCGCGCGCAACCCGCTCACGAAGCTGAAGGCCGCAGTCTCCGGCGACAAAGTCACCATCACCCCGTCCTGACGCACCCCCTCCACCAGTCGAGGGGCACGTCGTTGTCACTTCCGGGCTCAGGAAGTGACAAGGACGTGCCCCTCGGCGTGGGTGCGAGCGCAGGTCAGCGCTTGGTGAACTGGACGGGGTCGTCGAGGTACGGGGTCCACGCCGCGCGCTCGCGGTCGTTGATCCGGCGCGGCCGCTGGCTCTCGGCGTCGACCAGCACGATCGTGGTCGCCGCGCGCGAGAACATGACGCGGGGCTCCATGCCCTGCGGCGTCCACACCTCGTAGTTGACCTCGAGGCTCGCGCCACCCAGCCTGCCGAGCCAGAGCTGCACGTCGAGCGGCTGCCGCAGGTACGGGATGGGGGCGACGTACTCGATCTCCTGGCGGGCGATCAGCGTCAGCGTGTCGGCGCCCGGCCGGCCGTCGAGCACGGCCGTGGAACCGCCGACCGCGTGCTCGTCGGTCGCCCAGAACGCCTCGATGCGCGCCTCCTCCAGGAGGCGCAGCATCGCGGCGTTGTTCACGTGGCCGTACGCGTCGAGGTCGCTCCAGCGCAGCTTGATCGGGACGTGCAGTCGCATGCCGGCGTCAGTCGCGCGTGAGCTTGCGGTACGCGGAGCGGTGCGGCTTGGCGGCGTCCGGGCCGAGGCGCTGGATCTTGTTCTCCTCGTACGCCTCGAAGTTGCCCTCGAACCAGTACCAGTCCGAGGGGTTCTCCTCGGTGCCCTCGTAGGCGAGGATGTGCGTCGCGATGCGGTCGAGGAACCACCGGTCGTGCGTGATGACCACGGCGCAGCCGGGGAACTCGAGCAGCGCGTTCTCGAGGCTGGAGAGCGTCTCGACGTCGAGGTCGTTGGTCGGCTCGTCGAGGAGCAGCAGGTTGCCGCCCTGCTTGAGCGTCAGGGCCAGGTTGAGGCGGTTGCGCTCACCGCCGGAGAGCACGCCGGCCTTCTTCTGCTGGTCCGGCCCCTTGAACCCGAAGGTGGAGACGTATGCGCGCGACGGGACCTCGGTCTTGCCGACCTGGATGTAGTCGAGCCCGTCCGAGACGACCTCCCAGACGTTCTTGTTCGGGTCGATGCCGCCGCGGGTCTGGTCGACGTAGGAGATCTGGACGGTCTCGCCGACCTTCAGGTCGCCGTTGTCGAGCGGCTCCAGTCCGACGATGGTCTTGAACAGGGTCGTCTTGCCGACGCCGTTCGGGCCGATGACGCCGACGATGCCGTTGCGCGGCAGCGTGAACGTGAGGCCGTCGATGAGGACGCGGTCGCCGAAGCCCTTCTGCAGATTCTTCGCGTCGATCACGATCTGGCCGAGACGCGGCCCCGGCGGGATCTGGATCTCCTCGAAGTCGAGCTTCCTGGTGCGCTCCGCCTCGGCCGCCATCTCCTCGTAGCGCGCCAGGCGGGCCTTGGACTTGGCCTGGCGGCCCTTGGCGTTGCTGCGGACCCAGTCGAGCTCCTCGGACAGCCGCTTGGCCAGCTTGGCGTCCTTCTTGCCCGCGATCTCGAGCCGCTCGCGCTTCTTCTCGAGGTAGGTCGAGTAGTTGCCCTCGTAGGGGTAGAGGTGGCCGCGGTCGACCTCGGCGATCCACTCGGCCACGTGGTCTAGGAAGTACCGGTCGTGGGTCACGGCGAGCACGGCGCCGTGGTACTTGGCGAGATGCTGCTCCAGCCAGAGCACGCTCTCGGCGTCGAGGTGGTTGGTGGGCTCGTCGAGAAGCAGCAGGTCGGGCTTCTGCAGCAGCAGCTTGCAGAGCGCGACGCGGCGCTTCTCACCGCCGGAGAGCGTGTTGACCGGCCAGTCGCCCGGCGGGCACCGGAGGGCGTCCATCGCCTGCTCGAGCTGCGAGTCGAGGTCCCACGCGTCGGCGGCGTCGATCTGCTCCTGCAGCGTGCCCATCTCGGCGAGCAGCGTGTCGAAGTCCGCGTCCGGGTCGGCCAGCAGCCCGGAGATCTCGTTGAACCGGTCGACCTTGCCCTTGATCTCGCCGACGCCCTCCTGGACGTTCTCGAGCACAGTCTTGTTCTCGTCGAGCACCGGCTCCTGCATGAGGATGCCGACCGTGTAGCCGGGCGACAGCTTGGCCTCGCCGTTGGACGGGCTGTCGAGGCCGGCCATGATCTTCAGGATGGTCGACTTACCGGCGCCGTTCGGGCCGACGACGCCGATCTTTGCGCCCGGAAGGAACGCCATCGTCACGTCGTCGAGGATCACCTTGTCGCCGACGGCCTTGCGGGCCCTGACCATCGAGTAAATGTATTCGGCCACTCTTGTTCCTGAACTCCCTGTCTTGGACTCGCGGGGTCGAAGCCCTGTACGAGGATACCGGGAACTACCAGTCGATCGGCCGGGTCTGCCCGATCAAGCACCCTCCGGTGGCGAGCGAGGGGCTGGTCAGGCTGAAGTAGCCGCCCGCGGCCTCCCCGAACTGCCCGATCAGACACGTGTCTCCGAACCGCACCGAGAACTGGATCGACGCGGCCTTGAGCCCGATCGTGGTCATGTCCGGCGTGAGCTGCATGTCGGGCTTGCTGAATCCGGCCGCCACGAGCGCGTCGATGAAGTCGCGGCCCTGTGCGCCGGGCTTCGCCGCGATCGTCGCCCGGTTGACCGTGTCGAAGAACGCCAGGTTCTGCTTCGCGGTGCCTCCCGGCACGAGCTCGGGCGCCGCGCTTGCGGTGGACGTGGGCGGAGTCGGCGCCGCCGACCCTGTTGTGTGCGACGAAGCCGTCTGCGGCCCGCTCGACGTCGTCGCCGCAGGGCTGCCGCCCGTGCACCCGCTCAGCAGCAGAGCCGCCGCGACGGCCGCGCCGGCGAGGAGGACGGCTGGTCGGGCGGACGCTCTCATGCCGTCCACCCTAGGGCCCTGCGGCTGTGGGCTGCCCCTGACTTCGAGGCACGCCGGGCACCGCGCTCAGCGGGTCCGGCAGCGCGACCCCGACCACAGACCGCGTGAACTCGCTGCGACCCCACGCCAGATCGTGGCCGATGGCCTGAGCCTCGATCTCCACCGTCACCCCGAGCTGTTCACCCTCCCAATCGCGCACGCACAGCCTCCCGGTCACGACGAGGGGATCGCCACGCGCGATGCACGCCGCAGCGTGCACCGCGAGGTCGTCGAAGGCGGTCACGGTGAACCAGTTGCACTGCGCGCCGCTGTCTGATGCCGCCTCGTTCGCTGCAGCCCGGCCCGACTCCGCTCGTCGTCTCGGCCGCCGGTCGTCCGTCACCAGCCGGAAGCTCGTGATCGGCGCCCCCGCCTCCGGAACGACATGGCGCGGACTCGTCGCCACCGTTCCCCGCACCGCCACTGTCTCGGTCATCCTCTCCCCCGTTCCCCGGCCCCCAGCTGAGGCCGTGCACCCACTCTGGCCGCAGCGCAAGCCGCGAGGCCGGGAAGACGCAGATCCGTGGAGAACTCGCCAGGCGCGCGAGCTGTGGAGGAAAAGCCGGCCCGGGTCAGGCGGCGATCACGTAGGGCGCGTACGACGCCCGGATCTTGTTCACCTTGGGCAGCGCGACGGCCAGGCAATAGCCCTGGCCCGGGTTCTTGGCGAAGAAGTCCTGGTGGTACTCCTCCGCGCGGTAGAACGGTCCGAGCGGCTCGATCGTCGTGACGATGCCGCCCTCCCAATACTCCGACGCGCGGTCGCGCGCGGCCTCGAACAGCTCGCGCTGCGCGTCGCCGTCGGAGAACATCGCCGACCGGTACTGGGTGCCGACGTCCGCGCCCTGCCGGTTCAGCTGCCGCGGGTCGTGGAGGGTGAAGAACACATCGAGGATGACGTCCGCCGGGATCACCTCGGGGTCGAAGGTGACGGCGACGGCCTCGGCGTGCCCCGTCGTGCCGGTGCACACCTCCTCGTAGCTCGGGTCCGCTGTGGTGCCCCCGGTGTAGCCGGACACCACGTCCTGCACGCCGCGCAGCACGCGGTACACGGCGTCGAGGCACCAGAAGCACCCGCCGGCGAGGACGAAAGTCTGCATCGGTCCATCCCTTCGATCGGTCCGAACACCATTCTGCACTCCGCCGCGCACACCGCGCGCCGAATGAGGTTTGCACCGGGATGCGCGACACAGCGCGGCCGCTGCCCGGACGGAACGGTCCGCCCCGCTACCATCACCGCATGCAGTGGTGGAATGACTTCGTCGATTGGCTCAACTCGTCGGCCGCGCAGCCCGCGGTCTTCAACGCGGCGGTCCTCGCGATCGCCGTGATCGTCTCCGGTCTGCTCGCCGCGTGGATCGCGCGCGGCGCCCTCCGTGGACTCCTCTCCCGCACCGACCGCCAGCAGAAGGCCAGCGCGATCGCCGCGCTCGTCGATGCGGCGACCGAGGCGTCCGTGTGGAACTCGCTCACCCCCGCCGAGCAGGTGCTCTCGGACCGCGCCGTCGGCCAGGCCGACATCCTCGTGCGGCTCCTGCCGATCAAGGGTGCGGGCATCGCCGCCACCTGGGCCGGGCACCAGCTCGCCGAGATGAAGCGCGCGTCCGCGACCTTCGGCTACCAGCTCGACCCGGCCATCGCGGAGTTCCGCGACCGGCTGATCGAATGGCAGAACAAGCCGGGCCGCGCCCGCCGGATCTTCCAGGGCGACCTGGAGCGCTGGCGGTTCGAGAGCGCCGACCCGGGAACCACGGTGCTCGCCCAGCAGGACGCCTGGGTCGCGCAGCAGCACCACGAGCAGTACGCGACGCCCGCGGCCGCTCCGGAGACGGCCGCGCCCGCCCCCAGCTACGCCGCCTCGGCTCCTTCGGCCGGCCTGGCACCGATCGCGGCCGACACGGCCTACCCCGCGGACGCCGCCTCGCACGCCGAGACCCCGCTCCCGGTGTCCGCCTTCGCCGCGGCCGGCGACGAGAACGACACCACCCCGAACCCGCGCTTCGGCCAGCCGGTCGGCTGACCTCCCGCTCGCAGCACCTCACGCGCAGCACCTCCCGACGGCCCACCCACCGCGGAAACGAAGGGGCGCCGACCACCAGGTCGGCGCCCCTTCGTCGTACCAGGGAGCGGACGGCTCAGCGGCTGTAGTCGCCGCGCTCCGTCCACCAGGTGTCGAACATGCTCGCCGGCACCCGACGCTTGTGCTCGGTCGCGAGGTAGCGCGTCTCGATCGCCGACGCGATCTCGTCCGCGACGTCCTTGCCCTCCAGGAAGTCGTCGATGTCGCTGTAGTGGATGCCCAGGTTCGCCTCGTCGGTCTGCCCGGGGTCGAGGTCGAGGAGATCGGCGGTCGGCGCCTTCTCGTAGAGCCGCGCCGGCGCCTCCAGGTGCTCCAGCAGCGCGCGGCCCTGCCGCTTGGTCAGCCCGCTGAGCGGCAGCACGTCGGCGCCGCCGTCGCCGTACTTCGTGAAGAAGCCGGTCACCGCCTCCGCCGCGTGGTCGGTGCCGACCACGAGCAGGCGCCGCTGGCCGGCGATGGCGTACTGCGCCACCATCCGGATGCGCGCCTTGACGTTGCCCTTGTTGAAGTCGGTCATCGCTTCGCCGACCGCTTCGCCGAACTCGGCGTCCACGCCGTCGACGCCGCCCTTGATGTTGAAGGCGATGGTGCGCTCCGGCCGGATGAACGACAGTGCGAGCTGCGCGTCGTCCTCATCGTGCTGGACGCCGTACGGCAGGCGCACGGCGATGAACTCGGCCTCGACTCCCTCGGCGGCGAGCTTCTCGACCGCGAGCTGGCAGATCCGGCCCGCCAGAGACGAGTCCTGTCCGCCGCTGATCCCGAGCACGAACCCGGAAGCGCCCGTCGCCGTCAGATAGCGCACGAGGAAGTCGACGCGTCTGGCGACCTCCCCCGCGGCGTCGACGCTCGGCGTCACGTTCAGCTCGTCGATGATTCTGGCCTGGAGTTCACGCATGCTGACCACGATAGTCTGCGTGGATTTCGGGCATGTGAACTCCCCGCACGAGCGGCCCGGCTCTACCATCGGCCCCATGAACCCGCTCGTCGGAACGATCGTCCTCGTACCGCTGCTGGCGGTGGTCGCCGCGCTCATCGCCTCCGCGGTGGGGCGCGTCGCGAAGATCCCGCTCGTCGTGTTCGAGATCCTGCTCGGCATCCTGGTCGGACCGAGCGTGCTGGGCTGGGTGCCGGCGTCGGACGCGCTGCACGCCGTGAGCCAGTTCGGGCTCGCCTTCCTGTTCTTCATGGCGGGGAACGAGATCGACTTCCACGCCGTCCGCGGCCGGCCGCTGCGCCGCGCCTCCCTCGGCTGGCTCATCTCGCTGACCGCGGGCGTGTTGCTCGGGGTGCTGCTCGCCCCGAACGCGATCGCCGGCGTCTACGTCGGGGTGGCGCTGTGCTCGACCGCGCTCGGGACGCTGATGCCGATGCTGCGCGACGCCGGCGAGCTGCGCACCCCGTTCGGCCTCGCGGTCACCGCGGTCGGCGCGGTCGGCGAGTTCGGGCCGCTGCTGGCGATCTCGCTGTTCCTCAGCGGGCGGAGGCCGCTCGTCGCGGCAGTCGTCCTGATCGTCTTCGCCGTCATCGCCGCGGGCGCGGTGTGGTTCGCCGCGCGTGGAGGCCACCAGCGCTTCCACGCGCTCGTGCGCGCCACCCTGCACACCAGCGGCCAGTTCGCCGTGCGCGTCGTGGTGCTGGCCGTCGCCGCCCTGGTCGGGCTGAGCCTCGCGCTCGGCCTGGACATGCTGCTGGGCGCGTTCGCGGCGGGCGTGGTCGTCCGCGTCCTGCTGTCGGGTGCGGCCGAGCCGGACGCGAAGCTCATCGAGACCAAGCTGGAGGCCGTGGCCTTCGGCGTCCTCGTCCCGGTGTTCTTCATCCAGACGGGCGTCGCATTCGACCTGCGCGGGCTCCTCGGCGACCCGCACGCGCTGCTGCTGCTGCCGATCTTCCTGGTGCTGCTGCTGGTCGTGCGCGGCCTCCCCGGGTCGATCGCGGCGCCGCGCGGCTCGACCTTCTCCGACCGGGCGTCGCTCACGCTGTTCAGCGCCACCGGGCTTCCGATCATCGTCGCCGTGACGAACATCGGGCTGAAGGACCACGACCTGAACTCCGGGACGGCGACGGCCCTGGTCGGCGCCGGGATGCTGTCGGTGCTGATCTTCCCGGTGGTGGCGTTGCTGCTGCGGCAGCGCTCGGCGGACGGCGGGGTGCGGCCTCCCGACCCGGACCGGGTCCCCATCGAAGGATGAGCGCGCGGGTCCGCCCGGTCACAGGACGCGCGTGACCGCCCGCGCGAGGATCGCCGTGGTGAGCGCCTCCACCGGCTCGCGCGCCGCCGACGGGTTCGACAGCAGCGTGAACTCCACGTGCCCGAGCTCCGGGAGGCTGAACCGGTTGCTGACCTTGATGAGGTCGGTCGGGATGAGCGACCGCGGGAACACCGCCACCCCGAGCCCCGCGCGCACGGCCGCGAGGACGCCGTTCACCTCGCGGGTGTTGCAGGTGATCCGCCAGGTGCGCCCGGCGGCCTCCAGCGCGTCGATCGTGATCTGGCGGCTGAGGCTCGGGCCCTGGTAGGCGATCAGCGGCACGGGCTGATCCGGTTCGAGCGCGGTCTTCTCCTGACCGATCCAGACCAGCTCGTCGGTCGCCACCACGGTGCCGTCGGTCGTCCCCGGGTTCTGCTTGATGAAGATGAGGTCGAGCTGGCCCGCCTTGAGCCGGCGGTGCAACGGGCCGGACTGGTCCACTGTGAGCTCGAGGTTGACCTGCGGGTTCTGCTGCCGGAAGTGCCGGAGGATGCGCGGCAGCGTGGTGATCGCGAGGTCGTCGGCCGCGCCGAACCGCAACCTCCCGCGCATCGCCGAACCGCTGAAGTAGCTGTCCGCCTCGGCGTGGGCGGCGAGGATCGTGCGGGCGAACCCGGCCATGGCGTCGCCGTTGTCGGTCAGCCGCACCTCACGCGTGTCCCGGGAGACCAGCTGCCGTTTGGCCGCCTGCTCCAGCCTCCTGACGTGCTGGCTGACGGTCGGCTGGCTGATGCCCAGCCGCTGGGCCGCGCGCGTGAACGATCGCGTGTCCACGACGGCGAGGAAGGTGCGCAGGAGGACGGGGTCGAACATCGGGTCCCTTCGCCGGCGAGCAGTTATTCGGAAAGCCAATGGGAGTTATAGCTTCAATTCGCAGCAAGAATACCGCCGATTCCGTAGCGTAGACAGCACACGAGCACCCATACGGAACCAGGAACGCAGGAACACACCCGTGGCGAACCCCACAGCAGCCCCGCCCACCGGCCCCATGCCCGCACTCAGCGCACGTCCGCCGTGGCGCGAGACCTTCATCTCGCTGCGGGTCGCCAACTACCGCCGGTTCGCCGCAGGCAACCTGGTCGCCAACACGGCCGTCTGGATGCAGCGCATCGCGATGGACTGGCTGGTGCTGCAGCTCTCCGGGAGCGTCGCAGCGGTCGGCGTCACGGTCTTCATGCAGTTCACCCCGATGCTGGTGTTCGGCCTCTGGGGCGGCGTCATCGCCGACCGGTACTCCAAGCAGCGCCTGCTGGTCTGCACGCAGTCGGCCGCCGCGGCGCTCGCGGCGCTGCTCGCCGCGCTGACGCTCACCGGAGCGGTGCAGGTGTGGCACGTCTACGCGATCTCGTTCGCTCTCGGCATGGTCACCGTCGTGGACAACCCGGCGCGCCAGGTCTTCGTCAACGAGCTGGTCGGGCCGGCCTACCTGCGCAACGCGATCAGCCTGAACTCGTCCATCTTCCAGCTCGGCGGCCTCATCGGTCCGGCGCTCGGCGGCATCCTGATCACCGCGGTCGGCGGCGGCTGGTCGTTCGTGATCAACTCGGTCGCCTGCCTGGCGGTCGTCGGAGCGCTGCTCAGCCTCCGCCGCGACGAGCTGCACCACTCGCCCGCTGCGCCGCGCGGCAAGGGCCAGCTCGCCGAGGGGATCCGCTACGTGCGGCGCAAGCCGGTGATCTTCTGGACCGTGGTGATGGTCGCGGTGCTCGCGGTCTTCGCGTTCAACATGCCGGTCTTCCTGGCGGCGTTCGCCAACAACGTGTACGACGTCGGCGCGCGGGGCTACGGGATGTTCAACGCGCTCGTCGCCGCCGGCGCGCTCTGCGGGGCGCTGGCCTCCACCCGCCGCACCTCGGTGCGCCTCTCGATGGTGGTCGGCACGGCGGCCGCGCTCGGGATCGTGCAGGCGCTGGCGGGGATCGCTCCGGGCGAGATCGCCTTCAGCGTGCTCCTGGTCGGCATCGGCGTCGGCAACCTGCTCGTCATCACGGCGGCGAACTCGCTGGTGCAGATGTCGTCGAACGTGCAGATCCGCGGACGGGTCATCTCGCTCTACATCCTGGTGCTGCTCGGCGGCCAGGCGATCGGCGGCCCGCTGATGGGCTGGCTGGTGGAGGCCGTGGGGCCGCACATCGCGATGGCGGTCTCGGGGCTGGTGCCGGCGGCGGCGGCGGTCGTAGTGGCGTGGATGATCGCGCGGCACGCCAGCCTACGGCTGCGCTTCGGGCTGCGCGGGCGCCGGCCGGTGATCGCGATCGTGAACCGGGCGGGGAAGGCCGGGGCGACGCTGTAGGCCGCTGGGCGGGGGTCCGAAACGCCCCGGGCGGCTACGGTATCGTGGAGGCCGCGCCCCCGTAGCTCAGCGGATAGAGCAGGAGCCTTCTAATCTCTTGGTCGCAGGTTCGATTCCTGCCGGGGGCACCCACGCGCAGGAGCAGCTCTCGCGGTGCTTCTCATCTCTTGGTCGCAGGTTCGATTCCTGCCGGGGGCACCCACGCGCAGGAGCAGCGTCGAAGCGGCGCGAAGTGGGCCCGAATCGCACGAGGCGGCGGAGAGTCAGCCGTCTCGCGGGCGCGTCAGAGGGCGTGGGCGGCGGCGACCAGCACCTGGTTCAGGGTGGGGACGCCTTCGGCGCGGAAGACCTCTGCGCCGTCCTCGCCCAGCACGATCACCGTTGGGGTCGAACGGATGCCGTCAGACTCTGCGCGTGCCGGGTCGCGGGCGACGTCGCGCTCGGTCACGGTCAGGCCGGGCACGAGGCGCACGGCCTCGGCGAGTACCGCCCTGGTCTGCATGCACGGCTCGCAGAAGGCCGAGGTGTACAGGGTCAGGGCGACGTCCCGGGTGACGGGACGGTCAACGGCGGGTGTCGCATCCACGACGACCAGTGTACGTCGGGCGAATTCCCGGCGACCATCCCGCGACGGAGCCCGCCGTGTCACCCGCTCGTCACTCCGGGGGCCGACAATCAGGGCGTGACCAGGACCGCCTACACGCGTTATGTGGCCCTCGGGGACTCGATCACCGAGGGGCTGTGCGATCCCGCGCCCGCGCGGCCAGGGGCCTGGCTCGGCTGGGCGGACCGGCTGGCCGGCATCCTCGACGGCGACGCGCGGCTCTCGGGCGGGACCGTCGAGTTCGCCAACCTCGCCGTCCGGGGCCGGCGCATCGCCGACGTGGTCGGCGAGCAGGTTCCCGGCGCGCTCGCGCTGCAGCCCGATCTGGTGTCGGTGCTCGTCGGCGCCAACGACCTGATGAGCCCGACCGCCGATCCGGACGCACTCGCCGACCGGCTCGCCGACGGGGTGCGGATGCTCCGTTCGCACGGGACGACCGTGCTGCTGGCGAACCTGTTCGACCCGCAGTTCGCGTTCTTCCTGAAACCCTTCCGTGGGCGCGCCGCCGTCTTCAACGCGAACATCTGGAGCATCGCCCGCGACCACCACGCCGTCGTCCTCGACGTGTGGGGCGTGCGCGAGTTCCGCGACCCGGCGATGTGGGGCGCCGACCGCGTCCACCTCAGCTCGCGCGGCCACCGGCTCCTCGCTACGCACGCCGCCCACGCCCTCGGCGTGCCCTACGCGGAGACCACCTTCGGCGACGCGGTCGACCCGCACATCGACGTACCGGAGCCGCCGGCCGGGCCGGACGAGCTCCCGCTGCGGACCTGGCTGCGCGTGCACGCCATCCCGTGGGCGGCGCGGCGGCTGCGGGGAATCTCCTCCGGCGACGGGCTCAGCGCCAAGCTCCCCGAGCCGCTGCCCGTGCGCAGCCAGCCGCTGATCGCCGGCCAGTCCCTGATCACCGGCCAGCCGCGCATCGTCGGAGGCCCGCACTAGACTTGCGGGCATGGCTGCCTCATCGGATCGACTGGTCTGGATCGACTGCGAAATGACCGGACTCGACCTGGAGGTCGACGAGCTCGTCGAGATCGCCGTCGTCATCACCGACTTCGAGCTCAACGTGCTCGACCCGGGGCTCAGCATCGTGATCAAGCCGGACGCCTCCGCGCTCGCCAACATGAGCGACTTCGTGCGCGAGATGCACACCACCTCCGGGCTCATCGAGGAGATCCCGAACGGCAAGAGCCTCGCCGAGGCCGAGTACGAGGTGCTCGAGTACGTCCTCAAGTACGCCCCCTCCGCCCGCACGGCGCCGCTCGCCGGCAACACGATCGGCACCGACCGGATGTTCCTGGCCAAGTACATGCCGCGGCTCGACACCCACCTGCATTACCGCAACGTCGACGTCTCCTCGATCAAGGAGCTCGCCCGGCGCTGGTACCCGCGCATCTACTTCAACGCACCGGAGAAGAACGGCGGCCACCGCGCCCTCGCCGACATCCTCGAGTCCATCCGCGAGCTCGACTACTACCGTGCAGCGGCCTTCGTCGACGAGCCGGGACCCAGCACCGAGCAGACCCAGGAGGCCGCCGCGGGCGTCGTGGAAAAATGGTCCGCTCGAATGTACTAGAATCGATGAGTTGCCTCGAACGGAACGGCCATCTCAGATGACCGGGTCGTGCGTGGAACATGGTGGGTATAGCTCAGCTGGTAGAGCGCCTGGTTGTGGTCCAGGAGGTCGCGGGTTCAAGCCCCGTTACTCACCCCAATGAGCTGAAAGGGCACGTCGGTGACGTGCCCTTTCGCGTATCTGCCTCCGTGTATCCGCCGTCAGTCCGCGCTCCGGTGCAGCACGAAGATGCCGCCGTGGGCGGGCAGGTGGCCGCGTTCGTGGTCGGTCTCCACGTAAGAGTCGATGACGGCGACGATCCGCCGGTCCAGCTCCGCCACATCCTCCGGTGACAGGTGCAGCGAGAACCGCGCATACGTCGCGATGGAGGCGGGGCCGGCCTCCGCGAGCTCCTGCTGGAAGGCCTCCACCGGCGCGACACCGCCACCCGCGGCGAGCTCGTCGACGGCGACCGACAGCCACCAGCTCCGGCCGGTGGAACGGTAGGGCTTCTCGAGCGCGCCGCTCTCCCCCGACCGGACCGGCGCCGGCTCCAGGAAGCCCGCGGCCACCAACTGCCGGACGTGGTAGTACACCGTGCCGGCATCCTCCCCCAGCCGGTCGGCGAGCTGCTTGTTCGTCAGTTCGCGGTCCCCGCACAGGCGCAGGATGCGCACGCGCAACGGATGCGACAGCGCCTTGAGCTCGGCGACCGTGGCCGGGCGCCGCTTGGCGTCGGGATCGGCGGACGGGCCGGGCACGCTTCGTGCGGCCTCCGCGGGTGTCTGACCGGACATACCCCGAGGATACCCGACCGATTGAGTTTCTTGATGTCGATTGAGTTTTCTCAATCACTGTGCGAAGCTGACGAGGTGGAATCGAAAGCCAAGGCGACTCCGGCCGAACCCCTGGGGTCGCGCTACTGGAAGCTCTGGACGTCGTCCGCCCTCTCCAACCTCGCCGACGGCGTGATGAAGGTCGCGCTGCCGTTGGTCGCCATCCGGTACACCGACTCCCCGGGGCTCATCGCCGGCCTCACCTTCGCCTTCACCCTGCCCTGGCTGGTGTTCGCCCTGCTCGCCGGCGCCCTGGCCGACCGCTACGACAGGCGCAGGCTGATGCTCGTGGCCAACACCGCCCGTGCGGCGTTCCTCGCCTTCCTCACCGTCGCCGCTGTGGCGGGGGCCGGGTCGATCTGGCTGCTCTACGCCGCCGCGATCTGCATCGGCGTGGCCGAGACGGTCTACGACACGTCGTCGCAGTCCATCCTCCCGCAGCTGGTGAGCAAGCGCTCGCTCTCGCGCGCCAACGGCCGGCTGTACGCGGCCGAGCTCACCACGAACCAGTTCGTCGGCCCGCCGCTCGGCGGCTTCCTCGTCGCGGCGGGGATCGGCCTCGCCTTCTGCACACCGGTGCTGCTCTGGGTCGCGGCGATCGGGATGCTGCTCCTGGTCCGAGGCCGCTTCACCACTGACCACCCGCGCACGACCACGATCCGGGCCGACATCGCCGAGGGCCTGCGGTTCCTGCGCGGGAGCACGCTGCTGCGCACCCTCGCGATCATGGTCGGCGGCTTCAACTTCGCCAGCAGCGCCGTCTTCACCGTACTGGTGCTCTATGCGGTGGGACCCGCGTCGGCGATGAAGCTCACCGACCCCGGCTACGGCCTCCTGCTCACCGCCTCGGCGCTCGGCAGCGTGGCCGGCACCTTCCTCGCCGACCCGGCGGAGCGCCTGTTCGGCCGTTCGAAGGCGCTGACCCTGACCGTGCTCGGCTCGCTGCTGACGGTCGCCACGCCCGCCTTCACCACGAACCCGTACATCATCGGCGCCGGATTCTTCCTCGGCGGCATCACCGTGTCCATCTGGAACGTCATCACGGTGTCGCTGCGACAGCGCGTCACGCCCCAGCGCCTCCTCGGCCGGCTCAACTCGGCCTACCGCCTGCTGGCCTGGGGCACGATGCCGCTGGGTGCGGCCGCCGCAGGCGTGATCGCCGAGTTCTTCGGCCTCCCGGCGGTGTTCCTCAGCATGGGCGCGGTGTCGCTGGCGATGCTGATCGGGATGATCTGGGTGACGGACGCGCGCATGGCGGCGGCCGAGGCCGCGGCGGAGGCGGCCGACGAACGCGATCACGCCGCGTTCGGCGCCCGAGACTGACCACGCACAGCGCGCTGCCAGGTTCGCGGCCCGCCAGATGCCCGGAATACCGCGGGAGAGCGCGCCCACACACGACTTTGCCAGGGAGTGTGCCCGAGTTGTCCAGAGTAGCCGTCTAGCGTGATTGGCCGACGGCAGTGAACGCCGTCACGTGCTGCGCCGCCGTCCGACCCCCGAACCCCCGGACGTCACCCCCGAATACCTGGTGCGGCACACCCGCGTCGAACGCCGCGCCTCCGGACCCCCCGGTCCGTGGCGCTTCCGTGCGTCCGTGCGCGGTTGCCAGCCCGTCCGAGAGCGCTCCCCCGCGAGCGTTCTCCGCCGTGCCCGGCTCCCGAACGGGATGCCGCGCGGCCTGGCGGGGAAGCCCGACCCAGGAAACATATGCTCAGCACTCTCCGTTCCATCGTCCGTTCGTCCAACGTCTCCGTCGGGCGCGTCCTCACCGGCGCCGCCGCGGTCATCATGTCGGCGAGCATCGTCGCCCCGATGTTCGCGCAGCAGCAGGAGAGCGTCCGCTCCACCCGCGAGCTCTCGGACTCGACCGGCATCCACCACGACCAGCTCGGTGTCTACGACAAGCTCTGGCGCGACCGGCTCGAGGGCATCGCCCAGCAGAGCCTGGCCAAGGCCGAGACCACCGTCCAGGCGAACTCCGCGAAGGCGGACGCCTCCGCCGCGAAGACCGCGATCGCCGGCCTCGACGACTTCAAGAAGCTGGACGACTCGAAGCTCCGCAAGCAGATCGACGTCACCGACGCCGCCACCGCGGCCCTCGCCGCGGCCGGTGTGGCCGCCGACCAGCGCGCCGCTGCCGCCGCCGCCGCAGCCGCCGCCGCAGCAGCCGCTGCGCAGGCCAACGCCAACACCCCCGACGGCGCGCGCGGCTCCGCGCGGTCGATCATGGCCGCCACCTACGGCTGGGGCGACGACCAGTTCCAGTGCCTCGACAGCCTCTGGACCAAGGAGTCGCACTGGAACTACCAGGCCTCCAACGGCAGCAGCGGCGCCACGGGCATCCCGCAGGCGCTGCCCGGCAGCAAGATGGCTTCGTTCGGCACCGACTGGGCGACCAACGCGACCACCCAGGTCAAGTGGGGCCTCGACTACATCAAGCGCTCGTACGGCACCCCGTGCAGCGCGTGGGGCCACTCCGAGGCCGTGAACTGGTACTGAACCGGATCCGACAGCCCTGACCGCTGAGGGGACGGCGGCCGCGCCGGTAGACTCGCCGAGGTGAGCACCGGCCCGGCCCCCGTCCCCTGGCTGGACGCCGACGCATTCGAGAGCCTCGTCACCGACGAGCTCGACCAGTTGCCTGACGAGATGATCGACGGCCTGGACAACGTGGTGTTCGTCGTCGAGGACCGCCCGGAGGACGGGTCGCTCGACCTGCTCGGGCTCTACGACGGCGTCGCCCTCACCGAACGCGGCGCCTACGGGTTCGGCGAGATGCCGGACCGCATCATCCTGTACCGCGAGCCGTTGCTGGCGATCTGCGAAGACGAGCAGGAGCTCCGCGACGAGATCCACGTCACGCTCGTGCACGAGATCGCGCACTACTACGGCATCGACGACGACCGGCTCCACGAGCTCGGCTGGGCCTGAGTCGGCGTTGGCACACGCGCATCCGCGTGTGCATCGCTGCGTGAGCACGGCTCGGCGCAGTGCTAAGCCGCGGGTGAATCCTGCGCGCGACCGGCCGCCGATCCCCGCCCGCCGCCGGGCTTCGCCCGCGGAATCTCCCTGTCTTTCGGGATATCGCACACCATCGCCTCCGGGTGCACCCCCTCACCTCGTTGCTATAAACCCCTCACGCGACTCGCCTTCCGCGATCCGCGCTGATGCAACGACTGAAAGGGTGGCAATGCCCACATCCGCGATCGCCGCGAAACGCGCGGTTCGCCCCGGCCTCATCCTCGCGATGGTCTCCGCACTCCTGGTGTCGCTCGTCGCGATGGCCGGACCGACGGGCCAGGCGCGAGCCGCCGGGGCGCTCCTCTGCACCGGCAACTCCCTCTTCGGAATCGTGCCGGGAGACCCGAGCGCTGCCGAATACGCCAGTGTGATCGGCATCGCCGGCGATTCGGTCGGCGACCCGGAACTGGCCGCCGGGGTCACGTCGGTCAGCACGATCGCCGGGGTCGGCCCGAACGGTCTCGGCATCGCTGTGGGAGGGCTCGCCGCCTACGCCGCGTCCGACAACGGGACCGTCATCCAGGGCTACGACGCCACGAGCGGCACCTGGACGTCGTATCCGGGCAAGTCGGGCGTGGGGTCGGTCGTGACCGGAGGAGCCGTCGACCCCACCAGCGGGATCTACTACTTCGGCGACGTCGGAACCGACGGCGTCACCGGCCAGCTCTGGGGCTTCGACACGACGACGGAGCAGATGGTCAGCCCCTCACCCCTCGTCACCTTCCCCGCGACGGCCGGCCAGAACAACGGCGACATCGCATTCGACGGCGGCGGCAACCTCTACATCGTCACCTCGTCGGCGACCGCAGGCACCCTGGAGACGATCAGCGGGCCGCTCCCTCGGACGGCGGCGCAGGCCGCGACGCTGGCCCCGACCGTTCTGAGCACGTTCGCCGTGCCGGCCGCCACCGCCCTCAACGGGATCGCGTTCGACGGGTCAGGGACGCTGTACCTCAGCCAGTCGTCGACGAACGGCATCTTCTCGATCGACCCGGGCACCGGCGCGGCCATCGGGGCGCTGACTCCGCTTCCGGTCTCGCTGACGGGGAGCGCGGGAACGGGCATCGTCGACCTGGCGAGCTGCGGCTTCCCGCCTGCCGTCAGCGCTCAGAAGAACGTCGTCTCGCGCGTGAACGCCACCGACCAGTTCGCCCTCCAGGTCACCGGCCCGACGGTGAGCGTCCCCGCTGTCGCCACCACCGTCGGCACCGCGACCGGGCTGCAGCAGACCACCGATGGTCGCGTCCTCCAGGCGGGACCAGCGCTCGCCCGGTTCGGCGACACCTACACCGCCACCGAGACGGCTGCGGGCACGACCGACCTGACCCAGTACCTCTCCTCGTATCGCTGCGTGGACTCGGTCAACCCGGGCAACCCGCAGTTCCCGATCACGGGTGCGGGCACCACGGTCTCCTTCCCGCTCGCCGACTTCGCCGGCGAGTCGCCGTCGGTCGTCTGCACGTTCATCAACGAGGCGCGTGCAGCGGCGCTGGGCCTGACGAAGACAGCCAGCCCGGCGACCATCAGCACCGCAGGCGAGACCGTCACGTACACCTACACGGTGACGAACACCGGCAACACTCCCCTGTCGGCGATCTCCGTCGCCGAGACGGCCTTCACCGGCACGGGGACGGCGCCCGCGCCGAACTGCCCGCAGACGGCACTCGCTCCCGCGGCCAGTGAGCAGTGCACCGCGACCTATGTGGCGACAGCCGCGGATGTCGATGCCGGGTCCATCTCGAACACCGCTGTCGCATCCGGGCAGGACTCCGTGATCGGCGCCGTCTCGAGCGCGGCCGCGACCGCAGCGGTCACGGCGGACCAGGCGCCCGCCCTGACCCTCGAGAAGAAGGCGGACACGACCACCATCACCGGCGCAGGACAGCCCATCGCCTACTCGTTCGTGGTCACGAACACCGGAAACGTCACCCTGACCGCGGTCGGGATCACGGAGCAGGACTTCTCCGGCACGGGTGGGCCGCTGACCGTGACCTGCCCGGCGGACACGACGCTGGCGGCGGGTGCCTCGCTGACCTGCACCGCGGACTACACGGCGACCGACGCCGACTACGCGGCGGGCCGGATCAGCAACTCCGCCACAGCGGACGCGACCGATCCGACGGGCGCCGCGGTGCAGTCGGCGGAGTCCACCGCGGTGGTGGACGCCGTCCGCCTGCCCGTCCAGAACCCGCCGGCGGCGAACCCTCCGCTGGCCGACACCGGTAGCGACGTGGCGGCCTGGCTCGCGCCGCTGGCCGGCCTGCTCGCCCTCGCCGGCGTGAGTCTGGCGATCATCGCGGCACGGCGCAGGACGGGTCCCACGCAGGACTGAGCCGGTGCTCGGCTGAGCCGACGCAGGAAGCCCCGGGGGTCGTCGTCCCCCGGGGCTTCGTGCTGAGCCGCTAGAGCGACTCCTCGTCCTTGTCGGTCTCGACCGGGTCGCTGTCGGGAGCGTCGAAGTGGTACGAGACGTAGCGCTCGCCGTTGACAGTGCGCTCCTCCCCCGCGACGTACCAGAACAGCGACTCGAGGCCTTCGATCGCGGCGACCGCGCCGATCCGCTCGTCCACCTTCCCGCCGACGAGGAAGCGGCGCTCGGCCGTGCCGACGAGGGGGCCGTCGGCGTATTCGACGATGTACTCAGGGTCGGAGTGGGGTGTCTCGCTCATGGCACCACCGTAGCCCCCGGGGCGCGCCGGGGTGGAGAGCCGATCGGCCAGTCGGTGACGTCCAGGACGAGGTCGGCGCGGGCGCGGGGGTGCTCACGCGCCAGGTACTCCTCGAACTCGGACTGCCACTGATCCCAGTGCGAGGCGAAGCCGGCGCCGTCCCGGTCGAGCGCCCGGGTCTTGCGCAGGGTGTCGTCGGCGTCGAGCCAGAGCGCCAGGTGCGCCCGGCGGACGTTCGCGGCGGCGAGCGTTCCGCAGCCCTCGACGATCAGCGCGCCGGGCGCGGACACCTCGTGCCACTCGGCCGGCCGCTCATCCACCCAGTCCCAGCGGCGCCAG
This sequence comes from Leifsonia sp. Soil_N53, assembly GCF_057655165.1. NCBI lineage: Bacteria > Bacillati > Actinomycetota > Actinomycetes > Micrococcales > Microbacteriaceae > Leifsonia > Leifsonia sp. Soil_N53. The sequence continues at coordinate 24,351 of NZ_JBDGMM010000046.1, forward strand.
CGGCCGCGGCCGGTCGCGGCGAGCGGTTCGAGGAGGTCGGCGGCCAGGGCGCCGCTCGCGGCCAGCAGGCCGTCCCAGCCCGGGTAGAGGTCGTCCATGCGCACCAGCCGGGGCCGGTCGGCGGCGGGCCAGCGACGGACGAGCAGATCGGCGAGGGAGCTCTTCCCCGCCCCGCTCGGGCCGTCGATCAGCACGACCGGCGGCGCGTCGCCGGCCGACTCGACCGCGTCGGCGACGGCGGCGAGCAGCGCGGGCAACTGCTCAGGATCCCAGGACATTCCAGCTCCCCACCGCGATCGCGACCGCCGCGGCCGTGCCGGCGACCAGGACGGCGACCACGAGCGTCACCCAGTCCCGGGCGCGGAACACCGACGGGCGCGCCCAGGTGCGGGCGATCGGCGCACCGAAGCCGCGGGCCTCCATCGCGGTCGCGAGCTTCGACCCGCGGCGGATCGAGAGCACGAACAGCGAGAACGACTGGCCGAGGAAGCGCCGCAACGCCCCGGTCTCCGCCACGCCGCGCGCCCGGCGCGCGAGAGTGAGCGCCCGCCAGTCGTCGACGAACAGGCCCACCAGCCGCAGGCCCGCCAGACCGCCGAGCACGAAGCGCGCGGGCAGTCTCAGCAGCTGCGCCAGACCGTCGGCGAGGTCGGTGGGGTCGATGGTCACGAACAGCAGCACGGCAGGTAGGCCGATCGCGAGGACGCGCAGCAACGTCGCCAGCCCCAGCTGCAGCGACCCGTCGCTGACTTCGATCGCCCACCAGTGCAGGTGGACGACGCCGCTGGAGCGGCCGTAGAGCGCGGTCGTCAGGCCGGCGAGCGGCGCTGCGATCAGGACGGGCGCGGTGCGCACGAGCAGCACGCGCGCCGGGATGGCGGCGAAGCAGAGCAGCACGAGCTCAAGGGCCAGGGCGACACCGGCGGACACCGGGTCGATGGACACCAGCAGCACGGCGGTGACGATCATCGCGGCGCCGAGCTTGGAGACGGGGTTGAGGGTGGCGAGCGGACCGCTGCGCACCGGTTCGGCGATGGTCACGCGACGGCCTCCCTCGCGACGGCGAGCGGCAGCTCGTCCGCACCGATCGCCGCGGCGAACTCGGCGTCGTGCGTCGCGGCGACGACGGCGTGGCCCTCGTCGCGCAGGCCGGCGATCAGGTCGACCAGCCGGCGCCAGGTGGTGGCGTCCTGGCCGTAGGTCGGCTCGTCCAGCACCAGGAAGCGCGGGCGCGTCGCCAGAGCTGTCGCGACCGACAGCCGGCGCTTCTGGCCGCCGGACAGCGTGAACGGGTTCGCGTCCGCGAGCGCGGAGAGCCCCAGGGCGTCCAGGAGTTGCTCGACGCGCGCGGCGGTCTCCTCCGGCGCCAGTGCGAGCGCGCGCGGTCCGGCCGCGAGCTCGTCGCGCACTCTGGCGGCGATGAACTGGTGCTCGGGGTTCTGGAAGACGGTGCCGATCCGGGTGAGCAGCTCGCGCGAGCGCCAGACGGCCGGAGCGGAGGCCGCTCGACCGGCCAGCGCTGGCGCGGCGGTCAGCTCGCCGCCGAGCGGCGGCAGCAGGCCGCCCAGGGTCAGCGCGAGCGTCGACTTGCCGACCCCGCTCGGTCCGGTGAGCGCCAGGGCCGAGCCTTCGGCGATCGTCAGGTCCGCGCGGAACGGCAGGGCGTGCCCGACCAGCTCACCGCCGCGCTCGGCGCGCCTGCGCGCACGTCGCCCGGCGAACAGGGGCGCCCGGCCGACCGCGAGCGACCGCGCCTCCAGCAAGGGCGCCCCTGCTGCGACCCGACGCGCCGTCGGCACGGGCTCGTCCGGCAGCCACACGCCGGCGTCGCGCAACCGCCCTGCGGTGTCGGCCAGAACGGCGTCCGGCGCTCCGTCGGCGAGCACTCCGCCCGCGGCATCGAGCACGATCACCCGATCCACGAGCTCCCGCCACACGGCGACCCGGTGCTCCACGACGATCAGGGTCGCCCCGGTGCGGGCGAGCACGGCGGCGACGGCGTCCCTGACCTCGCGTGCGCCGTCGGGGTCGAGGTTCGCGGTCGGCTCATCCAGCAGCAGCAGCCCCGGCCGCATGGCGAGCAGTCCCGCCAGTGCGAGCCGCTGCTTCTGGCCTCCGGAGAGCTGCGCTGTCGAACGGTCGAGCGGGAGGTCGAGCCCGACCGCGTCCAGCGACCACCGCACGCGCGACCACAGCTCGTCCCGCGGCACGCCGAGGTTCTCGCCGGCGAACGCAACGTCGTCGCCGACGCGCGCCAGGATCACCTGCGCGTCCGGATCCTGCAGCAGCAGGCCCGAACGGCCACGCGACTCCGCGGGCGCACGGCCGTCGAGCCGGAGGTCGCCCTCCGCCTCGCCGTCGTCGTCACCGCCCAGCACGCCGGCGAGCCCGGCGAGCAGCGTCGATTTGCCCGCGCCCGACGCGCCGAGCAGGAGCACACGCTCCCCCGGCTCGATCGACAGGCTCAGCCCGCGGACCGCCCAGGCCGCACGGCCGGCGTGCCGCCAGCCCCAGTCGCCGACATGGACGGCGACCGGGGCCGGCTGCGGGCCGGCCGGTTCCGTGTCCGGCATCACAGCCTCCCGGCCGCCGGCTAGACCCGTCCCGTGACCTCGCGGCCGGCCGCGAAGCGGTTCAGGGCGCCGGTGCGCGCCAGCGCCTTTACCAGCAGCCAGGACCCGAGGCCGGCGACGACCACGCCGGAGACGGTCGTCGTGATCGTGTACACGATCGCGAACTCCGGCTTGGCCCCCGGGTAGGAGTACAGCAGGTCGAGGATCGACTCCGCGAGGCCGGTGCCCGCTCCCGCGAGCAGGGCGGTGCCCAGGCCCCAGCTCCGGTAGAGGAACAGGGCGAAGACGATCTCGGCGCCGAGACCCTGCACCACGCCGGACAGCAGCGTGGCGAAGCCCCACTGCGTGCCGATGAGCATGGAGACGACGGCCGCGAGGATCTCGCCGTAGAGCGCGGCGCCCGGCTTGCGGACGATCAGCGCGACGAGCACGCCGGCGAACAGCCACGGGCCGTTCAGGATGCCCTGGAAGCCCGGGAGGAGGGCGGTCACCGGGCCCGAGATGGGGTTGTAGGCCTGTCCCCAGACCCAGAAGACGACGCCGGCCGCGACGGCCACGACGCTGGCGACGACGATGTCGACGACCCGCCAGCGCAGGATGCGCTTGGACGGCGCGGAGACGGACGAAATGGTTGCGTGCACTGTTCGTGCCCTTTCTGTTCAGAAATGAGGGCACGGGATGTGAGATGGCCTCCCTGCGCTGGCATGACCCAGATCAGGTTCGACGGTCGAAACTTGGAGAAGCTTCCTCTCAGCCCGGCTCACCGGACTCCCGTGTTCAGGAGCCCAGTGTAGCCGGACGGAGAACGTCGCGCGTGCGCGTCAGCGCTTGAGCGCGCGGATGACGCGGGCCCAGGCGTGGCCGGCCACCCACACGAACGGGATGGCGACCGCGAGCAGGGTGATCAGGTTCGGCCGGAAGCGCACCCCGGTCTCGTCGCTCACGTATGCGCCGAACGGAACCGCCACACCGCCGCCACCCGCTCCGCCGGGAGCGGAGTCTTCGCCGGGGCCTTCGCCGGCGCCGAAGCCGAACTGCACGGCGGCGACGGGGACGATCGTGGTGCCGTCGACGACGATCGGCTCGCCGTACACCGACTTGATTCCGGAGGAGCTCATCGTCTCGGCGAGCTTGAGGGAGAGGTTCGTCATGGGTTCACCGTACCCGCCGCCCTCCGGTGTGACCAGGGCGGTTGTGGTCCGCGCTTAGTCGCTGAGCCAGCGTGGGTTGCGGCCGTCGCGTTCGCCCTCTTCGGCGTCGCGCGACCTCTTGACCAGGGAGGCCGGCCCGATCGTGCCACGCCCGAACCGCGCACTCACGGCGTCGAGGGTGCGTTCGGCCTCCCGCCACTCCTCGTCGGGGTCCCACAGCGCGAGCGCGTCCCCTCCGGCGTCGGCGAGCTGTTCGGCCCGCACGCCGATCAGCCGGATCGGAGTCGACCTCAGGTCGAGGCCGAGGGCCTCGAACACGTCCCAGGCCTCCTCGAACAGCCGTCGCCCGACGTTCGTCGGCTCGGCCAGCGTCCGCGAACGCGTGATGGTGCGGAAGTCGGAGAAGCGCACCTTGATCGCGATGGTGCGGCCGACCATCCCGTGCTTTCGCAGCCGCTCGCCGACCCGGCCCGACAGCCGCAGCAGTTCGCGGCGCAGGGTGTCGGCGTCGTCGACGTCGACGGAGAAGGTGTTCTCGTGGCCGATGCTCTTCTCGCGGGAGACCGTGATCACGCGGCGCGGATCGCGCCCGTTGGCGAGCTCGTGCAGTCGGTTCGCCGTCGCGTCGCCGACGGCGCGCTGCAGGACGGCGTACGGCGCGTCCGCGAGGTCCGCGACCGTGCGCATCCCCATCCGCTCCAGCGACGCCTGGGTGCTGGCGCCGACGCCCCAGAGCGCGCCCACCGGAAGCGGCCGCAGATACGCCACCGTGTCGGCCGGCGGGATGACGAGCATGCCGTCGGGCTTGGCGTGGCCCGAAGCGAGCTTGGCCATGAACTTGGTCCCGGCGACGCCGACCGAGCAGGTCAGCCCGGTCTCCTCCTGCACGCGCGAGCGGATCAGCTCGGCGATCCGCCGCGGCGAGCCGAGCAGCCGGCGCGCGCCCGCGACATCGAGGAACGCCTCGTCGATGCTGAGCGGCTCGACCAGTGGCGTCACCTCGTGGAAGATGTCCATCACCTTGGCGGAGTACTCGGTGTATTTCTCGTAGTGCGGCGGCAGGATGATCGCGGTCGGGCAGAGCCGGAGCGCCTGCGAGACCGGCATGGCGCTGCGCACGCCGAACCGGCGCGCCTCGTAGGTGGCGCTGGTGACCACGCCTCGTCCGCCCGCGTGCCCGACGATCGCGGGCTTGCCGCGCGCGTCCGGCCGGTCGAGCAGTTCGACGGAGGCGAAGAAGGCATCCATGTCGACGTGCAGGATCGTGGCGTCGGCGTCGTCGACGTCGGCGGTCGTCACCCGCCGGTCGCTGCCGTCCGTCTTGCCCATCGACACATCCTCCCGTCCCGCCGTCCCACCGCCATCCTCCCATCCGGCGACGACATCCGGGCGGCGGGGGTCTGCCGCCCGCGCTAGCGTAAGAGCATGGAATTCAGATACCTCGGCGACAGCGGTCTCAAGATCTCGGAGATCATCTACGGCAACTGGCTCACCCACGCCTCGCAGGTCGAGAACGAGACGGCGACGCAGTGCGTCCACGCCGCCCTCGACGCGGGCATCACCACTTTCGACACCGCCGACGCCTACGCGAACACGGCGGCGGAGCAGGTCCTTGGCGACGCCCTGAAGGGCCAGCGCCGGCAGTCGCTGGAGATCTTCACGAAGGTCTACTGGCCCACCGGCCCCAAGGGCCCCAACGACACCGGCCTCTCGCGCAAGCACATCCTGGAGTCGATCGACGGCTCGCTCACCCGGCTCGGCACGGACTACGTCGACCTCTACCAGGCGCACCGGTTCGACTACGAGACGCCGCTGGAGGAGACGATGCAGGCCTTCGCCGACATCGTCCGCCAGGGCAAGGCGCTATACATCGGCGTCAGCGAGTGGACGGCGGACCAGCTCCGCGCCGGGCACGCGCTGGCGAAGCAGCTCGGCTTCCAGCTCATCTCCAACCAGCCGCAGTACTCGATGCTCTGGCGGGTGATCGAGGGCCAGGTCGTGCCGACCTCCGCTGAGCTCGGCATCTCCCAGATCGTCTGGTCTCCGGTCGCGCAGGGCGTGCTCACCGGCAAGTACCTGCCCGGCGCTCCGCTGCCCGAGGGCAGCCGGGCGTCCGACGACAAGGGCGGCGCCAACGCGATCAAGGACTTCCTCCGCGACGACGTGCTCACCGCCGTCCAGCGGCTGAAGCCGATCGCCGACGAGCTCGGCGCCACGATGGCGCAGCTCGCGATCGCCTGGGTGCTGCAGAACCCGAACGTGTCCGGCGCGATCGTCGGCGCGTCCCGCCCGGAGCAGGTGGCCTCCAACGCCAAGGCGGCGGGCGTGCGGCTCAGCGGCGACGTGCTCGCGCGCATCGACGAGGCGGTCGGCGATGTCGCGGTGTCCGACCCTGCGCGGACGACGTCGCCGGCGAGCCGGGTCGTCTGACTCTCCGAGTCGTCTGACGAACCGGCGGCCGCGCCTCACACCAGCGCGGCGACGAGCGGGCGGAACCAGTCGCGGAACGCCTGCGAGTCGTCGCGCAGGGAGGCGCTGACCACCACCGTGTGCGGCCCGACGATCCACGCGCCGCGCTCCGCGAGCGGGAGCACATCGATGTCCAGCCGGAAGTAGCCGGCCTGGCGTCGCAGATCGTGCTCCCGTTCGTGGACGACGTCGACGATGTCGGCCGCGCGCGTCGCGTGATTCTCGATGCTCGCCCTGGCGTACTCCGCCCGCCGTTCCCGCGCCCAGCCCGCCGCCGTCTCGTACTGGGCGAGCACGATGTCCTGGAGCTCGATGGCCCGGTCGAGTACGGCGAAGTGCGGAGGCTGGAGCAGTGGCGTGATCGGCCGGTGCTCCCGGTCGGCAGCGCGGTCGAACAGGGCGCGCCACTGCGTCTCGAGAACCCCTTTCGCCGCGAGGGTCGCCGCTCCCCCGCGCCGCTCCGGCGTTCCGTGGAGAGCGGGCACGACGGCGGGCGCGACCCGCGGGAGGGCCGGATCGAGGGCGTTGTCGAGCCCGGCGAGGTCGCGGAGGGCGAGCGTGATCAGCAGGTCCCAGGGACAGTCCTCGGTGACCTGCCATCGAAGCGTGCCCTCGACGAACATGCCGTCATTGTAAGAGGCGCGGGCGACGCTCAGAAGTGGGTAGTCGGCGGGCGGGAACCCACGGCGCCTTCGGGCTCAGCCGCGCCGGTCGAGTTCGGCGAGGATCCGCGCGACGGTGCGCTGGTTCCGGCCGGTCGCGACCTGCCCGAGACTGCGCCAGAACGCGGCGGGCACGACCGATTTCGAGACGCCGAGCGGGCTCCACTGGTAGACGGCCCGCTCGCCGAGCCGGACGACCTCGGGGGTCAGTTCTGCGTCGTCCGGCGCGCTCACGCCCGACGGCAGGTCGTGGTCGAAGAACGTCACGAGCAGCCGGGAGTCGTCGTCCGCGACCTCCAGCAGCGGGTTGTCGGCGGCGATGCGGCGGAAGCGCTCCTCCGCCAGCAGGACGACGCCGGCGTCCACCCCGGACGACTCCGCCAGCGCCGCCGCGACCGCGCCCGCTTGCTTCGCGGTCGGCGCGCCCGGCCCCCGGAAGACCACGTTGCCGCTCTGCAGCAGCGTGACGACGTCCTCGAAGCCGGCCGCCTCGAACGCGGCTGCGAGATCCGCCTTCGTGACCCGCGCGTTGCCGCCGACGTTGATGCCGCGGATCAGGCCGACCCCGAGCACGGCTCAGGCCTCCGCCGGCTCGGCGGCGACCAGCAGCGCGGACGGGATGGTCGCGTGCTCGTACGGCCCGCTCCCGTCCCGCCGCAGCTGCGGCTCGCTGAAGGCGACCACCCAGGTCGTGAAGCCGTCGTTCGGCAGCGAGACGTGCCGCAGGCTGCGGTCGCCGGAGGCGACGATCACCCCGGTGGGCTCACCGGGCCAGTCGTCGGACGACGGCGGCTCCCGCTCGACCACGTAGACCTGGACGCCGACGCCGAGGCCGGGCATGGCCTCCCGAGGGTCGCGGGGAGGCCGGGGACGATCACGGTTCCACATGGTTCAAGCATCCCATCTCAGTGCGACGTCGACGGCTCGGCCCTGCCCCGGTCCGGGTCGAGCAGCCGGCGCAGGGTCGCCCGCTCGACGACGGTCCACGCCGTCGAGGTCAGGATGTAGACCGCGGCGGCCAGCGGGACGAACGCCGCGAAGACCACGGTGACGTACGGCAGGAACGACAGCGCCCGCAGCACCCCGGTCGGCGCGGGCGTGCCGTCCGGCTGCGGCAGCGCCAGCACCCGGCGCGACACCGTGGTCACGACGGCGATGAGGACGAGCACACCCGCATAGACGAGGAACGCCGGCCACACCGGCGCCGCGCCCGCGAGGCCGACGAAGCTGGTGCCCAGCGGCGCGCCGAGCACGTGCTCGCCGAGCAGCCCGTTGGCGTGACCGGCGATCGTCGCGTGCGTGAACAGCGCGTAGACCAGCGAGATGACCGGGAGCTGCGCGAGCAGGGGCAGCATCCCGGCGAACGGGGAGGTGCGCTCGGCCCGGTAGAGCTCCATCGTCTTGCGGGCGAGCAGCTCGCGGTCGGCGCCGTGCTTGCGCTGGAGCTCGGCGAGGGCGGGCGCCAGGCGGCGCCGCGTGTACTCCGCGCGCACCTGGCTGACGCCGACGGGGAGGAGGACGGCGCGCACGATCATCGTCAGGACGACGATCGCCACGATGCCGGCCGCTGCGCCGGCGACCGGCTCCGCCGCTGCGGAGAGGGCGGTGACGAAGCCGTAGGCCGCGTCGAGAACGGCCGCGATCGGCGGCCACGAGAAGAAGTCCATGGGTGTATCCCTGCTGTCGGAACGTATCGGAGACGTCGTCTGGCCGCGCAGGGGCGAGGAGGCCCGGCTACGCGACCGGCAGGAGGATGCCCGGGGCTCTCGGGCGCGGGCGACCGTCGGCGTCCGGGTCGGCCTGGCTCTCCAGCAGCCAGCCGGCGACCGGCTGCAGGGGGCTCGACCACACCGCGCGAGCCCACAGCGCTGCCGCCAGCGCGGCGACCGAGCGCACGACCGCTGTCGCGACGACCGCGACCAGGCCGACGGCGCCGGCGAGACCGGCGAGGGCCACGAGACCGGAGGCGCCCGACGGCCACGCGGCAGCGTGCCACAGCGTCCACAGGCCGGAGGCGGACAGCGCGGAGCCCGGCGCGAAGACGCGCACGAAGAACTCCAGCAGTCCGCTCATGAGCACGACGCTAGCCCATCGGGCCGCAGGGCCGCTCCCCCGTTCGCCGTGAGCGGAGCGACGCCCAGGAGGAGCAAGATGGAGGCATGAGTCGAATCGCGATCGTCGGAGCCCACGGAAAAGTCGCCCAGCAGCTCATGCGGGTGCTCTACGACAGGGGCGACGACTTCGTCGGCCTCGTCCGCAGCGAGGAGCACGCCGACGACGTCTACCGGCTGGGCGGCGAGGGTCACGTGCTCGACATCGAGCAGGCCGACTCCGCGGCCATCGCGATGGCCTTCGTCGGTTGCGACGCTGTCGTGTTCTCCGCCGGCGCCGGCCCCGGCTCGGGTGTCGCCCGCAAGCGCACGGTCGACTACGCCGGCTCGGTGAAGTCCGCCGAGGCTGCGGCCTCCGCGGGCGTCCGCCGGTTCGTGCAGGTCAGCGCCTGGGGCGTCGACGCCCCGGTGGCGGCGGACGCCGACCCGCAGTGGCGCGCCTACGTGGAGGCCAAGCGCGACGCGGACGCCGACCTGCGCGCCTCCGGGCTCGACTGGACCATCCTCCGCCCCGGCGGTCTGACCTTCGACGAGGGCACCGGCCATGTGCTGCTCGGCGAGAGCGTCCCGCGTGGCGTCATCCCGCGCGAGGACGTCGCCCGGCTGATCGCGGAATGCATCGCAGACCCCTCGACGATCGGCCGCACCTGGGAGGTCGTCTCCGGCGACGTGCCGATCGAGCAGGCCGTGCGCGCACTCACCGCGGCCCCCTAGGCTTGCCGACGTGACCAGCTACAGTGACCGCCCCTGGGTCGCCGGCTACGCGCCGGGCGTTCCCGCCGACGTGGACCTGCCGGAGGGCTCCCTGGCCCACCTGATCGACGACTCCGTCGCGACCTACGGCGGCCACGTCGCGCTCGAGTTCTTCGGCGCGACGACGACCTACGCGGAACTCGGCGACCAGATCGCGCGCGCCGCGGAGGGCCTCCGCAAGCGTGGCGTGCGCAAGGGCGACCGGGTCGCGCTCGTGCTGCCGAACTGCCCCCAGCACGTCGTGGCCTTTTACGCAGCACTCCGGCTCGGCGCCGTCGTCGTGGAGCACAACCCGCTCTACACTCCGCGCGAGCTCCGGCACCAGTTCGAGGACCACGGCGCGACCGTGGCGATCGTGTGGGACAAGGCCGTCCCGATGGTCCAGGACCTCCCGGCCGACCTCGGCGTCGACACGGTCATCTCGGTGGACATCACCCGCGCGATGCCCGCCTCCAAGCGCTTCGCGCTCCGGCTGCCGATCCCCGCCGCCCGCACGGCTCGCGAGCAGCTCACCGCGAAGGTCACCGGCACGATCCCGTGGGAGACGCTCGTGTCGTCGCGCCGGCTGAAGCCGACCGTGCCGCGCCCGGAGCGCGACGACCTGGCACTCATCCAGTACACCAGCGGAACCACCGGGCGGCCGAAGGGCGTCATGCTCAGCCACCTCAACCTCGCGGTGAACGCGGCGCAGGCGCGCGCGTGGGTGCCGATGGTCGAGCGCGGCACGTCGGTCGTGTACGCGGTGCTGCCGCTGTTCCACGCCTACGGGCTCACGCTCTGTCTGACCTTCGCGATGAGCATGGGCGCGCGGCTGGTGCTGTTCCCCAAGTTCGACCCCGACCTCGTGCTCGACGTGGTGAAGAAGCGGCCGGCGACCTTCCTGCCCGCCGTGCCGCCGATCTACGAGCGCCTCGTGCAGGCCGCCGAGAAGCGGAAGGTCTCGCTGTCGGGCATCGACATCGCGATCTCCGGCGCGATGAGCCTCCCGCAGACCATCGTCGACCTCTGGGAGTCGAAGACCGGCGGCTACCTGGTGGAGGGCTACGGGCTCTCCGAATGCGCGCCCGTGCTGATGGCCAACCCGGTCGGCGCGACCCGCAAGGCGGGCACCGTCGGCCTCCCGCTGCCGGGCACCGAGCTGCGCGTCGCCGACCCGGACGACCCCGCCGTGGACCGGGAGTTCGGCGAGGAGGGCGAGCTGCTGGCCCGCGGCCCCCAGGTCTTCTCCGGCTACTGGCGCAACGCCGACGAGTCGGCCAAGGCGCTCACCGCCGACGGCTGGTTCCGCACCGGCGACATCGTCACGATGGACCCCGACGGCTTCGTCCGCATCGTCGACCGGATCAAGGAGCTCATCGTCACCGGCGGCTTCAACGTCTCCCCGACCGAGGTGGAGGACGCCCTGCGCAGCTTCGAGGGCGTCGCCGATGTCGCGGTGGTCGGCCTCCCGCATCGCCGCGGCGGCGAGGACGTGGTGGCCGCGGTCGTCATGGAGCCCGGCGCGTCGTTCGACGAGGAGGCCATCCGCGCGTACGGCCGGGACTGCCTGACCGCCTACAAGGTGCCGAAGCACGTCGTCCAGGTGGACGAGCTGCCGCGCAGCATCGTCGGCAAGGTGATCCGGCGCAAGGTGCGCGACCTGCTCGTGGCGAAACAGGAGGCGGAGAAGGCCTGACCGACGCACGGCCCGACCGGCGTCAGCCGATCGGGAACACCAGCAGCGACCCCGTCGCCGTCGCGACCGTCTTGCCGCTCCCGTCCGTGACCACCCCGTCGGCGAAGGCCACCCGGTTGCCCGGCTTGGTCACCGTCCCGCTGCAGACCAGCGGCCCGCTGCTGGCGAACACCGGCCGGAGGTAGTTCACCTTGATCTCGATCGACGTGTAGCCCTGCCCCTGCGCCAGCGTGGACTGCACCGCGCAGCCGAGCGCCGAGTCGAGCAACGTGCACACCAGGCCGCCGTGCACGGTCCCGATCGGGTTGTAGTGCGACTCGTCCGGCTCGCAGACGAACACCGCCCTGCCCGTCTCGGCCTCCGTCAGCGTCATCCCCATCAGGCTGGCGATCGGAGGCGGCGGCAGCTCCCCCGCGATCATCTTCTGCAGATACTCGAGGCCGCTCACGGTCGGCATCACGGCGACGCCCGGCGCCGGGTCCTGCCAGTGGACGGTACGGCTGCGTTCGCTCACTCGCTCCCCTTCCGCGGGAGGTCGGGATCGGCCGGCGGGAGATCCGACGGCTCGTCGACCTCTTCGAGCGTATCCGCATTGACCGGCGTCCGCCCCTCCGGCAGGTTCGAGAAGTCGGGCGCGATGACGGTCGCGGGGAGCCGGGACGCCGCCGTGCCGAACGGCAGCTCGTCGCCGACCGCGACCGGCTCCAGGATGAGGTCGTCGCTCCGCCGCGGGAGGGTCCTGCCCTGGAAGTAGTCGGGCCGGATGATCCGCCAGACGATCATCAGCACGACGCCGATCAGGATGCCGCCGATTCCGACGACGGCCTCCGCGCCGATCCCGAAGATGGTCACGTTCTTGCCGTTCTCGTCCGTGAGCCAGTCGGGCGCCGCGAACTGGATGAGCCCGTAGATGAACACCGCGAGCAGCATCAGTCCGCCGACCAGCGGGAACAGCCCGCGCATGATGGCGTGCCGGAAGCTCGTGAACAGCGTCCGGCGGTAGTACCAGACGCACGCGAAACCGGTGAGGCCGTAGTAGAACGCGATCATCAGGCCGATCGAACCGATCAGCGCGCTGAGCAGGGTGACGCTGATCGCGGTGAACACGAGGTAGAAGGCCGCAGAGACCAGGCCCATCCCGATCGTCGACCAGGTCGGCGTGAGGAACCTCGGGTGGATGCGGGCGAACTTCGCGGGGATGGCCTTGTACACCGCCATCGACAGCGTGGTGCGCGCGGTCGGCAGGATCGTCGTCTGCGTGGACGCCGACGCGGAGGTCAGGATCGAGAACCCGAGCAGGGTCATCAGGATGGCGCCGATCGGCCCGCTGCCGAACAGAGTCGGGCCGATCGCCGAGAACACGTCGCTGGAGTTCGCCGGGTTGGCGAGCCCGATGCCCTTCGTGCCGACGCCCGCGAACGCGACCGTCGCGACGGTCACGATCGCGTAGGTGCCGAGCAGGAGGAGGGTGCTGATGATCGCGGCGCGGCCCGGGGTCTTCTCCGGGTTCTTCGTCTCCTCGTTGATCGAGACGGCGGTGTCCCAGCCCCAGTAGATGAAGATCGCCGTCAGCAGCGCGGGCGCGATGGTCTGGCCGAAGTCGAGGGTGAACGGGTTGAACCACGACCATTGCGGGATCAGCGAGTACGGCTCGGCGTTGCCGGTGTAGACCTTCACGAGCGCGAAGACCGCGAACAGGATCAGGATGACGACCTCGAAGCCGAGCAGGAAGTACTGCAGCCGCGCCGAGATCTCGATGCCTCGGTAGCAGATCCAGGTCATCAGCGCGATCCAGACCAGGCCCGCTATGGTCACCGCGACGTTGTTGCTCGCGAGGTCGGCGACCGCCGGCAGGCCGAAGCCGCCGACGAACGTGAACGAGTACGCGCCCGCGATCTGGGCGAGGTTGGACATCACGATCACGTCGGCGATGATGATGCCCCAGCCGCCCATCCACCCGGTGACGGGCCCGAACGCGCGCGCCGCCCAGGTGAAGGTGGTGCCGCAGTCGGGCTCGGCCTTGTTGAGCTCCTGGTAGGCGACGGCGATCAGGTACATCGGGATGAACGCGAGCAGCACGATCCCCGGCGCCTTGACACCCGCGGCGAGCGTGCCGCCCACCACGATGAACCCGAGGCTCGCGGCGAGGCTGTAGGCGGGCGCCGTGGAGGCCACCCCGACGACCACGCCGGACACGAGGCCGAGCGCGCCGCCCTTGAGACCTTTGCCCCCGGTCTCGGTCGTGGCTGGACTGGTGGATGTCATTGCAGCACCTCCGGTGACTCGGGTCCGCTCACCGGTGAGCGGGCCACCGGAGCACAGCGTAAACCCGCAGGGGGACGATGGGGTGCCTGTTCTCCTGCGAGGACGCTCAGGCGCCGTGCCCGGTCAGGCGCCCGCGGCCTCTGCCAGCCGCGCCAGACGCCTCCGCGCGGCCAGCTCCGCCTGCGTCCGCGGCCCGAGCAGCAGCTGCGCTCCCCCGAGCACGACGGCCGTCGCACGGTGGACGGGCAGCCGATCGGAGACCGGCAGCCCGAGCAGGGCGCGGTGCCGCGGCTCCAGGGTCGACACGGCCGCCCGGAACAGCACCCGGTACGACGGCCGCAGCGTCCAGCGCAGCGGCGCGCGCCGGATGAAGCGCACGATCTCCTCCACCTCGGGACCGCCGCGGAGGTCGCCCGCGTCGGTCACCGCGTCGATCCGCGCGCGCAGCTCGGCGGCGGTGCGCGGCGGGTCGGCCACGCCCATCAGCTCGGCCGCGGTGGCCCACTCGCCCACGTAGCCGTCGGCGCCGCCCGGGATCGGCCGCCCCCACTGCTCATGGGCGGTGAGGAACGCGTCGGTGAAGGCCAGATGCACCCACGCGGCCAGCTCGGGGTCGTTCGCCGCGTACGGGCGGGTGACGCCGTGGCCGTCGACGTAGCTGCCGAGCACCCGCGCGTGCAGGGTCTTCACCATTTCCGAGCCCGCGATCGCCTGACCCCGGCTGCCGAAGGTGACCGTGTGGATCCACTGGATCGTGCCGGCCAGCCGGCCGAGCGGGTCCTCGCGGTACCGGGAGTGCTCGCGGACGCCTGCCAGGGCGCCCGGGTGGAGCGCCTGCAGCAGGAGGGCGCGTACGCCGGCGACCAGGGTCGGCATCCCGCCGTGCACCGTCCACGCCGCCCCGCCCGCCGGGAAGAAGCCCTCGTCCTCGCCGTCCTCCAGCCGCAGCACCCAACTCGGGATGCGGTCCGAGCGGCCGGACAGCGTCTCGATCAGGTGCGCGCGCACCGGACCCAGGAGGCGGTCGACGGGGGCGCCGGTCATCGCGGCGGCAGCTCCATGCCCAGCCCGTCGATCACCTGGGCGGCCGGGAGCTCGCCCAGCAGCCGGCCGGGCAGGAGGATCTTGGAGCGGCGCACGCCCGAGCCGATGATGACCACGACGCCGTCCGCGACGACCCGGGAGTCGACCAGCAGCGGCCACTCGGCCGGGAGGCCGATCGGGGTGATCCCGCCGTACTCCATCCCGGTGAGCTCCACGGCGCGCTCCATCGGCAGGAAGGAGGCCTTGCGGACGTCGAGCAGGCGCTTGACGGTGTTGTTGACGTCGGCGCGGGTCGTGGCGAGCACGACGCAAGCGGCGATCCGCTCGACGCCCTCGCGTTTTCCGCCCACGACGACGCAGTTGGCGAGCGTGTCGGCGCTGAGGCCGAACTGCTCCTGCGTGGCGGCGGTGTCGGACACGTCAGGGTCGATCTCGACCACGCCGACCTCGTCCAGCCAGCCGAGCGCGGTCAGCGTCGCGAGGGTGGCCGGGGCCACCAGGTCGGTGCGGGAGGAGGCAGGGGCCGTGGTCAGCCCGCCGAGAGTGAAGACGCCCATGCGTTCAGGCTAGCGCGACCCGCTTGTACATGATGGTCGTGCCGCCGAGGGCGCCAGACGGGCTGACCGCGTAGTCCGGGATGCCGCCCACGGTCTGCCAGCCCCACCGCGTGTACAGCGACTCGGCCAGGCTGCCGGTCTCGGTGTCGAGGACCAGCAGGGTGAGCCCGCCCGCCGCCGCGTACTCCTCCAGCGCGCCCATCAGCGCCGGCGCGATGCCGCGCCCGCGTGCGTCGCGGTGCACCATGAGCTTGATGACCTCCGCACGATGCGGGCCGTTGCGCTTGGCCGCGCGCACCAGGGTGATCGTACCGAGCGCGCGGTCGCCGTCGCGGGCGACCCAGGTCTCGGTGGCCGGGTCGGCGAAGAGCGCCGCCCACCACCGGGTCGCCTCGTCGAGCGTGGGCGGCTCGATCCAGCCGACGCTCGCGCCGGACTCCACGGTGTCGATGAGCACGGGCGCGAGCGCTGCCGCCGTGGTGGCGGCGCTCGCGTCCGTGACCCGTTCGACAGCCGCTGTCACTGCGCTGAGCGCTCCAGCACCAGCTCGCGCACGCGTGCAGCGTCCGCCTGGCCCTTCATCGCCTTCATCACGGCGCCGATGACCGCACCGGCCGCCTGCACCTTGCCGTCGCGGATCTTCTCCAGCACGTCGGGCTGGGCCGCCAGCGCCTCGTCGATGGCCGCGATCAGCGCGCCGTCATCCGAGACGACCGCGAGTCCGCGGGCGTCCACGACCTCCTGCGGCGCGCCCTCGCCGGCGATGACGCCCTCCAGCACCTGGCGGGCCAGGCGGTCGGTGAGGGTGCCGGCGTCGACCAGAGCGGCGAGCTCGGCGACGTGCTGCGGGCTGACCAGCGTGCCTGCGGGGACGCCCTGGGCGTTCGCGAGGCGCGCGATCTCGCCGGTCCACCACTTGCGGGCGGCGGCCGGGGTCGCGCCGGCGGCGATCGTGGCCTCCAGCTCGTCCAGCAGCTCGGCGTTGTCCACGTCCTGGAACTCCAGCGCGGTGAAGCCCCACTCGGCGGTCAGGCGCTTGCGGCGGGCGGCGGGCGCCTCGGGCAGCGTGCCGCGCAGCTCCTCGACCCACTCGCGGCTCGGCGCGACCGGCACCAGATCGGGCTCCGGGAAATACCGGTAGTCGTCGGCGTCCGACTTGGGGCGCCCCGCGGAGGTGGTGCCGGTGTCCTCGTGCCAGTGCCGGGTCTCCTGCGTGATCGTGCCGCCGGCGTCGAGGATGGCAGCCTGGCGCTGGATCTCGTAGCGGACCGCGCGCTCGATCGAACGGAGCGAGTTCACGTTCTTGGTCTCGGTGCGCGTCCCGAGCTGCGAGGAGCCGCGGCGACGCAGCGACACGTTCGCGTCGCAGCGCACGTTGCCTTCCTCCATGCGGGCGTTGGAGACGCCGAGCGCCTTGACCAGGTCGCGGATCGCCCGCACGTAGGTGCCGCCGACCTGCGGGGCGTCGGCCTCCGCGCCCTCGATGATCTTGGTGACGATCTCGACCAGCGGCACGCCGCCGCGGTTGAAGTCGACCAGCGAGTAGTCGGCGCCCTGGATGCGGCCGGTGGCGCCGCCGACGTGCGTCAGCTTGCCGGCGTCCTCCTCCATGTGGGCCCGCTCGATCTCGATGGTCAGCTCGCGGCCGTTCTCCAGCTCGATGGTGACGACGCCGTCGTGCGCGATCGGCTCATCGTACTGGGAGGTCTGGAAGTCCTTGGCCAGGTCGGGGTAGAAGTAGTTCTTCCGCGCGAACCGGCTCGACTCCGCGATCTCGCAGCCGAGCGCGAGCCCGAGCCGGATACTCGACTCGATCGCCTTCTCGTTGACCTGCGGGAGGCCGCCGGGCAGGCCCAGGCAGGTCGGGCAGGTGTTCGTGTTCGCGCCGGAGCCGAACTCGTTCGCGCAGCCGCAGAACATCTTGGTCGCCGTGTTCAGCTCGACGTGCACCTCGAACCCGAGCACCGGCTCGAACAGCTCGATGGCCTTGTCGTAGTCCATCAATTCGGCCGTGGCCATCAGACCGCTCCCTCTTCGCTCGCGAACATCTCGGTGGCGCTCAGGTCGGGCGCCTGGCTCAGCAGGCTTCCGCCCCACTGCTCCTCCAGCAGCCGTTCGAGCGCGGCGCCGATCGTGTAGAGCCGGGCGTCGGCGCGCGCCGGGGTCATCAGCTGGAGGCCGACGGGGAGGCCGTCCTCCGGCGCGAGGCCGATCGGCAGGCCCATGCCGGGCACGCCGGCCAGGTTGGCCGGGATGGTGGTGATGTCGTTGAGGTACATCGCCATCGGGTCGGCCAGCTTCTCGCCGAACTTGAACGCCGTGGTCGGCGCGCTCGGGCTGACCAGGACGTCCACCTTCTCGAACGCGGCGGAGAAGTCGCGCTGGATGAGCGTGCGGACCTTCTGGGCCGAGCCGTAGTAGGCGTCGTAGTAGCCGGCGCTCAGCGCGTAGGTGCCGAGGATGATGCGGCGCTTGACCTCGGTGCCGAAGCCGGCGTCGCGGGTCGCGGCCATCACGCGCTCGACCGTGACCGGGCCGTCCTCGGGGTTCACCCGGAGGCCGAACCGCACCGAGTCGAAGCGGGCCAGGTTGCTGGAGGCCTCGGCCGGCAGGATCAGATAGTAGGCGGCGACCGCGTACTCGAAGCTCGGAGCCTCGACCTCCGCGATCTCGGCGCCCGCGCCCTCCAGGAGCGCCAGCGCCTCCACGAAGCGCTGCTTCACGCCGGCCTGGAAGCCCTCGCCGTTCAGCTCGCGCACGACGCCGACCCGGATGCCTTTCAGGGCGCCGTCGCGCAGGCCGGCACGCGCGGCCTCCGCCATCGACGGCCAGGTGTCGGTCAGCGACGTCGAGTCGAACTTGTCGTGCCCTGCGATGACGTCGTGCAGCAGCCCGGCGTCGAGCACGCTGCGGGACACCGGGCCGACCTGGTCGAGCGAGCTGGCGAGCGCGATCGCGCCGTAGCGGCTCACGCCGCCGTAGGTGGGCTTGACGCCGACCGAGCCGGTGACGGCGGCGGGCTGGCGGATCGAGCCGCCGGTGTCGGAGCCGAGCGCGAACGGCGCCTCGAACGCCGACACGGCCGCGGCCGAGCCGCCGCCGGAGCCGCCGGGGATGCGCTCCAGGTCCCACGGGTTGCGGGTGGGTCCGTAGGCGGAGTGCTCGGTGGAGGAGCCCATCGCGAACTCGTCCATGTTGGTCTTGCCGAGCGGCACCAGGTCGGCGTCGCGTAGCTTGCGCACCACGGTGGCGTCGTACGGCGGGATCCAGCCCTCGAGGATGCGCGAGCCGGAGGTCGACGGCATGTCGTGGGTGGCGAGCACGTCCTTGATCGCGACGGGGACGCCGGCGAGCGGCCCGAGCGGGTCGCCTGCGGCCCGGCGGCCGTCGATCTCGGCGGCGGTGCGGACAGCGTTCTCGCTCGCCACGTGCAGGAACGCGTGCACATCGGCGTCGACCGCCTCGATGCGGTCGAGGTGCGCGCGGGTGACGTCCACCGACGACACCTCACGGGCGGCGAGCAGGTCGGCGAGGGTGGCGGCGGAGAGCCTGGTCAGATCCGGCATGCTTACTCCTCGTCCAGGATGGTGGCGACCTTGAACCGGTCGCCCTCGCGCTCGGGAGCGCCGGACAGCGCCTGGTCGACGGTCAGCGACGGGCGCACCTCGTCGGACCGGAACACATTGGTGAGCGGGAGCGGGTGGCTCGTCGCCGGAACGTCGGGACCGGCGACCTCCTGCACCTTCGCGACCGCCTCGACGATCTGGCCGAGCTCGCTGGTGAGGCTCTCGATCTCTTCCGGGCTGAGGTCGATCCTGGCGAGGCTCGCCAGGTGCGCGACCTGTTCTGCGCTGATTTCGGACATGCGTCTCCGTGCTGGTTTCGTCAGTGGGCTGAGTCAATTCTAGGGTCAGCCGAACAGGCCGCGCCCCAGCCGGTCGACCGCCTCGTACGCCTCCCGGTAGGTGCGCGGCACCGCGTCGCCCGGAGCCCCGTAGCGCGCCGTCAGCAGACCGACCAGGCCGATGCCCGGCGGGCTCAGCGGGCGGTCCTGGTCGCCCGGCGCCGGCGGGCCGGCCTCCGGGTTCGGCGGCAGGTACTGCGGCTGGGTGTCCGGCCAGGCGCTGGGCTGGCGCGGCGTGCGCCGGTTCACCGCGTTGTGGATGGTCCGCGCGCCGCGATCCCGCTCGGTGAGGTGCGGCATCCCGTGGTCCCGGCAGAGCGTGGCGACGACCGCGGCGTGCGTCATCTCGTCGTGGATGATCGTCCCGCGCTCGGTGAACGCGGAGATCGCGATCGCGGGCACGCGGAGCCCCAGCCGGTCGAACGTGAAGCCGTTCTCGCCCGGTCCTGCGTCGGGATCGGGCGGGGTCGCCGCGCCAGGTGCGACGTGGTCGTAGGTGCCGCCGTGCTCGTCGAAGGTGACCAGCAGCATCGTGTTGAGCGCGTTCGACCCCTTCGCGCTGCGCGAGCCGCGGATCGCCGAGTACACCTGGTGCAGCAACAGCTCGCCCGCCCGGACATCGGAGATCCCACCCCCGGCGATCGGCGTGCCGTCGACGTCCTCCTCGGTCATCGGGCCGCCCGGCGGGTGCATGTCGTTGTGGTCGTAGAGCAGCCGCGGCTCGATGAAGGCGTAGTCCGGGAGGGTGCCCTCCTCGACGTCCGCGTAGAAGTCGGTCATGGTCCGGAAGTGCGTCTTCCAGTACGGCTCCAGCACAGGGGCGTGGATGAAGCCGGTCAGCGAGATGAGCTGGCGGTCGTCGAAGTACACGCGCCAGCTCCGCCGGGCCTCCTGCAGCCGGTTGAAGATCGTCGGGGCGTCGTTGGCCGGATCGAACCACTTGCGCAGCCCGCCGTCGCCGCCGTTGTCGACGTAGCCGTGCGAGGTGGAGGCGTGGAAGAAGGAGCGGTTGCAGAACGTCTGGGAGGGCACGGCGCAGTGCCAGTCGTCGTACACGGCGAACTGGCGCGCGAGCGTCGAGAACACCGGCAGCATGTCGGGCGTGAATGCGCCCATGATCCGCCGGTAGTCGTCGGGCGCCGGCTCGGCGCCGGTGTCCCTGCGCAGCACGCCGATGTAGTCGCGCACGAAGCCCTTCATCGTCGGCGTCGCGCCGGCGGGCGGCGCGTTGTAGGGCGGCCGCAGCTCGCGCAGCCGCGCGTTCGCGTTGGACGGCGGATCGACGATGCCGAAGAGCTGGGTGTTGACGTGCGGGTACACCTCGCCCGGGTCGGGAGACGGCTGCCGCATGATGAAGTCGGTCGTCCCCTCGTACGGGTGCACCGGGATGTCGCCGCCGGCCGGGTCCGGGTTGCTGTAGTCGCCGAAGGCGAGCCCGTCGAACCGGGCGCCCTTCGGCAGGGTCTTCTCGTCGTAGAGGTAGCCCAGCAGGTTGTCGAACGAGCGGTTCTCGTACATCAGCACGACCAGATGGTCGAAGCCCGCCCGTGCCGGCGGGGGAAGCGTCGGATACTCCTCGCCGCCCTCGGCGCTCGCCCCCTGCGCTGCGGAGCCGGCTCCGGCGACTCCTCCGGCGGCAGCGGCGCCGACCGCGGCTCCCCCTGCCCCGCCGACGACGGCGCCGGCGGCCACCAGTCCGGCGCCTTTGAGGAAGCTGCGCCGGGAGGCCGCGGACGGACGAGTGGCGGTGACGTCGTCGGCGTGGTCGTGCTCGCCGTGCTGGTCGTTCCGCTCCGGATCCATCGCTCCCATTATGCTGACGCGGCTCAGCGCAGGACGAGGCCGCCCTGGTCGATGCCGATCAGCGCCAGGTTGCGCATGCACTCGGTCCCGGTGGTGAAGTACTCGTTGTGACCGCTCGACCCGCCCAGCTTCTTGTGCGTGATCGGGTCGGTCGCGCCGCTCACGCCCATCTTCTCGGCGCCGTACGAGGGCGATCCCGGATCGCTGCCGAAGAACGCGCTGTCGACGATGGGGTCCATCGGGGCCTCCCCGACGAAGACGTTGCCGCCGCGGACGCCGAGCTGGCGCACCGACTGCGCGTCGGAGCCGGGCGATCCCATCAGTGCGAGCGCGTCGACCGTGACGGTCCCCCGCTCGAGCGCGAGGAGTGCCGCGGTCGATCCGTAGGAGTGGGCGAACACGCTCAGGTACGGCGGGTCGGTCTGGCGCAGTGTCTGGATGCCGATCAGCGTGCGCTCCAGGCTGTCCGCGCCCTGGCGGGCGAGCTCGAGTCCGCCGATGTTGGTGAGCACGGGGGTCTGGTAGCCGATCCACGCCACCACGGCGACACCGGGGGTCGTGCCGTTCGAACGCGAGCCGAGGAAACGCTTGAGGAAGCCGGTCTGCTCGGAGTAGAGGTCTTGGGCGACGCCGGCCCAGCTCTCCACCTGCTCCCCCACCGACATGTACATGCCGGGCACGAGGACGCTCACGTACCGGGCGGTGCGGAGGTCGCCGACGACGATCGCGGCCCGCGCGTCGGCGGAGGTGTCGAGCGTGACCAGGGTCCGCTTGACGCCGTCCTTCTTCTTGAGGGCGGTCTCCACGTTGCCGAGGGTGCTGAGCTTGCGCTTGAGCGCGACCCGCTCCGTCTTGCCTCGCTCGGTGCGCAGGGCGGCCTGGGCGGAGGCGATCGTCCGGCTCAGGTCGATCACGTTCGCCTTGCCGCGGATGTCGTAGGGGACGCCCTCCAGGTTGCCGATCACGTGCGGGGCGGATTTGACGAGCGCGGCCTGGCGGGCCGGGTCGAGCAGCTTCCAGAGCTGGCTGACGTCGCTCGCGGCGGGCGGGCTGGTGAGCAGCCGGTCGAGTTCGGCGGAGTGCGCGCTGAGGAAGCCGGGGAGTGCGGACGGGTCGACGGCGCGGATGGAACCGAACACGGCCGCGGCGGTCGGGCCGGACGCCTGGGCGCCTGCGGGGCCCGAACTGGCCGGCGCGTCGCCGATGGCGGCGGGTACGGCCTGGCTGATCGGCGCCGACGCCTGGGCGCTGTCGGCGGGCATGACGAAGGCCCCGGTCAGTCCTGTGACTACCGAGGTGACGATGGATGCTGCTGCAAAGCCGACCAGCACTCCGTCCGGGTCCCTCCGAGAGCGAGCGAGCTAAGCCCTTGTGTGCACCGGGCGAGCGCACACCTCGACTCTAGCCGTATTCGGGGGGTGGACGGATGGACGTTCTACCCCCGATTCAGGGGGATAACTTATGGTCTGTCCACAAATTGACGGACCTATTCGGGCAGTCCGGAGGGTCCTTTCTCCACAAGGATCGCGAACTGGGCGGCGTCGATGACGCGCACGCCGAGCTCCTCCGCCTTGGCGAGCTTCGAACCGGCTCCCGGACCCGCGGCGACGAAGTCGGTCTTCTTCGACACGCTGGAGGCCGCCTTCCCGCCGGCGGCGATGATCGCCTCCTGCGCACCCTCCCGGGAGAAGCCCTCCAGCGATCCGGTGGCGACGACCGTCAGCCCGGCGAGGACGCCGCCCGCCTCGGCCTGCGCGCCGGGGCCGGCGTGGCCGGGCGTGGCGAACTGCACGCCGTCCGCCGCCCAGCGCTCGATGATCTCGCGGTGCCAGTCCACCTCGAACCAGGCGAGCACGGCGTCGGCGATGATGCCGCCGACGCCGTCGACGGCGGCCAGCTCCTCGCGGGTGGCCGACCGGATGGCGTCCAGCGACCCGAAGTGGTCGGCCAGTGCGCGGGCGGCGACCGGCCCGACATGCCGGATGTTGAGCGAGACCAGGATGCGCCAGAGCGGCTTGGTGCGCGCGGCCGCGAGATTCGCGACGAGCTCCAGTGCGTTCTTGGACGGGACGTGCAGTTCGTCGCCGTCGAACTCGGCCGCGTCGGGGTGGAACGGTCCGTCTTTCTTCTGGCGCCGACGGCGGAACGGTGTGTCTACCTTCTCGTCCCCCGATTCGGTGAGCTTGGGCAGGCCGGTCTCGGAGTCGCGGACGACCACCTCGATCGGGAACAGCTCGCGCACGGTCAGGCCGAACAGTCCGGCCTCGGTCGGCAGCGGCGGCTGCTCCGGGAAGCGCGGCTGGGTGAGCGCCGCGGCCGCGACCTCGCCCAGCGCCTCGATGTCCAGGCCGCCGCGGGATCCGATGTGCTCGACCCGGCCGCGCACCTGGGCCGGGCAGAACTCCGCGTTGGGGCAGCGGAGGTCGATGTCGCCCTCCTTCGCCGGTGCGAGCCTGGTGCCGCACTCCGGGCAGTTCTCCGGCATGACGAACGCGCGCTCGGTGCCGTCGCGCAGCTCCACAACCGGCCCGAGGACCTCGGGGATGACGTCGCCCGCCTTGCGCAGGACGACCGTGTCGCCGATCAGGACGCCCTTCGCCTTCACGACGTCCTGGTTGTGCAGCGTCGCCTGCCGCACCTCGGAGCCGGCGACGCGCACCTTCTCCATGACCGCGAACGGCGTCGCCCGGCCGGTGCGACCGACGCTGACGACGATGTCGAGCAGCTTGGTGTTGACCTGCTCCGGCGGGTACTTGTAGGCGATCGCCCAGCGCGGCGCCCGGGAGGTCGCACCGAGCTCGCCGTGCAGGGCGAGCTCGTCGACCTTGATCACGATCCCGTCGATCTCGTGCTCGACGCTGCCGCGGTGCTCGCCGAAGTAGCGGATGAAGTCGTCCACCTCGGCGACCGTGCCGAGCACGCGGTAGTGCGTGGAGGTCGGCAGGCCCCAGGACTTCAGCAGTTCGTAGACCTTCGACTGCGCGTCGACCGGCGGGTTCGCCCACGCCCCGATGCCGTGCACGAGCATGTGCAGGCGGCGCAGGCGGTCGCGCATGAGCGCGAGCTGGGCCGCGTTCTTGCCATCGGCCTTCTGCCGCAGCGAGCCGCTCGCCGCGTTGCGGGCGTTGGCGAAGACGCGCTCGCCGGCCTCCTGCTGGTGCGCGTTGAGCTCGTCGAATTGGGCGACGGGGAAGAACACCTCGCCGCGCACCTCCACCAGGGCCGGGAACGGACCCTCGCCCGCGAGCCGCTGCGGGATGGCGGGGATCTGCCGGATGTTCTCGGTCACGTCCTCCCCCACTACGCCGTCGCCACGCGAGGCGGCCGTGACGAGCACGCCGTTCTCGTAGCGGAGGTTGATGGCGAGGCCGTCGATCTTGAGCTCGCACAGGTAGTCGACCCGGCGGCCGGCGTCGCGCTCTACCTTGGCGGCCCACGCCTCGAACTCCTCCAGCGAGAACACGTTGTCGAGGCTGAGCATCCGCTCGGCGTGCTGGACCGGGGCGAACAGCGTCGTCTGGGCGCGCCCGCCGACCGTCTGGGTCGGGCTGTCCTGGCTCTGCAACTCGGGGTGCAGGCGCTCCAGCTCTTCGAGCCGCCGCAGCATGCGGTCGTAGTCCTCGTCGCTGACGAGCACGGTGTCGCGCTCGTAGTACGCGTCGCGCAGCTCGAGGATGCGCGTCGTCAGGTCCTGCGCCTCCGCGCGCGCCTGAACGGCGTCCGGGGTCTGCTCGCTGTCGCTTGTCTCGATCGCCACCCAGCAAGCATATTCACCGCCACCGACCTCCGGTCGCCAACTCCGGAGGCATCCCCCGACACGCCGCAGCAGGAACCGTAGCTCCGGAGATCCCGGCCGAACCGCGGCGGATCCTCCGGAATTGCCGCGCTACTGCCGTGAGCTACTCCGGAGGCTCGGGCGGGAATGGGGCAGGTTTCCGGAGTTACGGTTCCTGCTGCGGCATGCCGCCTCGAGCCTCCGGAATTGCCTCAGACCGGGACGGCGGAGACGGTGCGGTCGATCGTGGTCTGGCCGAGGACGCGGGTTCCGACGTAGACGACGGCGGTCTGGCCGGGGGCGACGCCGTTCAGCGGCTCGTCGGGGCGGACCACCAGCTCGCCGTCGCGCACCTGCGCCACGGCCGGCACCGGGTCGGCGTGGGCGCGGATCTGCACCTCGCACGCGAACGGCGTCTCCGGCGACACGGGAGGCCGCCCCGCCCAGGTGAAGCGCGAGCCGGCGATCTCGGCGATGTCGAGCGCCTCCTTCGGCCCGACGACCACGGTGTTGTCCTTCGGCCGCACCTCCAGCACGAACCGCGGGCGGCCGTCCGGCGAGGGGTAGCCGATGTTGAGGCCCTTGCGCTGGCCCACCGTGTAGGCGTGCGCGCCCTCGTGCGAACCGAGCCGGTTGCCCTCGCGGTCGAGGATGTCGCCCTCCGCCGCGCCGACGTGCTCGGCCAGCCAGCCGCGCGTGTCGCCGTCGGGGATGAAGCAGATGTCGTGCGAGTCCGGCTTGTTGGCGACGCTCAGGCCGCGGGCGGCCGCCTCGGCGCGCACCTCGGCCTTGGACGGCGTGGCGCCGAGCGGGAACATCGCGTGCGCCAGCTGGTCGGCCGTGAGCACGCCGAGGACATACGACTGGTCCTTCGCCCAGGCGCTGGCGCGGTGCAGCTCGCGGTTGCCGTCCGCGTCGGTCACGATGGCGGCGTAGTGCCCGGTGCACACGGCGTCGAAGCCGAGGTCGAGCGCCTTCTCCAGCAGCGCGGCGAACTTGATGCGCTCGTTGCAGCGCATGCACGGGTTGGGCGTACGGCCCGCCGAGTACTCGGCGATGAAGTCGTCGACCACGTCGAGCTTGAAGCGCTCGGAGAAGTCCCACACGTAGTACGGGATGCCGATGATGTTCGCCGCGCGCTGGGCGTCCATCGAGTCCTCGATCGTGCAGCAGCCGCGGCTGCCGGTGCGCAGTGTGCCGGGCATCCGGCTCAGCGCCAGATGCACCCCGACCACGTCGTGCCCGGCCTCCACGGCACGGGCGGCGGCCACGGCGGAATCGACGCCGCCGCTCATCGCTGCCAGAACTCGCACCACGAGAGTCTACGCCGCGCCGGCTGAACGGCCGCCGGGCGCACGTTCGGCCAGGCCCGCCCGAGCGGCCTGGGCGTACGCGCCGGGCAGCGCCGCGAGCAGCGCGTCCACATCGGCATCGGTCGAGGTGCGGCCGAGCGTGAACCGCAGCGCGCTGCGCGCCTCCTGCTCGGTCCGTCCCATCGCCAGCAGCACGTGCGACGGCTCCGGGATGCCCGCCGTGCACGCCGAGCCGGTGGAGACCGACAGCCCGGCGAGGTCGAGCAGGAAGAGCAGCGAGTCCCCCTGCGCGCCGGGGAAGACGAAGTGGGCGTTGACGGCGACGCGCTCGGAGCCGTCCGCGTCGCCGGTCGGCTCGGGCCCGCTCAGCACGGCCTCGGGCACGGCCTCCCGCACCCCGCGGATCAGCCGGTCGCGCAGCACGGCGAGCCGGCGCGCCTCCTCCACGCGCTCCGCCTCCGCGGCGAGCGCCGCCGCCGCGAACGCGACGGCGGCCGCCACGTCCTGGGTGCCGCTGCGCACCTGGCGCTGCTGTCCACCGCCGTGGATGAGCGGGACCACCGCCGAGCGCCGCCCGAGGACGAGCGCGCCGATCCCGACGGGCCCGCCGATCTTGTGTGCAGAGACACTGAGCGCGTCCACACCCAGCGATGCGAAGTCGAGCGGCAGGTGGCCGTAGGCGGCGACGGCGTCCACGTGGACGGGCACCCCGGCAGCGCGCGCGAGCGCCGCGAGCGCCGCCATCGGCTGGATCGTGCCCACCTCGTTGTTGACCGCGAGGAAGGTCAGCAGCGCAGCGTCCGCGGGCTCCGCCAGCGCCGCACCGACGACGGCCGGCAGGATGTGCCCCTCCGGGTCCAGCGGCAGCCACTGCGGCCGCGCTCCCTCCGCACGCTCCAGCCATTCCACCGCGTCGGCCGTGGCGTGATGCTCTCCGCCCGGCACGAGGATGCGCGGGCGCGCGGCGCCGCTGTTGCGCGCCCAGTAGATCCCCTTGATCGCGAGGTTGATCGCCTCCGTGCCGCCGGAGGTGAACACGACCTCGATCGGGTCGCAGCCCAGGGTCGACGCGACGGCCTCGCGGGCCTCCTCCAGCATCCGCTTGGCCTGCTGACCCTGGCTGTGGATGCTCGACGGGTTGCCGACGAGCCCCAGGGCGGCCGTGAACGCGGCGATCGCCTCGGGGCGCATCGGGGTGGTGGCGGCGTGGTCGAGGTAGACGGGCACCGAGGCCTCCTCAGGGTGCGGCGCGGTGTGATCACTACTCTAGAACGCATGACGTCCGCCGATCCTCTGCGCAACCTGGGTGTACGCGTCGGTCCGCACGGTGGCGAGCTGCGGGTGTTCTCCGCGCACGCCGACGCGATGCAGTTCTGCCTATTCGATCCGAAGGACCCCGACTGGCGGGTGAAGACGGTCGAGATGCACCGGGACGCGAACAATGTCTGGACGGGCCGCTCCCGCAGCCTCCAGGTCGGCAGCCTGTACGCGCTCAACGTGTCGGGGCCGTCCGGTCCGCAGAACACGTTCAATCCGGAGACGCTGCTGATGGACCCGTACACGCGGGGACTCACCCGCGTCGGCCCGGAGGAGTGGCGCTCCACCGTGGTCTCCGACGGCTTCGACTGGGGCGACTCGCACAAGCCGGGCATCCCGTTGGACCACACCGTCGTCTACGAGGCGCACGTGCGCGGCGTCAGCAGGCAGAACCCCGACGTGCCGGAGGAGTTGCGCGGCACCTACGCGGGCCTCGCCCACGAGTCCACGATCGGCTATCTGAAGCACCTCGGCGTCACCGCCGTCGAGCTGCTGCCGGTGCACGCGTTCACGTCCGAGCAGCGGCTCATCCGGGAGGGCCTGACCAACTACTGGGGCTACAACACCCTCAACTTCTTCAGCCCGCACGCGCCGTACGCCACCCGCGCCGCCCAGGCCGCAGGCCCGGACGCCGTGCTGCGCGAGTTCAAGGGGATGGTGAAGCTCCTCCACGAAGCGGGCATCGAGGTGATTCTCGACGTGGTCTACAACCACACCGCCGAGGAGGGCATCGGCGGCCCGCGGACCAGCCTGCGCGGCATCGACAACGCGACCTACTACCGGCAGGACGCGCACGGCGTCTACATCGACGTCACCGGCGTCGGGAACACGCTGGACTTCGGGCACGCCGTCCCGCAGCGGCTGGTGCTGGACTCGCTGCGCTACTGGGCGCGGGAGGTGCAGATCGACGGCTTCCGATTCGACCTCGCCACCACGCTGGGCCGCGGGGAGGACGCCGCCTACAGCCGCGACCATCCCCTCCTCAACGCGATGCTGGCCGATCCCGACCTCGCCGACGTCAAGCTCATCGCCGAGCCGTGGGATGTCGGCATCGGCGGCTGGCAGACGGGCAACTTCCCGGGCGGCACGGCCGGGCGGGACGGCTGGTCGGAGTGGAACGACCGCTATCGCGACCGCGTCCGCAACTTCTGGCTCGCCGACATCGCCGACGCCAGGCGCAACGGCCAGGCTCCGATCGGCATCGGCGGCTTCGCCACCCGGCTCGCCGGATCGTCCAACACCTTCTCGCCCGAGCGCGGCCCGCTGGCCTCCATCAACTTCGTCACCGCGCACGACGGCTTCACGATGGCCGACCTCACCGCCTACAACGTCAAGCACAACCTGGGCAACGGCGAGGACAACCGCGACGGCACCGACAACAACCGGTCGTTCAACCACGGCGCGGAGGGCCCGACCCTCGACGAGCGCGTGCTGCTCGACCGGCACAAGGCGATGCGCAACCTGATGGGCACGCTGCTGCTGTCCGCGGGCGTCCCGATGATCACGGCCGGCGACGAGTACGGCCGCAGCCAGCGCGGGAACAACAACGCCTACTGCCAGGACAGCGAGCTCACCTGGCTGAGCTGGCTGCGCACCCGGGAGCAGCGGGAGATGTTCGACACCACCCGCCGGCTCCTGGAGCTGCGCCGGGAGAACCCCGCACTGCGCCCGAGCCGGTTCGCCGTGTACGGCAAGACCACGCCCAACGCCAGCCACATGGACTGGTACGACGCCACCGGCGCGCTCATGGACGACGACGACTGGAACTCTCCGGAGAACCGGACACTTCAGTACCTCGCGGCCTCGACGCCCGACAAGGAGGAGTTCAACCGCGTGCTCCTGATCGTGCACGGCGTCGAGGACGACGTGCAGGTCGCGCTGCCGGTCGCGCCCGGTGTGGAGTCGTACCAGCTGCTCTGGGACAGCGCCACCGAGGTGCCGATCGCGGCGGACGGCGAGGAGCTGGCGCCGGGCAGCACCCAGATGGTGGGCGGGACTTCGATGCAGCTCTACCGGGCGAACGGGCCGCGCGTCGACTCGCCGGCCGGCACCACGGCCGCCACAGCGACCGAGGCGACGGCCGAGGCGACCGCCTGATGGCCAAGCGTTCCGCCTCCGCGGGCACGCCCGCCACGGCTGCGCTCACCGCCGCCGCCATCCCGTTCGCCGTTCACGCGTACGAGCACGACCCCGCCGCCGCCTCGTACGGGCTGGAGGCCGCCGAGGCGCTCGGCGTCGATCCCGAACGCGTGTTCAAGACACTGCTGGCGGACACCGAGCTCGGGCTGGTGGTCGGCGTCGTCCCGGTGACGGGGATGCTCGACCTCAAGGCGCTGGCCGCCGCGGTCGGCGCCAAGCGGGCGAGCATGGCCGACCCGGCCGTCGCCGAACGGCGCACGGGCTACGTGGTGGGCGGCATCTCCCCCATCGGCCAGAAGACCCGACACGTCACCGTCGTGGACGAGACCGCCCAGCTCTACGACACCGTCTTCGTGTCGGGAGGCCGCCGCGGCCTGGACCTGGAGCTCGCACCCGACGCGCTCCTCACCGCCAGCGCCGCCAGCTACGCCCCCATCGCCAAGTAGCGAGCGGCCGGTCAGGCGGCGGCGACGAGGCCGAGCTCGGCCGAGGACAGCAGCAGGTCGTTGACGGGGACGACGCGGACGGTGTAGCCGAACGAGCCCGCCCAGGTGAGCGTGACCCGCCCGGCGAACTCGTGCGCGACCGACGGGTCGGCGCCCGGGACCGCGTGCTCCAGCTCCAGGCGCTCGTAGTGCACGCCGGTCAGGTCCTCGCCGTCCAGGCTGCGGCCGTAGACCAGCTGCACCTCCACGTCCTCCGGGCGCAGCCCGTTCAGGTGCACGAGCGCACGCACCCGGAGCTCGTCGCCGACCTGCGGCACGTCGTCGAGGCCGCCCGCGTCCACGTGCGCGACGTTCACGCCGGGCCACGCGGATCGCACCCGGTCCTTCCAGGCCGCGAGCTCCCGCGCAGCGCGGTAGTCGTCGTCGCTGAGCCTCTTCTCGTTGGCGGCCGCGGGCATGTAGAGCCGCTCCACGTACTCGCGCACCATGCGCTCGGCGCTGAGCGGCGAGGACAGCGTCGCGAGGGTGTGCCGGATCTGGCCCACCCACGTCGCCGGGACGCCGTCGCCG
The DNA here is from genome assembly GCF_057655165.1 of Leifsonia sp. Soil_N53. Classification (NCBI taxonomy): domain Bacteria; kingdom Bacillati; phylum Actinomycetota; class Actinomycetes; order Micrococcales; family Microbacteriaceae; genus Leifsonia; species Leifsonia sp. Soil_N53. The sequence continues at coordinate 54,878 of NZ_JBDGMM010000046.1, forward strand.
TCGCGATCGTAGAACCGCGGTGCGATCTGGTGCTCGATCAGGTCGTACATCGCCTCGGCCTCCAGGGCGTCGCGCTCGGCGCCGTCCCCCGCGGCGTCGGCGGACGGGATGGCCCAGCCGTTCTCGCCGTCGTAGAACTCGTTCCACCAGCCGTCGAGGATCGACAGGTTGAGCGCGCCGTTCAGCGCCGCCTTCATGCCGGACGTCCCGCAAGCCTCCAGGGGCCGCAGCGGGTTGTTCAGCCAGACGTCGGTGCCAGGGTAGAGCTGCTGCGCCATCCCGATGTCGTAGTCGGGCAGGAACACCATCCGCGCGCGGATCTCCGGCTCGGAGGCGAACTGCACGAGCTTCTGGATGAGGCGCTTGCCCTCGTCGTCGGCCGGGTGGGACTTGCCCGCGATGACGAACTGCACGGGACGCTCGGGGTGCAGCAGGATGTTCTTCAGCCGCTCGGGGTCGTGCAGCATCAGCGTGAGGCGCTTGTACGTCGGCACGCGCCGGGCGAAGCCGATCGTGAGCACGTTCGGGTCGAGGAGGTCGTTGATCCAGACCGGCGCGATCCCGCCGGGGTTCTGCGACTCCCAGGCTGCGGCGACACGGTGCCTGGCGTCCTTGACGAGCTGCTCGCGCATCCGGGTGCGCACGCTCCAGAGGTCGAGGTCGGTCACGGCACCCGCGTTGGCCCAGTCGGCGTGCGTGGTGTCGTCGGTGCCCAGCCGCTCGACGGCGAGGCTGCGCAGCATCGGATCGGTCCAGGTCTGGGCGTGGACGCCGTTGGTGACCGAGTCGATCGGCACCTCCGCGCTGTCGAACCCGGGGAACAGGCCGCCGAACATCTGCCGGCTGACCTCCCCGTGCAGTCGCGACACGCCGTTGGCGTGCTGACCGAGCCGCAGGCCCATGACCGCCATGTTGTACACGGAGTCGGAGCCGCCCGGGTAGTCCTCGGCGCCGAGCGCGAGCACCTGCTCCGGCTCGACACCGGGCAGCAGCGAGGTGGAGAAGTAGCGCTCGACGAGCGACCGGTCGAAGCGGTCGATCCCGGCCGGCACCGGTGTATGGGTGGTGAACACCGTGCCGGCGCGCACCACCTGGAGCGCCTCGTCGAAGGTGAGGCCCTCGCCGATCAGGTCGGAGATGCGCTCCAGCCCGAGGAAGCCGGCGTGGCCCTCGTTGGTGTGGAACACCTCCGCCTCCGCCGCACCGGTGAGCCCGGCCCACGCCTTCACGGCGCGCACGCCCCCGATGCCGAGCAGCAGCTCCTGGAGCAGGCGATGCTCGCCGCCGCCGCCGTAGAGCCGATCGGTGACCGAGCGCAGGCTCTCGTCGTTCTCGGGGATGTCGGTGTCCAGCAGCAGCAAAGTCACCCGGCCGACGGCCGCCTGCCAGACCCGGGCGCGCAGCTCTCCGGCCGGGAGCGCGAGGGTGATCTGCACGGCGGCGCCGTCGGGATCGCGGAGGACGCTGAGCGGGAGCCCGTCCGGGTCGAGCGCGGGGTAGCTCTCGAGTTGCCAGCCGTCGGGCGTGATCGCCTGCGCGAAGTAGCCGGAGCGGTAGAACAGCCCGACCGCGACCAGCGGCGCGCCGAGGTCGCTGGCGGCCTTGAGGTGATCACCGGCGAGGATGCCGAGACCGCCGGAGTACTGCGGCAGCGAGGACGCGATGCCGAACTCCGGCGAGAAGTAGGCGATGGCCGCCGGGGCCGAGTCGCCGAGCGACTGGTACCAGCGCGGGTCGTGGATGTAGGCGCGCAGCTCGTCGCGGACGTGGTTCGCCCAGTCGACGTAGCCCTGGTCGCCCGCGAGCTCGGCGAGTCTCGCCGGTTCGACCGAGCCGAGGAGCGCGATCGGATCGTGCTCCACCTCCTGCCAGAGCTCCGGCGAGATGCGGGCGAACAGCTCCTTGGTCGGCTCGTGCCACGACCAGCGGAGGTTGCCCGCGATCTCCTCCAATGCGGAGAGGGTGTCGGGGAGGACTGCGCGGACGGTGAATCTACGGATGGCCTTCACTCGCACGAGCATAGACGCGCCGCGTAACGGGAGTGTTAATGAGGCTCATGACGAAAGTACGAATGAGTGTACGGTCGGCATGTGGGAAAGAGCGCAGCGACCAAATCCTCAGCCGCCGCAGCACCGGAGGCGCCGGCTCCCGTCGAGTACGATCCTCTGCTCCCCCGGATCCCGATCCTGGGCCTCTCCCCCCAGGTCGATGAGGGCCACTGGGCCGCGTCGGCGTTCAGCGGGGAGGTCGTGCCGTTCGGGGCCACCGCCTTCCGGGAGGGGCACGACCGGATCGGGGTGGACCTGATCCTGCTCGACCCGTCCGGCGTCCAGACCGAGCACCGGATGCGGCCGCTCGCCCCTGGCACTGACCGCTGGGGCGTCGAGGTCCAGCTCGAGGAGGAGGGCCTGTGGCGCTACCGCGTCCAGGCCTACGCCGACGAATATGCGACCTGGCGGCACAACGCCGAGGTCAAGGTCCCGGCCGGCATCGACGTCGAACTGATGCTGACGATCGGCCGCGAGCTGCTGGAGAAGGCCGCGACCGACAAGCGCCGCAGCACCGCGGAGCGCCGCCACCTCTCCGAGGCCGCGCGCGTCGTCGGCGACGCCGACCGCAGCGTGGACGAGCGCTTCCAGGCGGCGGTGGACGACCGCATCCGGCGCATCCTCGGCGAGCGTCCGGTCGTCGCCCTGCCCTCGCTCTCGGCGACCCGCGCCGTCCTGGTCGAGCGCACGCGCGCCGGGGTCGGCAGCTGGTACGAGTTCTTCCCGCGATCGGAGGGCGCCAAGCGCCGGCCGGACGGCTCCTGGCAGTCCGGCACCTTCCGCACGGCGGCCAAGCGTCTCCCCGAGGTGGCGGCGATGGGCTTCGACGTCGTGTACCTCCCGCCCATCCACCCGATCGGCCGCACCTTCCGCAAGGGCCCGAACAACACGCTGGACGCCGGCCCGGACGATCCCGGCTCGCCGTGGGCGATCGGCGGCCCCGACGGCGGCCACGACGCCATCCACCCCGAGCTCGGCACCGAGAAGGACTTCGTGTTCTTCCTCGGCAAGGCCAAGCAGGCCGGGCTGGAGATCGCCCTGGACCTCGCCCTGCAGGCGTCCCCCGACCATCCCTGGGTCACCACGCATCCCGAGTGGTTCACCACGCTCCCGGACGGGACGATCGCGTACGCCGAGAACCCGCCGAAGAAGTACCAGGACATCTACCCCATCAACTTCGACAACGACTACGACGGCCTGCGCCACGAGGTGCTGCGCATCGTCCGGCACTGGATGTCGCTCGGTGTGCGGATCTTCCGGGTGGACAACCCGCACACCAAGCCGCTGCACTTCTGGGAGTGGCTCATCCACACCGTCAACGCCACCGACCCCGACGTGGTGTTCCTCGCCGAGGCGTTCACCCGTCCAGCGCTGCTGCACACGCTCGCGAAGGCCGGCTTCCAGCAGTCGTACACCTACTTCACCTGGCGCAACACGAAGGAGGAGCTGGAGGAGTTCCTGACCGGGCTCGCGACGGAGACCGCCGACTTCCTCCGCCCGAACCTGTTCGTGAACACTCCGGACATCCTCACCGAGTACCTGCAGTTCGGCGGCCCGGCCGCCTTCAAGATCCGGGCGGCGATCGCGGCCACGGGCGCGCCGACCTGGGGCGTCTACTCCGGCTTCGAGCTGTTCGAGAACGTCGCCCGCCCGGGCGCCGAGGAGTACATCGACAACGAGAAGTACGAGTTCCGGCCGCGCGACTACGCCAGGGCCGCCGCCCTCGGCCGCTCGCTGGCGCCGTACCTGACCATGCTCAACCGCGCGCGCAGCGAGCACCCGGCCCTCCGCCAGCTCCGCAACCTCCACGTGCACCGCAGCGAGGACGACGCGGTCCTGGTCTACTCGAAGTTCCTCGCGGGCGAGTTCACCCGCAGCGGCAAGCCCGACGCGATCCTCGTCGTCGCCAACGTCGACCCGCACTCGGTGCGCGAGACGATGGTCCACCTGGACCTCGCGGCGCTCGGCATCGAGCCCGGCGCGCAGTTCGAGGTGCGCGACCTCGTCACCGGCCAGCGCTGGACCTGGGGGGCGGACGCCTACGTCCGTCTCGACGCGTTCACCGAGCCCGTGCACATCCTGACCGTCAAGCCGTTGGAGGCCGCACGATGACGCCGATCCCCGAGGGCGCTGCCGCCGTCGAACTGCCCACCCTGGACGACGGGCTCCTGCGCGCCGTCGCCGCCGGGAGCCACCACGACCCGCATTCGGTGCTCGGCCAGCACCAGGTCGCCGCGCCGGGGGTCGCGGACCCGATCACGGTCATCCGGGCGCTCCGCCCGCTCGCCGAGGCGGTCTTCGCCATCCTCCCGACCGGTGCGCACATCGAGCTCGCCCACCTCGGCCACGGCATCTGGCAGGGCATCGACATCGTCGGCCCCGGCGCCTACGAACTCGAGGCGCGGTACGCCGGCGGCAGCACCTGGACCACCGACGACCCGTACCGCTTCCTCCCCACGATCGGCGAGCTCGACCTCCACCTGATCCGGGAGGGCAGGCACGAGCAGCTCTGGACGGCGCTCGGCGCGCACGTCCGCGACCTCGGTGGCGTCACCGGGACGGCGTTCGCCGTGTGGGCGCCGCACGCGCAGGCCGTCCGGGTCGTCGGCGACTTCGACGGCTGGGACGGCACCCTGTACGCGATGCGCAACATGGGCGCTTCCGGCGTGTGGGAGCTCTTCGTGCCCGGCCTCGGCGAGGGCGCGATCTACAAGTACGACCTGCTCGGCGCGAACGGCGAATGGGTGCGCAAGATCGACCCGATGGCGCAGGCAGCCGAGACCCCGCCCAACACCGCGTCCGTGATCACGGTCAGCCGGCACAGCTGGGAGGACGGCGAGTGGATGACGCGCCGCGCCGCCAGCGATCCGCACGCCGGCCCGATGAGCGTCTACGAGCTCCACCTCGGCAGCTGGCGGCCGGGGCTCGGCTACCGGGAGGCCGCGGACCAGCTGATCGACTACGTCGGCGCCCTCGGCTACACGCACGTCGAGTTCCTGCCGCTCGCCGAGCACCCGTTCGGCGGCTCGTGGGGCTACCAGGTGACCGGCTACTACGCGCCGACGAGCAGGTTCGGCTCGCCCGACGACCTCAAGTACCTGATCGACCGCCTCCACCAGGCCGGCATCGGCGTCATCCTCGACTGGGTGCCCGGCCACTTCCCCAAGGACGACTGGGCGCTCGCCCGCTTCGACGGCCAGGCGCTCTACGAGCACGCCGACCCGCGCCGCGGCGAGCACAAGGACTGGGGCACCTACATCTTCGACTACGGCAACTCGCAGGTGCGCAACTTTCTGGTCGCGAACGCCCTCTACTGGCTGGAGGAGTTCCACGTCGACGGACTCCGGGTCGACGCGGTGGCCTCCATGCTGTACCTGGACTACTCGCGCGAGCCGGGCGAGTGGGAGCCGAACATCCACGGCGGCCGCGAGAACCTGGAGGCGATCGGCTTCCTCCAAGAGGTCACCGCGACCTCCTACAAGCGCAATCCCGGCACGGTCATGATCGCCGAGGAGTCCACGAGCTACGCCGGCGTCACCGCGCCGACCTCGTCCGGCGGCCTCGGCTTCGGCTTCAAGTGGAACATGGGCTGGATGCACGACGCGCTCCAGTACATCCAGGAGAACCCGATGTGGCGCAGCTACCACCACAGCGAGATCACGTTCTCCCTGGTCTACGCCTGGAGCGAGAACTTCCTGCTGCCGATCAGCCACGACGAGGTCGTGCACGGCAAGGGCTCGCTGATCGGCAAGATGCCGGGCGACCACTGGCAGCAGCTGGCGAACGTGCGCGCGTTCCTCTCGTTCATGTGGGCGCACCCGGGCAAGCAGCTGCTGTTCATGGGTCAGGAGTTCGGGCAGTACTCCGAGTGGAGCGAGGAGCGCGGCCTCGACTGGTGGATGCTCGACCAGCCGAGCCACCGCGGGCTCTGGAACCTCGTCGCACAGCTCAACGCCGTCTACCGCGGGAATCCCGAGCTCTGGGCGCTCGACAACGACCCGGCGGGCTTCGAGTGGCTCGACGGCTCCGACGCCGCCGGCAACGTCCTCGCGTTCCTGCGCAAGGACCGCGACGGCTCACCGATCGCGGTGCTGCTCAACTTCTCGGGCAACCCGCACGGCGACTACCGCGTCGGCCTGCCGTTCGCCGGCGAGTGGGAGGAGCTCCTCAACACCGACGCGGAGGACTTCGGCGGCTCGGGCGTGGGCAACTTCGGCGGTGTCACGGCCTACGACGAGCCGTGGATGGGCCGTCCGGCCTCCGCCGTGCTGACGCTGCCGCCGCTGGGGGCGCTGTACCTTCGACCGCGTCGCTGAGCCAGGCGGCGTAGTCCGGGCCGGCCACGGCGTGCTCGGGCGCGAGGTGACGTCCGGCGCGCCACTCCGAGCCCAGCGGTCCGGCCAGGCGCACCGCCAGGATCGGCCGGCGGGTGCCGGTGGCGTCCTTCCACTTCTGCGCGAGCGCACGCGCGCTCTCGATGCGCGGGCCGCCGATCGTGCGGATGGAGCCGGGCTCGCCCGCGCCCTCCGCGGCGTCGACGACGGCACGCGCGACGTCGGTCACGTCGATCGGCTGGATCCGGGTGCCGGAGGGCGTCGTCACCGTCCCGAAGCGGCGGCCGCGCTCGAAGATCGCGGTGACGAAGTCGTGGAACTGCGTCGCGCGCACGATCCGGACCTCCAGCGGGGAGTCGAGATAGGTGCGCTCCTGCGCGAGCTTCGCCCGGTAGTACGGGTAGCGCGAGCCGTCGATGCCCGCGATGGACAGCAATACCGCCTGGCCGACGCCGTAGCGGGCGGCGGTGTGCAGGAGGTTGCGGGACCCGTGCGCGAAGACGTGCGATGCCGCCCGGCCGGCGGCGTTGCTCGCGTCGATCAGCACGTCGACCCCGTCGACCGCCTCCTCGAGCCCGGCGCCGGTCACGATGTCGGCAGTCACGTACGCGGCGCCGTCGACGTACGCGGGCGCGTCGTCGTCGGGGACGCGCCGGGCGGCGACCACGACCTCGTGGCCGCGCGCGACGGCTTCAGCGGTGATGGCACGACCGGCGAGACCGGTCCCACCGACGACGAGCAGACGGGACATGCGCGAGCCTTCCAGGCGAGGGGATGTCAGCCGCCCTGCGCGGCGATCCCGGAACGAGGGGCGCGCGTCAGTAGAGCAGCGAGGCCAGCCTAGCCCGGGCCTTGGCCACGCGGGGGTCGTCCACGCCGACGATCTCGAAGTACTCGAGGATGCGGCCGCGCACGGCCTCCTTGCCCTCGGCGTCGAGCTTCGGGAACAGGGTGAGCAGCCGGTCGAAGGCGTCGTCGACGTGGCCGCCGGACAGGTCGAGGTCGGCCACGGCGAGCTGCGCCTCGCTGTCGTCGGGGGCGGAGGCCGCGGCGTTCCGGATCTCGTCCAGCGTGCGACCGGCCAGCCGCGCGAGCAGGCTGACCTGGGCGAGACCCGCGATCGCCATGGTGTCGCGGGGATCCTGCGCGATCGCGGTCTTGTAGGCGGTGATCGCCGCGGGGTAGTCGCCGCGGTCGATCGCGTCGTACGCCTCGGCGTGCAGCGGGGGCAGCGGCGGCTCCGGAACCGGCTCGTCGCCCTCACCGGCCGGGGTCTCCCCCGCCTCGGCGTCGACCGCAGCGGTGCCGGTGACCCCGTTCTGCGCGGCCAGCTCGAGGAGCTGCGCGAACACGGCGCGCACCTGGTCCTCCGGCAGCGCTCCGCTGAACAGCTGCACGGGCCGGCCGGAGACGATGCCCGCCACGGCGGGCACGGACTGCGCCTGGAACGCCTGCACCAGCTGCGGGTTCGCGTCGACGTCGACCTGCACGAGCACGACGCGGCCGTCGAGGTCGGTCGTGACGCGGTCGAGGACCGTCGCGAGCGCCCGGTCCGGGTCCGCCCAGGAGGCGGTGAGCGCCACGACGACGGGGATCCGCATGGACAGGTCGAGGAAGTCGTTGAAGTTCGCGTCGGTGCCCTGGAAGAACAGGCTGGGCAGCTCGATCGGCTCGCCCTGCGCCGCGCCGCCCGCGTCGCCCTGGCCGGGCTGGGGCCGGTTGACGAGGCTGCTCAGATCGACGGCGCCGCGGAGATTGGTCGGGTTCGGCGGAAGCTGGCTCATGCGTTCAAGCCTACTGCGCGCTCCCCGAGGGGACGCGGGTCACTGGACCTCGCGCGCGGAGACCAGCCCCTGGGCGAACCCGAGCAGCCGGACCTTCTCGCTGGAGCCCGCCGGCGGCACGTAGAACGCGAGCTGGTACCCGTACACCGACTCGATGCCGGTGTTGGACTGGGCGACGCCGCTGAGCGCCGCGGTCGTCGCACCCGCGATCACCTGGGCGCCGGCCTCGGTCACCTTGTGCAGCTGGACCTCTTCGGGGTTCACCCAGACGATCGCGCCGGAGTCGTTGGTGGCCATCGAGAGGACCGGTCCGGTGCCGACGCGGCTCGAGAAGGTCAGCGAGGAGGTCTGGCCGAACTGCTGAGCCAGCCTGGCCTGCTCCTGCTGTTTCCAGGTGGCGCCGACCTGCGCCACGAGCTTGTCGTCCGCGAGGTCGAAGCTGGAGTACCACTTGCTCTTGTCGCCGTTGAGCAGGATGTCGCCGTAGGCGGCCGCGACCTGGTCGGGCTGCACCTTGAGCAGCTTGGAGTCCGGCGGCACGACGGCGGCGCCGATGCTGGCCGGCGCCAGGTTCGGCACCTTGACGTTGGGCTCGAGCGCGATCGCGTACTCCACCATGTAGTTGTCGCGCGGCGTCTCCTGCACGAGGGCGAGCGCGAGCGGGGCCTGCGGCTTGCCGGTGGCGTCGTTCGGCATCTTCAGCACGGCCGTGACGGTGCGCGGCCAGGTGTCGGTCGCCTGCGGGAGGGAGAGCTCGAGCGGTCCGGCAGGGATGGCCGGGAGCGCCGGCTGGTCCGCCTTCTTGACGCGGATCGCGTAGTTCGCGTCCCGGAGCTGCAGGGCGGGGCCGGTGAAGCGCAGCTTGGCCAGGTCGCCGTCGTTCTTGCCGTCTGCGTTGGCCGCCGCGACCGAGATCCGCTTCACGATGCGCTCGAGCTGCGGCACGGTCACCGCGGGCGGCGGCGTGTTGGCGTTCTTCGGCCCGCCGGTCGAGGTGGGCGTGGGCGTCGGGGTCGACGTGTCGGCGAAGGCCGCGCCGGCGCCGACGCCGGTCAGCGCGAGGACGCCCGCGAGGAGCGCAGGGACCATGACCCGCGTGCGGCGGCTCGATCGCCGGCCGCGAGGGGTCGCCTCGATGGACGCGGTGGGCTTGTACTTGGGGGCTTTGGGGAGCTTGGGCATCTTGGGTCCGCTCGTGCGCCTTGGTCCACGCGACTTGCGGTGGGTGTAGAGCCCCCACAGGTAGAGCGCGATGCCGATCACCAGGAGCACGAGACCGCCGATGATGAGCGGGAAGGCCCACGGCGTGCTGGTGTCGACCGGCCAGGTCAGGAGGATCTTGTTGGGGGCGGGGGTGGTCCCGTCTCCGGCGACGATCACGCTCACGCCGGACGGGATGTTCATGGTGGTGACCTGCGCGTCCTGGCCGTCGTACTCCGCCAGCCAGAGGTCGGAGCCGGCCGGGTTGGGGCCGGGCGCGATCGTGGACGGCGTCGAGGAGCCGGTCGGGGCCGGGGCCGGCGTCGCGGTCGGCGCGGGAGTCGCGGTGACCGCCGCATCCGCTGAGTCGCCGGGCTTCGGAGTCACCGTCTTGACCGTGAGCGCGGTAGCGCCCGGGCGGGCGGAGACCGTCGCGTACTTCTCGCCCTGCAGCCACGCCTTCACGTCGGGCGTGCGGCCGTACGCGACCACCTGCGTCTTGGCGTTCTTCGAGCCGGAGACGGAGAGCGTCTGCTGCCCGGGGTGGGCGTTCAGCACCGCGCTGTCGATCACGATGTAGCGTGTGTCGGCAGGAACGGTCGCCGAGGCGGTCAACTGCGACGGGGGTGCGAAGACCGTGCGCTGGGCGATGCCGGCGACGATCATGACGGCAGCGACCACGAACGCGACGATGGCCAGTACGAAACGCAAACAGACTCCTCATGTGCCGGACGGGGGTGCGGGCACAGTCACACCACCTTAATGGAGCACCCTGAGAGGCATCTAACCGTTGTCTGCATGGTCACGCAGTCCCCCATGCGGGTACAGGCCCTCGAAATGTAAGATCGATGCGGCGCGCGCGCGGCTCGCTCACTCGATCCAAACAGGAGTAACACGGTGGCCACCGACGAATCCAACTTCACCCAGGTCTTTCGCGGCTACGACAAGGACGAAGTCGACCAGGCCATCCAGGACCTCCGCCGCGAGCTGATCAAATCCAACACCCAGTCCGCGGACCAGGCCAAGGAGCTCAAGCGGCTCCAGCTGCGCATCGACGAGCTCAACGCCGAGATCGAAGAGGTCGGCAGCCCCACCTATTCCGGACTCGGCACCAAGCTGGAGAACACCCTCCGGGTCGCCGAGGAGCAGTCCACCCGGCTCATCGCGCAGGCCGACATCGACGCCGAGAAGCTGCGCGCGGGCGTCGCCGGCGACGTCGACAAGATCAAGAAGACGGCCGCGCAGCAGGCGGAGCGCATCCTCGCGGACGCGCAGGCCCGCGCCACGACGGCGCTCGAGGACGCCCAGATCGAGTCGACGGAGCTGCTCGCGCGCACCAGGGCCGACAAGGAGACCCTGCTCAACGACGCCATCCGCGAGGCCGCCGCCATCCGCGGCGCGGTCGCCACCGAGGCGGCCGAGCTGCGCGCGACGAGCAAGCGCGAGGCGTCGGCCGTGCGCGCCGAGGCCGACCGCGAGGCCGCGGAGCTCAAGGCTGTCGCCCTGCGCGAGGCGGAGGCCGCGCGCACCGAGGCGGCGGAGCTGGACCGCACCATCGCCGCGCGCCGCAGCGAGCTGGAGAACGCGCTCGCGGCCGACCGTGCTGCATTCGAGCGCGAGGCGGCACAGACCCGCCTCGAACTCGACAAGCGGGTCGCCGAGACCGCCGACCGCCTCGCCGCCGAGCAGACCGCCGCGCGCGACGCCGTCGCCGCCGAGGTCGCCCAGGCGCGCGCCGAGCTCGCGGACGACGTCGAACAGCAGCGCGCCACCCTCGCCGCCCTGGCCGCGCAGACCCGCGCCGACCTCGACCACGAGGTCAGCACCGCCCGGCAGGCGCTCGCGGCCGATGTCGAGCGGACCACGACCTCCGTCGCGGCAGAGGCCGAGCAGACCAGGAGCGCCCTCGCCGCCGAGGTGGAGCAGACCAAGGCCCGCCTGGCCGACGAGGTCACGACGACGACCTCCCGCCTGGCCGACGAGGTCGCCCGCACCACGACGGAGCTCGCCGACGAGGTCGCGAGGACCAAGGCGGCCCTCGCCGACGAGGTGACCAGCACCAGGGCGGCGCTGGAGACCGAGGTGACCACCACGCGTTCGGCTCTCGAGACCGACGTGACCACCGCCCGTTCCGCGCTCGCGGAGGAGGTCGAGCGGACCACGAAGGAGTTGGCCGACCAGGTCCTCCAGACGCGCAGCACCCTCGAGCGCGAGACCACCGAGACCCGCAGCGCCCTGGAGGCCGACCGCACCTCCACGGCCGCGCAGCTCGCCGCCGACCGCGAGCGCACCGCAGCGGAGCTCGCCGCCGAGGAGGAGACCACGCGCGCCCGCGTGACGGCCCTGCGCGAGCGGACCGCCGCGGAGCTCGCCGCCGAGGTGAAGGACACCCGCGCCGACCTGGCCGCCGAGGTCGAGACGACCCGCGCCGAGCTCGCCACCGAGGTGGACACGGCACGCTCCGCGCTCGCCAAGGACGTCGACACCACGAAGGCGTCGCTCGCCAAGGAGGTCGAGAGCACCCGTTCTGCCCTCGCGAAGGAGGTCGCGAGCACGAAGTCCGCCCTCGCCAAGGAGGTCGAGACCACCCAGGCCGCTCTGGCCAGGGAGGTCGAGACCACCCGAGCCGCGCTGGCCGACGAGGTCGACACCACCAAGTCGGCGCTGGCCAAGGAGGTCGAGACCGCCCGCGCCGAGCTGGCCGACCACGTCGACACGACGAAGGCCGCCCTCGCCGAGGAGGTCGAGACCACGAAGGCCGCCCTCGCCGAGGAGGTCTCGACGACCAAGGCCGCCCTCGCCGACGAGGTCGACAGCACGAAGGCCGCTCTCGCCGACGAGGTCCGGAGCACCCGTGCCGAGCTGGCCGCGGACGCCGAGCGTCAGCGCCGGGAGTTGGAGGCGGAGGCCACTGAGCTCCGCGCCGAGCTGACCGCCGAGGTCGGCGAGGCCCGCACCGCGCTCGCCGAAGAGCTCGCGACCGAGCGGACCACCCTCGCAGCCGAGGTCGCCTCCACCCGCGCCCAGCTCGCCGCCGACGTCGACCAGACCGCCGCCCGGCTGGCCGCGGAGAAGGAGCAGACCATCTCCGCCCTGGAGACGCAGGTCGTCACCACCAAGGCGAAGCTCGCTGCCGAGGTCGAGCAGACGACATCCGCGCTCGCTGCCGAGGTCGAGCAGACCAAGTCCGCGCTGGAGACCGAGGTCACCACCACGAAGTCCGCCCTCGCCGCCGAGGTCGAGCAGACCAAGTCCGCCCTCGCCGCGGAGGCCGAGGAGACCCGGTCCCGCCTCGCCGACGAGACCGAGCAGACCCGCAGCACGCTCGCCGCCGACGTGAAGCGCACCGCCGCGGAGCTCGCCGACCAGCGCGCCCGCACCGCGCAGGAGCTGAAGAACGACCGCGAGCAGCAGCGCCTCAAGCTCGAACGCGAGTCCGAGCAGACCCGGGTGACCCTCGCCGAGGAGACCGAGCGCGCCAGGCTGACGCTCGACGCGGAGACCGCGAAGGCCCGCGCGGAGGTCGCCCGGGAGGCGGCCGAGGCGAGCACCGCGCTCGACGCCGAACTGGCCGAACGGCAGGCCGCGTTCGACCAGGAGGCCGCGACCGCCCGCGCCGACCTCGACGCCGAGCTCAGCGGTCTCCGCACCGCCACCCTCGCCGAGCTCGACAAGCGCACCCGCGAGATCGAGCAGGCGCGGATCGACCTCGATGTCGAACTCCGCGCCCGCCGGGACGAGGCCGAGAAGGAGTACCTGAGCAGGCATCAGGAGGCCGTCGCCCAGACCCAGAAGTACCTGGACGAGGCCAACGTCCAGCTCGCCGACGCGGTCAAGCGCACCGCTCAGGCGCGCACCGAGGCGGAGGCGTTCGACACCGAGGCCCGGGAGACGGTCAAGAAGGCGCGCAAGGACGCCGAGAAGGTCGCCGCCGACATCCTGCGCGAGGCGCAGGAGCGGGCGGACGCCCTGGTCGACGAGGCCGAAGAGCGCACGCAACGCCTGGTCGCCGACGCGGAAGACCGCCTCTCCCAGATTAGGATTGAGCGCGAAGCCGTGGCCGGGTACTTCGAGAACCTCAGGGGTATGCTCCAGCAGGCGGACAGAGTTTCGGCCGACGACTGAGTGCCGCCTCCCGGGCGGACGGCCCGGAGGGGGACTGAGTGAAGATCCAGAACGCGTTCCGAGTCGGCCTGATCGGCACGCTCGGCGTGGGACTGGGCGTGCTGATCCTGACGTCCATCGTGAGCCTGGCCACGATCATCACGTACATCGGCGCCGCACTGTTCCTGGCGCTCGGGATCGAGCCGCTCATCTCCTTCCTGGAACGGCGGAAGTTCCCGCGCTGGCTGGCCCTGGTCGTCACGCTCGTGGTCATCGTCGGCGCGTTCGTCGGGCTCATCTGGGCGATCGTGCCGATCGCGGTCGACCAGGCCTCCCAGCTCGTCCAGAACGCGATCACCTGGGTCAACAACGGCAGCGCCGAGAAGTGGTTCCTCAGCCTCCAGCACCAGTTCCCCACCATCGTCAACCAGCAGAACATCGACGCCGTCACCGAGTGGCTGCAGAAGAACCTGCCGGACATCACCTCGAAGGTGCTCCAGACCGGCATCGGGATCGTGCAGGGCGCATTCGGCGTCATCATCGTCGTGATCCTGACGATCTACTTCACCGCGTCGCTGCCGAGCATCAAGCGTGCGGCCTACCAGCTCGTCCCGGCCTCCCGCCGCTCGCGGTTCGCCGACCTGGGCGACCAGATCACGGACTCGGTCGGCAAGTACGTCGGCGGCCAGGTCTCACTGGCGCTCGTCAACGGCGTGCTCAGCGCGATCTTCCTGACGATCATCGGCGCGAAGTTCCCCATCCTGCTCGCGTCGATAGCGTTCTTCTTCTCCCTGATCCCGCTCGTGGGAACCATCACCGGCTCGGTCATCATCGTCGCGGTCTGCTTCTTCTCCGGGCCGCCCACGGCGATCGCCGCCGCCATCTACTACCTCGCGTACATGCAGGTGGAGGCGTACATCCTGAGCCCGCGCATCATGAACCGCGCGGTGTCGGTGCCCGGCGCCCTGGTCGTGGTCGCGGCGCTCGCCGGCGGCACGCTGCTGGGCATCCTCGGCGCGCTGGTCGCCATCCCGTTCGCCGCCGCGATCCTGCTCATCATCAAGCAGGTCGTCATCCCGCGCCAGAACGAGCTCTAGCGGCCGGACAGGCGCGGCGCCCTGCGCCGGGTCAGGCCGGCGGCCACTGCGTCGGCAGCGGCACGGCGGCGGGGTTCAGCCGCCGCACGATCTCGTCCAGCACCCGGCGGGTCTGGTTCTCCCCCACCCAGAGGTGCTTGCCGCCCTCCACGTCGACCAGCTCGATCTGCGGCAGCGGCCGGAACCGCTCCGCCGCCTCCGCAGGCCGCAGATAGTCGTCGTGCTCGGGGATCAGCGCGACGATCGGACGGTGGTCGCCCGCCCAGGCGGCCAGGTGCTCCGGCTTGGCCCGGTGCAGCGGCGGCGAGAGCAGGATGACGCCGTCGACCGGGAACTCCCTGCCGTACATCAGCGCGAGCTCGGTGCCGAACGACCAGCCCAGCAGCCAGGGGTGCGGGAGGCCCCGCTCGGCGACAAACGCCATCGCCGCCTCCACGTCGTAGCGCTCGTCCACGCCGTGCCCGAACTCGCCCTGGCTGCGGCCGCGCGGCGACGCCGTCCCGCGCGTGTTGAAGCGCAGCACGGCGATGTCGGCCAGCGCCGGGAGCCGTCCCGCCGCCTTGCGCAGGATGTGGGAGTCCATGAAGCCGCCTCCGGTGGGCAGCGGGTGCAGCGTGACGAGCGTCGCGACCGGCTCGCGGTCCAGCGGGGAGGCGAGCTCGCCGACGAGCGTCAGCCCGTCCCTCGTCTGCAGCTCGATGTCCTCGCGCCGGGCGGGCAGCTCGATGCCGCCGCGGACCTCCACGGGCCCCCGAGTCGCTGCACTGTCGGTCACCGGACCGCCTCCTTCACTCATGCGATCCGCCAGCACGACGTGTGCCAGTGCCTGCGGGCGGCCAGGTCGGCCGTGTCGCCCATCACGCCGTCGGCACGCCAGGCGACCAGGTGCGCGACCCCTGGGCCGATCTCACGGCCGCAGCCGGGGCACAGGTAGCTCTTCTGCGCCTGGACGGCGGAAACCGGCTGCACGTTCCATTCCACGCCGCGCCGCACCTCGGTGCGCCGCCACCCGGCAAGGAGGCGGTCGAAGCCGTCCTGCTCCTCTTCGCGCTGCTCGCCGTGACGGCGGCGGGGATGATTGCTGCGGGGCACCGTTCCAGTCTAAGCAGCCGACGGCTGTCCCCCGTCGACCCACGCGCAGTACCATCGGCGGCATGGGCGACGACGCTCGAGAGGGCGAACCACGCAACACGGATGCTCTGACGGCGCAGCTGCTCGCCACAGAGCACTGGAGCCTCCTGGCGTCGCGCAGCACCACCCAGAGCGAGGTGCTGACCCGGATCAGCATGCTGCTGACGCTCATGTCGGCCGCGCTGGTCAGCATCGCGCTTGTGGGACAGGCCACGAAGTTCGCCGGCATCTTCCCCGCCTTCGCCGACGCCCTGCTCGGTCTCGTCGTGGTCGTCGGCGTGCTCACCCAGGTCCGCGTCACGAACGTGTCGATGGAGGACCTCATGTACGTCCTCGCGATGAACCGGCTCAGGGCCGAGTACGTCCGGCTCGCTCCCGAGGTGGCCCGCGCGCTCTCCGCGTCCTGGCACGACGACAGGGCGGGCGTGACGCACACGTACTATTTCCTGGGCCGCCGCGGGCAGAGCCAGGTCGTGGGCAGCAGCATGATGTTCACCTTCGTTGTGAACGGGGCGCTGGTCGGCCTCTTCCTGGGGGTCGTACTCGCCACGAGCGGCGTCGCGATCCCCGTGGCGTGGACGGTCGGTATCGTCTGCGCGCTCACGTACCTGGTGGCGTCGATGTGGCTCGGCGCGCGGATCTACTTCCGGTTCTGGCGCGACTACGAACCGCAGTCCCCCGGTGAGCCGGTGCCGGGCGAGCCGGCGCCCACCCCGCCGGCGCCCAGCGCCGACTAACGGTGCCAGGACCCCGGGGACGAGCTCAGTACCAGCCCTGCGCCTGCGACTGCGCCCAGGCTCCGCACGGGTTGGTGTAGCGGCCGGCGATGTAGCCGAGACCCCAGGAGATCTGCACGGAGGCGTCCGTCTGCCAACCCGGGCCCATCTTGCTGCCGGGCAGGGCCTGCGGGATGCCGTAGGCGCCGCTCGGGTTGGACGCGTTCACGCGCCAGCCGGACTCCTTGTTCCACAGCGACACCAGGCAGCTGTACTGGTCGTCGCCCCAGCCGCGGTCGTGCACCATCTGGTACGCGATCGCCTTGGCGGTGCCGGGATCGGGCACGGGAGCGGACGGGGCGCTCGATCCGCCGCCCGAGGAGGCCTTCTTGGTCGGCGTGGGCGTCGGAGTCGGCTTGGGCTTGAGCTTGACGCCCACGGCGTCGCGCGTGACGGCGGTCTCCGCCGCATTCGGAGCCGTGAGGCTCTGCACGGGAACGGCGCCGAAGCGGGAGTTCTGCTGGATGGTCTGAAGCGAATCCGCGTAGGCGGGCGTGGACGCTGAGCCCGAATACGGGTCGACGACGTTGACCAGCGCGAAGCCGACGGCCGCCGTGAAGGCGAACCCCCAGATGGCGGCGCGCGAGCGGATATGAGGCCGTCGCGAACGACGGAATGCGACTCCGACCGGGTTGGCAGGGGTCAGCGGAACGAGCTCTGCTGCTTCTTGTCTACCCACGATCACAGAACCATAACGAAGATTTCACCGGTTTCCAAGGCGAGACACCCGCTTTCAGAGAACAATCAGTGCGGCCAGGGGTCAGCGGACAGCCAGCATCACGTCCGTGACGCTGTCGAGGAGGAGGTCCACCTGGGCCTCACGGTACCCCCCTCGCTGCTCACGGAAAGTGACCGTGCGGACTTCCTCCACGCTCATCGGGCGGCCGTCCTGGAAGTACTTCACCAGGCGGCCGGCGAAGCGGTCGACGTCCTGCCGGTTGTACCCGAGGGTCAGGAAGCTCACCCGCTGGAAGCGATGGCCGACCGGCCGCTCCAGCCGGTCGAGGATGGCCTGCGCCGATGTGCGGGCCTCCTCGAACCAGGCGGAGTCGTGTCCGCTGCCGCGCGCGGCGTCGCGCTCGCGGGCCGCGAAGGCGTCCTCCAGGCGCTCCAGCGCCGCGTCGACGTGCGAGGTCGAGTAGCCGCCCTTGGCCATGGAGAACGCCGTGTGCCGGATGTCGGCGGCCGACAGCGCGCCGGGGGCCGACGGGTCGGAGTCGTAGGCGCGACGGGCGGCGACGAGGAACTCATCGACCTGGGCGACGTCGTAACCGGGCTTCGATTTGGGGCTCCGGGGGAAGGTGCTCACCTGCCCATTGTGTCAGGAGAAGATGAGGAACAGCACGTAGGTGGCCGCCGCCGACGGCAGGATGGAGTCCAGCCGGTCGAGGAAGCCTCCGTGCCCCGGCAGCCACGAGCTCATGTCCTTGATGCCCAGATCGCGCTTGATGAGCGACTCGGCGAGGTCGCCGACGGTCGCCGTCAGCAGCGTGACGAGGCCGAAGAGGATCCCGAACCACCACGGCTGATGGATCATGAACAGCGAGATCAGGACGCCCGCCACGATCGCGGCGACAGCCGCCCCGGCGAAGCCCTCCCAGGTCTTCTTTGGGCTGATGGTCGGCGCCATCGGGTGCCGTCCCCAGGACAGCCCGGTCGCATACGCCCCGGTGTCCACCGCGACGACCACGATCAGGAACCCGAGCACCCACCACTCGCCTCCGGCCTCCGCGAGCAGCAGGATGGCGAACGAGCCGAGCAGCGTGACGTACATCTGGACCAGGACGCTCCACGCCAGATCGCGGGCGAGCGCCACTCCCCCGGCGCGTTTCGCCGGCAGCACGGCCTCCTCGACCAGCCGCCAGGCGACGACCAGCACGATGCCGGCGGCCAGAGCGACGAGCTGACCGCCCGCGTGGAAGAAGAACGCGGCGGGGACGATCGCCAGCGACGCGATCAGCGTCGGGATGCGCGGGATCCGGCGCCCCGCGCCGCGGAACGCCTGGGTGAGCTCGAATGCCGAGAACCCGATCATCGCCGCGCCGAAGACGAGGAAGAGCTCCTTGATGAAGATCAGGCTCAGGACGAGGAGGGCTCCCCCACCGAGCCCGATCAGGATCGCCAGGATGAGGTTGCGGCCGGTCCGCGCCTCGATGCGCTCGTTGGTCGCATCCAGCTGCGCCTTGCGCGCGAGTACCTGCCGCTCGAAGTCGGCGCGGGTCGCCTGCACCTGCGCGCGGATCTCCGCCCGCGTCGCCGCTTTCCCCCGTCTGCCCGGCCCCGGCGTGCGAGGCGCGCCGGGGCTGCTCCCCTCGCTCATCTAGACCTCGAGGAGCTCGGCTTCCTTGCGCTTGAGGGCCTCGTCGACGGCGTCGACGTTCGTGCGCGTGATCGCCTCGAGCTCCTTCTCGCCACGGGCCACCTCGTCGTCGCCGACCTCACCCTTGAGGGCGTCGAGGTCGTCCTTCGCCTTGCGGCGGATGTTGCGGATGGCGACCTTGGCGTCCTCGCCCTTGCCGCGGACGAGCTTGACGAACTCCTTGCGGCGGTCCTCCGTCAGCTCGGGGAGCGAGACGCGCACGATCTCGCCGTCGTTGCCGACGTTCGCCGACAGGTTCGGCATGTTGACGATCGCCTTCTCGATCTCCTTGAGGGCGGACTTGTCGTAGGGCGTCACGAGCAGGACGCGTGCCTCCGGGTTCTGGAGGCCGGCGAGCTGGGCCAGCGGCGTCGGCGAGCCGTAGTAGTCGACGAGCACCTTCTGGAAGAGGGCGGGGTTCGCGCGTCCCGCGCTCACCGTGCCGAAGTCGTCCCTCGCCGCGTCCACAGTCTTGGCCATCCGCTGGCGGGCGTCGGAAATCACATCGGCGATCACGGTTTCTCCTTCAGATCGGTGAGTCGTTGTCTAGTCTAGGGCCAGGGCGCGCGACCGCCCGTGCACGCCGTGGCCCGCGTGCGCCGGGCGCCGGACGGGTCAGCCGAGCAGGGTGCCGATCTCCGCGCCGAGCAGCGCCGCGGTGACATTCCCCGCCGGCTCGATGCCGAAGATCCGCATCGGCATCCCGTTGTCCATGCAAAGGCTCAGCGCGGTCGAGTCGACGGCCTTGAGGCCCTGGGTCAGCGCGTCCTGGTGGCTGATGTGATCGATCTTGCGGGCGTCCGGGTTGGTGCGCGGGTCGTCGTCGTACATGCCGTCGACGCCGTTCTTGGCGACGAGCACGACATCGGCGCTGATCTCCAGGGCGCGCTGGGCAGCCACGGTGTCGGTCGAGAAGTAGGGCAGGCCGGCGCCGGCGCCGAAGATGACGACGCGGCCCTTCTCGAGGTGGCGCTCGGCACGGCGGGGGATGTAGGGCTCGGCCACCTGGGTCATCGAGATCGCGGACTGCACCCGCGTTTCCGCTCCGGCCTGCTCCAGGAAGTCCTGCAGCGCCAGTGCGTTCATGACGGTGCCGAGCATGCCCATGTAGTCGGCGCGCCCGCGGTCCATGCCGCGCTGCGAGAGCTCGGCGCCGCGGAAGAAGTTGCCTCCACCCACGACGATCGCGATCTCGACGTCCTCCGCGGCCTGGGCGATCTCGCGGGAGATGCTGCTGACGATGTCGGGGTTGACCCCGAGCTGCCCGCCGCCGAACGCCTCGCCGGAGAGCTTCAGAAGGACCCTGCGTCTGTGAGTGGCTGCCGTCATCTGTGTATGAGTCCTTCCGTGACTTTCGTTAACGCTAATGCGTGCCCGCACCGTCTGAACAGGGACGGCGGGCACAGAAAAGGAGCCCGGATCGTGCGCCACGATCCGGACTCCTTCATGCCTGGGTCAGGCGCCGACCTTGAATCGGGCGAAGCCCGAGACGGTCAGACCCGAGTCCTTGAGGACCTGGGCGATGGTCAGCTTGTTGTCGCGGGCGTACTCCTGCTCGAGCAGGGCGACCTGCTTGAAGTAGGCGCCGAGGCGACCCTCGATGATCTTCGGGAGCGCGGCCTCCGGCTTGCCCTCGTTGCGCGAGATCTCCTCGACGATGCGACGCTCGTTCTCGACCTCTTCGGCCGGGACGTCCTCGCGGGTGAGGTAGGTCGGGTTCGCGAACGAGATGTGCTGCGCGATGCTGCGGGCGGTCTCCGCGTCGGCGCCGGCGTAGCCGACGACCACGCCGACCTGCGGGGGCAGGTCCTTGGAGGTCTTGTGCAGGTAGATCGCGAAGTTCTCGCCCGAGACGACGGCGATGCGGCGGAGCTCCACCTTCTCGCCGAGGATCGCGGCCTCGTCACCGATGAGCTCGGCGACGGTCTGCGATCCGGCGGGGGCGGCAAGCGCCTCCTCGACGGTGGTGGCGCCCGCGGCTGAGGCCACGTCGAGCACCTTGTCGGCGAGGGCGATGAACTTCTCGCCCTTCGCGACGAAGTCGGTCTCGCAGGCGAGCTCGATCATCGTCGCGGAGCCGTTGCCGTTCTCCTTCGCGGCCACGAGGCCCTCGGAGGTGGAGCGGTCGGCGCGCTTCGCGTTGCCCTTGGCGCCCTTGAGACGCAGGATCTCGGTCGCCTTCTCGATGTCGCCACCGGCCTCCTCGAGGGCCTTCTTGGTGTCGACCATTCCGGTGCCGAGCTGCTCGCGCAGGGCCTTGATGTCAGCGATGCTGATGTTTGCCATGTTCTGACTGGAACCTTCTGACTCGAAGTTTGGTGAGTGTGGTTACTTGGCCTCGGCGTCGGCTTCGCCCTCGGCGACGACCTCGGCGGAGTCCGCCTTGGCCTCGGCGAGGTCGGCGTCGGCGGCCTTCTCGTTCTCGGCGGAGGACTGGACCTCGTCGGTCGGCTGGGCCAGGAGCTCCTGCTCCCACTCGGCGAGCGGCTCGGCCGGCTCAGCGCCCTCTTCCGGCTTCTGGTGACGCTGGATGAGGCCCTCGGCCGCGGCGTCGGCGACGATGCGGGTGAGGAGCGTGACGGAGCGGATGGCGTCGTCGTTGCCCGGGATCGGGTACTGGACCTCGTCCGGGTCGCAGTTCGTGTCGAGGATGCCGATGACCGGGATGCCCAGCTTCTTCGCCTCGTCGATCGCGAGGTGCTCCTTCTTGGTGTCCACGACCCAGATGGCGCTCGGGGTCTTGGCCAGGTTGCGGATGCCGCCGAGCGACTTGTGGAGCTTGTCCAGCTCGCGCTTCTTGATCAGCAGCTCCTTCTTGGTGAAGCCGCTGGTGGTGCCCTCGAAGTCGAGCTCCTCGAGCTCCTTCATGCGGGCGAGGCGCTTGGACACGGTCTGGAAGTTGGTCAGCAGACCACCCAGCCAGCGCTGGTTGACGTAGGGCTGGCCCACGCGGGTCGCCTGCTCGGCGATCGCCTGCTGCGCCTGCTTCTTGGTGCCGACGAAGAGGATGGTGCCGCCGTGGGCGACGGTCTCGCGCACGAACTCGTAGGTCTTGTCGATGTAGGCGAGCGACTGCTGCAGATCGATGATGTAGCTGCCCGAGCGCTCGGTGAGGATGAAGCGCTTCATCTTCGGGTTCCAGCGGCGGGTCTGGTGTCCGAAGTGGACGCCGCTGTCGAGCAGCTGGCGCATGGTGACGACGGCCATTTGCCGTTCTCCTGTTCTTGCGCGCCCGGCCTCCCGGCGGGGACACGACTCTCGGTTGTCCAGCGGCGGCCGGTCGGCCGCCGCTCCTGGTGCCCCGCGCCTCCCCGCACCCGCGCCTCCGCACGGCGAACCGTGATGGAGGAGCGGGAGACCGGTGGAGAAGCGCACACCCTCGTCGAGGATGTTCCGGACACGCGTAGTCACTCCGACATGCGGAGTGCAGAAGTCATCCTATCAGGACCGGGCCCCGGTCAGGGCCGCGGGACCGTGTCCCCTGACGAGCGCACCTGCGGGCCGCGGCTGCGCCCCGCGTTGGCGAACAGCGTCTCGGCGTGCTCCAGCGCCATCCCGTTCGTCTCCGGCACCTTGAAGAAGACGAAGAAGAACGAGAGGGCTGCGAAGACGGCGTACATCCCGTAGGTGAACGGAAGCGAGAAGTCGGACATCGGCGGGAACGAGACCGTGACGAGGAAGTTCGCGACCCACTGCGCGGAGGCCGCCACCCCGAGCGCCGCGCCGCGGATGCGCGGCGGGAAGATCTCGCCCAGCAGCACCCACACCAGCGGGCCCCAGGAGGCGCCGAAGCAGATCACGAAGACGTTCGCGGCGATCAGGGCGATCGGGCCCCACGGGTTCGGCAGCGACACCTCGCCGTTGACCTTGTCCGCGAAGCTGAACGCGAGCGCCATCACCCCCAGCGACAGCGCCATCCCGACCGACCCGGTGAGCAGGATGGGACGACGTCCCACCCGGTCGACCAGCAGGATCGCCACGATCGTGACGAGCACGTTGGTGATCGAGGTGATCACGGTGATGAGGAGCGAATTGCTCTCGGTGAACCCGACCGCTTTCCAAAGCGTCGTCGAGTAGTAGAAGATCACGTTGATGCCGACGAACTGCTGGAACACGGACAGGATGATGCCGATCCAGACGATCGGTTTGAGGCCGAAGCGGTTGCCGCGGAGCGTGCCCTTCGCCGAATCCTTGTCCGACTCGATGGCCTGCTCGATGTCGCGCACCTGGCGGTCGACGTCGCTCTCCGGCACGAGCGTCGCGAAGATCGCGCGGGCCTCGTCGTGCCGGCCGGTGGCGAGCAGGTAGCGCGGCGACTCCGGCAGCAGGAGGGCGAGGATGCCGTACACGACGGACGGGATCACGCCGACCAGGAACATCCACCGCCAGGCCTCCAACCCGAACCAGAGTTGGTTGGCGGCGGCGCCCGCGGCCCCGGCGAGGAGGGCGTCGGACAGCAGCGCGACGAAGATGCCGATGGTGATGGCGAGTTGCTGCAGCGAGGCCAGGCCGCCGCGGCGCTGCTTGGGCGCGATCTCCGCGATGTACGCCGGCGCGACCACGGAGGCGATGCCGATCCCGAGACCGCCGATGATGCGCCAGAAGCCCAGATCCCAGACGGAGACCGAGAGCCCGGCCCCGATGGAGCTCGCGAGGAAGAGCACGGCGCCGATGAGCATCACCCGGATGCGCCCCCACCGGTCGGCGAGCCGCCCGGCGAAGTAGGCGCCGACCGCGCAGCCGAGCAGGGCGATGGCGACGATGAACCCGGTGACGAACGCGTTGAGCGCGAAGTGGTGCTGGATCGAGTCGACGGCCCCGTTGATGACGGAGGAGTCGAAACCGAACAGGAAGCCGCCGACCGCCGCCGCGGTGGCGAGCCCGACGACTTTCCGCCGCATGGCCGCGGTGGGCTGGGGAACGTTCTCGTCCTCCCGCTCGGATCCGGTGCTGCGCTGGTCGGACATGAGACCCCCTCCTCGATCGGGTCGCCAGCCTCTGTTGGGCTGGCCGGCGAAACGTGCGCTGGTCACGCTACGCCGACTCGTGCGCGCGCAGAAGACTCCCCCACAGCGCGGCGCGGATACGAGTTGTCCACGGATCGCGGTGGACCGGGGGCGGAGGGTGGGATGGGGGCGGAGGGTTGAAGGGTGATGGGGGTGATCGGGATGAGGCACCGGCTGGCGGTTCGGGTGGGTGTTGTGGGGGTCGTGGTGGGGGCTTGTGTGGCGCTGATGGTTGGCGCCGGTGCGGTGGGCGCCAGCGCTGCGCCGCGGTGGTCGTGGCCGGTTGCGCCGGCGCGGACGATCCGCGCGTACGAGGCCCCGCCGTCGCCGTACGCCGCCGGGCATCGCGGGATCGACCTGGCCGCGGCACCGGGAGCGACGGTGACCGCTCCCTCCGATGCGACAGTCCATTTCGTCGGGGTCGTCGTGGACCGGCCGGTGCTCACCCTGGACCACGGTTCGGGCGTGCTCTCGTCGTTCGAGCCGCTCGCGGCTGCCGGGCTCGCGGTGGGCGACCGGATCGCGCGCGGCACCGTGCTGGGCGTCGTCGGGGAGGGCGCGCACTGTTCGGGCGCCTGTCTGCACGTGGGCGTTCGCGTCGATGGCGAGTACGTGTCGCCGCTGCTGTTCTTCGACCGGGTGCCGCGCTCGGTGTTGCTCCCGTTGCACGGCGGCGAGGGCGCCGCCCGGACGTCGCGCCGAATCCGCCTCAGGCGCGCGGATGGGCGATGCGGTAGGTCTCCTTGAGTCGTTCGCTGGAGACGTGGGTGTAGATCTGCGTGGTCCCGAGGCTGGCGTGTCCGAGGATCTCCTGGACCGCGCGGAGGTCCGCACCTCCGTCGAGCAGGTGGGTGGCGGCCGTGTGCCGGAGCGTGTGTGGCCCTGCAGGCCCGCCGCCGGGAAGGTCGGCGAGCAGCGAGGCCACCAGCTCGTAGACCGCGCGCGTACCGAGCCGCCCGCCGCGCGCACCGAGCAGCAACGCCGGCCCGGACCGCTCGGTGGCGAGCGCCGGCCGCGCGACCTGAAGGTAACGGCGCACGGCCCGCAGCGCGGGCACGCCGAACGGCACCACCCGCTCCTTGTTCCCCTTGCCGACCACCCGAAGCGTCAGCCGCTCGACATCCACGTCGTCGACATCGAGCCCGGTCAGCTCGCTCACCCGGATCCCCGCCGCGTAAAGCAGCTCGATGACAACGACATCCCGAACCGAGCCGGGTTCGCCGTCCTCCGCACGAGCAGAGAGCCCTTCGAGCAGGGCGTCGATCTGCGGGCGCGTGATGACGCGCGGAAGGTGCTTGTCGGCCTTCGGCGAGCGCAAACGCGCAGCGGGGTCCGCTCCCACGATGGGGATTGCCGCGACAGCGGGGGCGACCGGAGTGGGCGCGGAAGCCGTGGTGCCCGCGTTCCTGGCGTTCCAGCCGCTGAACCCGCGCGCGCTCGCGGACCGTCGCGCGAGGGTGGCCTTTGCGAGTTCCTGCTGCGCCCCCTCCCACAACCACTCCCGGAACAGATCGAGCGTCAGCTCCTCCGTGCTGGTCACCCCTCGCCCTGCCGCGAACCGCTCGAACTGGGCCAAGTCCGAACGGTACGCCCGGACCGTCTGCCCGGAGTACCCGCGCTCAACCGCCAGGTGGCGCAGATAGCCGTCGACGGCGAGCCGGAGGTTCACTCCCCCAGCATCCGCCATCCGTGCCCCCGCGCGTCCGCGGACGCACCGGCGGCGCCCGATCCTGTTTGGCGCTGTATGCCTCGCCGCACGGGGCGCCATTCGATTCCAGTTGTCGGTGGCGGTTTCCCGCTGGCGCCTCAGGGCGGCGGTACTTCCCCGTCGCCCCTGACATCCCCCACTCCCAGGCGTACGCCCATCGGCTCTGCCAGCTCCGCCATCTCGTCGGCGGTGGTGACGCAGATCGCGCCGTATTCGCGGATGAGACGATGGCAGCCCGCGGAGGCCGGTGAGGTGATCGGGCCGGGGACAGCGCCGAGGGGGCGGCCGAGTTGGGCGGCGTGGCCGGCCGTGTTCAGGGATCCCGACCGGGCGCCTGCCTCCACGACGACCGTCGCGTTGCCGGCGGCGGCGATCAGACGATTGCGCATCAGGAACCGCCAGCGGGTCGGGGTCGAGCCCGGTGGTAGCTCGGCGATCAGCAGGCCCTGGCGGGCGATGCGCTGGAGGAGGTCATCGTTGCCCGCCGGGTAGAGGCGGTCGACGCCGCCGGCGAGGAATGCGACGGTGACCTGACCGCTCGAGAGTGCGGCGCGATGGGCGGCCGCGTCGACGCCGTAGGCGCCGCCCGAGACGATCGCGAAGCCGCGGTCGCCCAGACCGGCCGCGCTCTCCAGGGCGACATGCTCGCCGTAGCCGCTGGCCGCCCGAGCGCCGACCAACGCGATCGAGCGCGAGAGGCAGGCCAGTCGAGCAGGGTCGCCACGCAACCAGAGGGTGACGGGCGCTCCGAGCTCCAGACCGTCCAGCATGCGCGGCCAGTCCGGATGCTCCGGTGTCATCAGCCGGGCGCCGAGGCGGGCGGCGCGTTCCAGCGGGGCGTGCAGGGGCGCCCGTGGGAGGCGTCCGCGCCATCGCGCGAGCGCGTCCCGGAGCCTGTCGATCGGTGGAAGGGTCGCGGCCGCTGCGTCGTGAAGCGCGGCACGGATGGCCTGCGGCGAGGTGTCCCCGATCACGGCGCGAAGCGTCGGCACGGCGCCGATCGAGCCGATCAGGAGCGCAGCGTCGGTGTCGCCCGGTTCGAACGCGGCCGACAGCGCCGCGCGGGCCGCGGCGGCGGTCATCGACGGCTCGTCCGGATACGGGGACCCGACGGAGACGGCGCCCACGAGGGTGGCGATGTCTCGTGGGGTCAAGCCAGGGAAGCCGGTCACGCTCATCGTGTGCTCCCGAGGTCAGTCGAGTCGGAGTTGGAAGCCCCCGTGCGTTGAGGGGCCGGGACATCGGTATTACGAACGTCCCGCTCGGCGCTCGACGCGTCCCGCTGGAGCCGGTGGGCGTCTCGCACCGCTGGTCCGTCCGCCGACATCTCGCCAGGTGCAGCGTCTACCTGCCCGAACCCACCATCCCGCACCACCGCCCCACCCGGCCGCGGAGCCTCCGCCCCCTCGAACGCCAGCCTCCACAGGGCGCAGCCGCCGCACCAGCTGCGCGGTTCGTGGTCCTCTCGTGCCTCTCGGATGAGGTCGCTCCAGGTGCTCATGCGGCGGCGCCCCGTCTCAGGTGCAGCGCCCGGCTCACGTGGTCGGCGTCGGGGCTCGCGGCGCCGTCGAGGTCGGCGAGGGTCCAGGCGAGGCGGAGGGTGCGGTCGTAGCCGCGCATCGTGAGGGCGCCGCGTTCCAGGGCGCGGTCGATCGTGGTGCGGGCGAAGGGGGCGATCTGGCGTTCGGGTGCCCTGAGCCAGGTTCCGGCGGCTTGAGCGTTCGTGGTCCAGCCGGTTCCGCGGAGGCGTTCGCGGGCGGATGCGCGTGCCCACTCGACCTGCTGGCGGAGGTCCTGGCTGCTGCGCGCGGCGGCGGTGCCGTCGGAGGCGGTGCGCAGGGCGCCGAGGCCCAGGCGTCGGATCGTGAGGCGGATGTCCACTCGGTCGAGCAGCGGGCCCGAGAGTCTGGCGAGGTAGCGGCGGCGCGCGAGCGGGGTGCACGAGCACTCCGCGTCGGCCGAGCCGTAGCGGCCGCAGGGGCACGGGTTGGAGGCGAGCACCAGCTGGACGCGGGCGGGGAACGTGGCGCTGCCCACGGCGCGGTCGATGACGATCGAGCCGGATTCCAGCGGCTGGCGGAGGGCGTCGAGGACGTTGGGTGCGAACTCCGCCGCCTCGTCGAGGAACAGCACCCCATTGGACGCCCGCGCCATCGCGCCCGGCACCAGCCGGGCGCTGCCGCCGCCGACCAGGGCGGAGGCCGATGTGGTGTGGTGCGGCGCCTCGAACGGCGGGCGCAGGCTCAGCGCACCGCCCACGCCGCGACCGGCCAGGGAGCGGATGGAGGTCGTCTCCAGCGCCTCCTCCGGGGTGAGGTCGGGCAGCAGCGACGGGAGGCGCCGCGCCAGCATGGTCTTGCCTGCGCCGGGCGGGCCGACCATCGAGACGTTGTGGCCTCCCGCCGCCGCAGCGACGAACGCGTCCACGGCGTCGTCGTTGCCGGCGACGTCGGCCATGTCGGGCTCGGCGGGCAGCGGGCCGGGATCGTCGGCCAGCCCGACCGGGTCCTCGTCCACCGGGTCCAGCTCGGCGCCGTGCGCGATCGCTGCGGCGCGCAGGCCGACGACCGGCACCACGTCGATGCCGTCCACGAGGGACGCCTCCTCGGCGTTCGCCGTCGGCACCAGAACTCTCGCAAAGCCGGCCTCCCGTGCGGCCAGCACCGCGGGCAGGACCCCGGGAACCGGGCGAAGCCGCCCGTCCAGCCCGAGCTCGCCGAGATGGACGGCGCGCGCCGCCGACGCGGCGGGGATCTCCCCCGAGGCGGCCAGGGCGGCCACGGCTATGGCGAGGTCGAAGCCCGAACCCTGCTTGCGCAGCGATGCGGGCGACAGGTTCACGGTGAGCTTGCGCTGCGTGAGGGCGCAACCGGCATTGGCTGCCGCGGCGGACACCCGCTTGCGCGACTCGCCGAGCGCCGCGTCGGGCAACCCGATCAGGACGAACGCGGGCAACCCGGCCGAGATGTCGGCCTCGACCTCCACGATGTCGCCCCGGACTCCGGTCAACGCTACGGCGTACGTGCGCGCCAGTGCCATCACGCCACCGCCGTCAGATGCTCGACCGTCGGCGACGCGCTCCACGCGTCGAGCACGGCGATCGCGTCGATGCGCGTCTCGCCGCGGACGGGCCCGTGCGCACGGCACCACTCCGCCACCAGGCGCCGCAGCCGTGCCGCCTTCTCCGCGGTGATCGCCTCGAACGGATGCCCGAACGCGACCGAGCTGCGGGTCTTGACCTCCACGAACGCCGTCACGGGCCCGCGGCGCGCGATCAGGTCGAGCTCGCCGCTCGCGCCGCGCCAGTTGCGTGCCAGCAGCGCGTACCCGTGCGCTTGCAGCCACTCCGCCGCCACGGCCTCGCCGCGGCGACCCAAACGATCCTTCTCTGCCATGTGTCCTCCTGCGACCAGCCTGGTCGGCGGGAACGCGGCAGAGTCGGACGCCGGGGAATCTGTGGAGAAGTCGCCCGGGTCAGCGAGCTGTGGAGGACGACAGCACAGAACCGCACAATACAGAACCGCACAGCAGAGAACGGCTCACAGAGAACCGCTCACAGGAGACCGCTCACTCATCGAGCGCGAGCTCCTTGGGGAGCTCGAACTCCTTGCTCGACAGCTCCTCGATGTTCACATCCTTGAAGGTCAGCACCCGAACGGACTTCACGAAGCGGTCTGCGCGGTAGACATCCCACACCCAGACGTCGTTCATCGTCAGCTCGAAGTAGAAGTCGTGCTCCGTGTCGCGGCGCACGAACTCCACCTCGTTCGCGAGGTAGAAGCGGCGCTCGGTCTCGATCACGTACTTGAACTGCGAGACGACGTCCCGGTATTCGCGATACAAAGCCAGCTCGACCTCGCGGTCGTAGTCGTCGAACTCGTCCTCATCCATCGTTCGCCAAGTCTAGCCGGGCGCGACTAGGTCGGCATGTCCAGCGTCGCGAGGTCCTTCAGCCAGGTCAGCCGGTGCAGCGCGCTCGGCCCGAGCTCGGCGATCGCGGCGAAGTGCTCCGGGGTGGAGTAGCCCTTGTTGCTCACCCAGCCGTAGCCCGGGTAATCCGCGTCGTGGCCGATCATCAGCCGGTCGCGGTGCACCTTCGCGATGACGGAGGCCGCGGCCACGGAGGCGCAGTCCCGGTCGGCCTTGATCCGGGTCACGACGCGCGCCGGGCGCATCAGTGCAGGGCTCAGGTAGTCGTAGTTGCCGTCCAAGATCATCGTGCTCTCCCGCACCTGGGCGCCCCGGTCCTCCAGCATCGCCAGAGCGCGCGCGCCGGCGAGCCCCAGGCAGCGCATGATCCCGAGCGAGTCGACTTCCTCCGCGGACGCCATGCCCACAGCGTGGAACAGCGACCAGCGCCGGCAGGCGGGCTCCAGGGCCTCGCGGACCGGCTCCGGCAGCAGCTTGGAGTCGCGCAGGCCCGGCGGGATGCGCTTGACCGCGGTGTCGATGACGACCATGCCGACCGCGACCGGACCGGCGAGCGCGCCGCGGCCGACCTCGTCGACCGCCACGATCGAGGTGACGCCGTCGCGGTACAGCGCCTTCTCGAAGCGCAACGTGGGCGACACCGGCGTCATCATCTCTTCTTCTCCTCCACGCCTCTGAAGGCTTCAGGATAGTCGTCCAACCACGTCCATCTGCTGACCGGCCAGCTGATCACGACCGCGCGGCCGACCACGTGGTCGAGCGGCACGAAGCCGTGGCCGGGCAGGGCCTGGTTGCGCGACGAGTCCTGCGAGTCGTAACGGTTGTCCCCCATCACCCAGAGGCGGCCCGGGGGCACTGTCACGTCGAAGGCGAGCGTCGCCGCGTTCGTCTGGCCCGGCGGAAGCTCGATGTAGGGCTCGTGGATCGCCGTGCCGTTCACCGTGATGCGGCCGGCCGCGTCGCAGCACACCACGTGGTCCCCCGGCAGTCCGATGATCCGCTTGACGAGGTGGTCGTCGCTGTCGGAGGCGGACAGCCCGACGAAGGTGAGGGCGGTGTCGGCCGCCTGGGCCAGCGGGTTGCGGGTGGCCGGCGGCGACTTCGGGAGCCAGCCGCCCGGATCCCGGAACACCACGACATCGCCGCGGCTCAGTGGGAACAGCGACGGCTGCAGCTCGTTCACCAGGATCTTGTCGTTGATCTGGAGGGTGTTCTCCATCGAGCCCGACGGGATGTAGAACGAGCGGACCACGAAGGTCTTCACCAGGAAGGCCACCAGCAGCGCGATCACCACGACGATGAGAACGTCCCGCAGGAACAGCAGGCCGCTGCGCCTGCCGCGCTCTCCGCCTGCCACGCGTTCGGGTCGCGTGGGCAGTGTCTCGTCCGTCATCCACCCTGCCTGGCTCGTTAACTGACTGAGCTCCCGGTCCAGTGTAGGACCGGGAGCTCAGGAAGAGTCGCGCGCGAAACGCTCAGTTGTCGCGCTTCTCCTTGATCTTCGCCTTCTTGCCGCGGAGCTCGCGGAGGTAGTACAGCTTGGCGCGACGGACGTCACCGCGGGTGACGACCTCGATGTGGTCGATGACCGGCGAGTGCACCGGGAAGGTGCGCTCGACGCCGACCTGGAAGCTGACCTTGCGGACCGTGAAGGTCTCGCGGACGCCTTCGCCCGAGCGGCCGATCACGACGCCCTGGAAGACCTGGATACGAGCGCGGGTGCCCTCGATGATGTTGACGTGCACCTTGACGGTGTCGCCGGCACGGAACGAGGGGATGTCCGACTTGAGGGACGCGGCGTCCACCTGATCGAGGATGTGCATTGCTGTTCGCTCTCTGTACCCGCCAGCAGGTCGGGGACGGATTCGGGGCCGCCTGCCGATGCGCGTTGTGCGCACACGGCCGGGCGACCGGGATTCGATTGGGTGTGCTCGCTCGAATTGCTGGCTCCCCTGCGGCAGAGCCGGGCGGCGGCACGAAGGTCTATTCTGCCACGCGCGGGGCGCTATTGCCAAAGCGCGGGCCGCGGGGCGGCGGCTCGGAGCGGCGGCGCTCAGTCCTCGCGGCGCTCTTCGATGATGATGACGTCCGCGTCGTCCACGACCGGGTTCTCGGGCGCGGCCTGCTGCGGCTGCGCCACCCGCTGGTAGGCGGCGTAGGTGACGGCGACGCGGTCGCGTGTCTCGGTGACCAGCTCCCACAGCCCGACCCAGAACAGCGCCAGGAAGAACAGCACGCCGAGGACGGCGATCCAGCCGGTGGCGCCGGGCGGGAAGAAGCCGAACGCGATGATGGAGGCGCTCCAGCCGGCGAGGAGGCCGGTGTCGTACCAGGAGACCGCGCGGGCCTCCCTGACGCTCTTGCGAGCCACCAGGATGCCGCCGATCGCGATCAGCGCCACGAACAGGAGCGGGCACAGCACGAGCAGCCCGAGGAAGCTCCAGCCGCTGCCCTGGTTGAACGCGGCCCAGCCGATCAGCAGCCAGACGGGCAGCACCACGGCGGACGGGAAGAGCCACCAGTAGAACGCCTTGCGGATGAACACGCCACCAGCGTAACCGTGCGCGGCTGTGCGGCGGCTGCTGGTTCGCCGTAGGCGGACTCGACAAACACAGTGCCGTAGGCGGACTCGACAGCAGCGCACTGCGGCCGGACCCCCGCCTCCACATGGAAGACTGGACGCAGCCCCCACACAGAAAGAGGACCCCGTGATCGAGCTGAGGACCCCCGCCGAGATCGAGCAGATGCGGCCGGCCGGCCGGTTCGTCGCCGATGTCCTCGCGCAGACCGCCGCAGCGGCCAAGGTGGGCGTCAACCTCCTGGAGCTGGACCGGATCGCGCACGAGCTGATCCGGAAGCGCGGGGCGGAGTCCTGCTACATCGACTACCACCCGTCGTTCGGCGCGAGCCCGTTCGGCAAGGTGATCTGCACCTCCGTCAACGACGCCGTCCTGCACGGCCTCCCGCACGACTACCGGCTGCGCGACGGCGATCTGCTCAGCCTCGACTTCGCCGCGAGCGTCGACGGCTGGGTGGCCGACTCGGCGGTCAGCATCGTCGTCGGGTCGGCGCGCGACGAGGACCTCCGGCTCATCGAGACCACCCGGCGCGCACTGAGCGCGGGGATCGCGGCCGCCCAGCCCGGCGGGAAGGTCGGTGACATCTCGGCGGCGATCGCGGCCGTCGCGCACGCGGAGGGGTACTCCGTGAACACCCAGTTCGGCGGCCACGGCGTCGGGCGCACGATGCACGGCGACCCGCACATCCCGAACGACGGCCGCGCCGGCCGCGGCTTCCCGCTGCGCCCCGGGCTGGTCATCGCGATCGAGCCGTGGTTCCTGGAGTCCACCGACGAGATCTTCACCGACCCGGACGGCTGGACGCTGCGCTCGGCCGACGGCTCCCGAGGAGCGCACTCCGAGCACACCGTCGCGATCACCGAGAACGGCCCCCTCGTCCTCAGCGCCCCCTGACCATCCGTTCCGGAGATGTGCTCGGCTCGCGCCGGCGTGTCGCGTACACAACTCCGGAAGCGACGGTGGGGTTGGCGGGCTACCGGAGGAGGTCGGGGCGGACGCGGGCGGTGCGGGCGACGGACTGCTCGCGGCGCCAGGTGTCGATCGCGCCGTGGTTGCCGGACAGCAGCACCGGCGGGACGTCGTGGCCGCGCCATTCGGCGGGCTTCGTGTACGACGGGTACTCCAGCAGGCCGTCCTCGTGCGACTCCTGCACCAGGCTCTCCGGGTTGCCGACGACGCCGGGGATGAGCCTGCCGATGGCCTCGATCATCGCCATCGTGGCGACCTCCCCGCCGTTGAGCACGTAGTCGCCGATGCTCACCAGGCGCACCCGCGCACGGGAGGCGTACTCGTCGAAGACGCGCTGGTCGATGCCCTCGTAGCGGCCGCAGCCGAACACGAGGTGGGACTCGGCGGCGAGCTCCCGGGCCATCGCCTGCGTGAAGACCTCGCCGGCGGGCGACGGGAAGATGAGCACGGGATCGGCGCCTCCGGTCGAAGCGCCGTCGAGCACGGCATCCAGCGCCTCGCCCCACGGCTCCGGCTTCATCACCATGCCGGCGCCCCCGCCGTACGGCGTGTCGTCGACGGTGCGGTGCCGGTCGTGGGTGTGGTCGCGGAGGTCGTGGACGCCCAGCGTGATGATGCCGGACTGTCGCGCCTTGCCGAGCAGCGAGATGTCGAGCACATCGAAGAAGGTCGGGAAGATCGTGACGATGTCGATGCGCATGCCCTGAAGTCTATTCGGGGACGATTGCGAGCTCCCGGTCGCGCGGCACCAGCGGCGCCGCCACGGCCGGGCAGAGGGCGACGGCGGCGAACGCGAGCGGGAAGCCGACCCAGCCGATGAGCGCGCCGACGGCGGGGCCGACCACCGACGCGGCCAGGAACTGTCCGGTGTTCTGCGCGCCGAGCGCGCGGCCCGACCAGAACGGCCCGGCGATCTCGGCGACCGAGGTGTAGGCGAGGCCGTTGTCGGCGACCGTCACGACGGCGGCGACGATGAGGATGACCGCCGCCACGACCGAGCCGAGCGCGGAGGCCACGCCCATCAGCAGCATGACGGCGACCGCCGCGACCGAGACCCAGCGCAGCGGCACCAGGTGGCTGCCGACGCGATCGCTGAGCACGCCGACGCCGATGCGGCCGAGCGCCCCGGCGAACTGGCTGACCGCGATGACGATCCCGGCGGCGAGCGAGCTGAAGTGCAGCTCCGTGACCAGCCAGACCAGCCCGAACGTGGAGACCGTGAACTGCGGGACCACCAGCAGCATCGACACGATGTGGATGCGCCAGAGCAGCGAGGTCTCCCGGTACGGGCGCCACGCGGCCTGCGGGTGGGCCGCCTCGCCGTCCGCGGCGGCACGGGGTGGACGGGGCGGGTCGACGATCCCGACGGCGCACAGCACCGCGGAGACGCCGCACAGCACCGCGGGCACGGCCAGGGCCGCCGCGATGCCTCCGGAGGCCGCGAGCAGCGGCACGCTGATCGCGGCGATCGCGACGCCGAGCGGCTGGCACATCTGGCGGATGCCCATCGCGAGCCCGCGCCGCTCCTTGGCGAACCAGCCGATGACCACGCGGCCGCTCGCGGCGTTGGGGCTCGCCGCCGCCATCCCGCCGACCAGGAACAGCGCACCGAGCGCGACGTACGACGAGACGAACATGGCGCCGATCGCGGCGGCCGCCGTGAGCGCCAGGCCGGACGCGATGACCCAGCGCTCTCCGATCCGGTCGCTCAGAGCGCCCCAGGCGATCAGCGCGAGCACCAGCCCGAGGGTCGGGGCCGAGGCGAGCAGCCCGGCCTGGGCGAGGCTGAGGCCTCGTTCGGTGTGCAGCAGCGGGATCAGGAAGGCCGGTGTGGAGACGAAGACCGTCGAGCTGGCCTGGCCGACGACGCCGAGGGCGAGCATGAGCCAGGGGCGCGGTGTCCTGGGCGCCGGGGCCGTGGCCGACTGGCCGGTCTCTTCTCGCACGTTTCGGCTCATGCGGTATACCCTAGCGGTATACCGGCGTGGTATACCAACGAAGGAGCCCGATGCCCGAGCAGCCCCACGTGTACGAGCGTCTGCGCTCCGCGATCCTCGATCTCGAGCGGACGCCGGGCTCCCGCATCACCGAGCGCGGGCTCGAAGCCGAGCTCGGGGCGTCGCGCACACCGCTGCGCGCGGCCCTGATGCGATTGGAGGCCGAGGGCCTGGTCCGTCGCGACGGACGCGGGTGGGAGGTCTCCCCCATCGACCTCGGCGAGATCACGCGGCTCAGCGAGCTCCGCGACGCCCTGGAGAGCGCCGCCGTGCGACTGAGCGCTGCTCGCGCGTCGGAGCTCGACGTCCGGGCGCTGCGCGACGATCTCGGCGGCTTCGACCCGGACCGGCGCGACGAGGATGCGGTCGCCGCCGGCGCAGGTTTCCATGTGCGGCTCGCCGCACTCAGCGGCAACCACTTCTTCGCCGACGCGGTGTCCTCGGCGATGACCCGGCTCGCTCGCACGCGCTGGCTGGAGGTCCGCACCGCCGACGCCCGTCGCACGGCGTGGGAGGAGCATCGCACGATCGTCGACCAGCTCGCCGCACGGGACGCGGACGCGGCGGCGGACAGCATCCATCGCCACATCGTCGGCACGCACGAACGGCTGCTGACGGCCCTGGACGCGGACACGCGCCTGCTGCGGGCGCGCGGGCTCGCCATCGTCGGTCCGCGCGCGGACGTCTA
The DNA here is from genome assembly GCF_057655165.1 of Leifsonia sp. Soil_N53. Taxonomy (NCBI): domain Bacteria; kingdom Bacillati; phylum Actinomycetota; class Actinomycetes; order Micrococcales; family Microbacteriaceae; genus Leifsonia; species Leifsonia sp. Soil_N53. Next base: position 90,588 of record NZ_JBDGMM010000046.1, read on the forward strand.
GGAGCGGAGGAGGTCCGCTCCGGTGCGCAGCGGAACGTTCGCGCCCGTGTAGGCGTCGGGCACGTCGGTGACGAGCGCGTCGCCGTGCAGGACGGTGAGCGCGACGTACTCGGCGGCGAACGTGTCCGGCGAGCCGAGCTCGGCGGCGAGGCGCCAGGCGGTCTTCCGCAGCACCCGGTCGCCCAGGAGCCGGATCGGGAGGCGGTCGACGGCGGCGATCAGCGTCCGGGCCGCGCGGTCGTCCCGCTCACCCGCGACGACCGACCGGCGCAGCTGCGCGAGCACCTCGGAGCGCAGCAGCGTGGGGGCCAGCAGGGAGTCGCCGGACGCCGGGACGTAACCGGCCTCCGCCAGCTCGATGGCGGCGGAGGCGTCGATCACGTAGTGGGCCACGATCAGTCCCCGGCGTTCTCCGGCTCGGTGTTCTCCGAACCAGGGTGCACCGGCTCGGCGTTCTCCGGCTCGGCGTCGTCGGACTCCGAGGGAGCCTCCGGCGCCTCGGCCTCCGGCACGTCGTCATCCGGCAGCTCCTCGAAGAGCCCCGCCGGCGGCGTGAGCGTGACTGTGCCGGCGGCGATGTCGACCTCCGGCACGATCGCCGCGACGAACGGCACCAGGACCTCGCCGTGAGCCGTGCGCACGACCAGCAGGTCCTGCGCAGGGAAGTGGTCGACGCGCGTCACGGTGCCGACCTCCGCACCGTCACGGAGCGCGCTCAGTCCGACGAGCTGGTGGTCGTACCAGGCGTCCTCCTCCTCGGGGAGCTGCTTGGCGTCCTGACTCACCCAGAGGATGGCCTTGACCAGCGTCTCCGCCTCGGTGCGGTCGTCCACACCGGCGAAGAAGCCGACGGGATGGCCGTTGTACCAGCGCAGCTCGATGAGCTCGATGGTCTTGCCGTGCCACTTGGAGGCCGTGGGCACCTGGAGCGTGAATACGGCGCCCGGCACGAAGCGGCGGTCAGGCTCGTCTGTGAACAGCTCGAGCTTGAGCGCGCCCTTCAGTCCGTGCGCCTTGGTCAGCCGGCCGACGCGCAGCTCGGTCTGACCCGGCCGCGGAGCGACCTCCTTGCGGGGCAGCTTGTGGTCCGCCACCTCAGTCGTCGACGACGTCGACGCGGACGCGGCGGCCGTCGGCCAGCGCTGCCACGATCGTGCGGAGGGCCTTGGCGGTCCGGCCGGAGCGGCCGATGACCCGCCCGAGGTCCTCGGAGTTCACTCGAACTTCGAGGACCTCGCCACGCGGCGAACCCTTGGCCACGACGTGCACGTCGTCCGGGTGGTCGACGATGCCCTTGACCAGGTGCGTGAGAGCGGGAGCGAGCAAGGTGTTACGCCTTCTCGCCGTCGGCCTCGGCCGCCGGCGTCTCTCCATCAAGAACGGCCTCGGCCTCGGCGACGACCTCGGCCTCAGCGGCCTCCTCGGCCTCGACCTCGGCCTCGACGACGGCCTCCGCCTTCTTGACGGTCTCGTCCTTCTTCGGCTTGAGGACCGGCTTCTTCTTCTCGTCGGCGACGAACGACTCCTTGGCCTCGGCCGTCTTCACGGTCGAGACGGCGTCCTTGTCGCCCTTGAACTTGCCCCAGTCGCCCGTGAGCTTGAGCAGCACGAGCACCTGCTCGGACGGCTGAGCGCCGACGCCGAGCCAGTACTGAGCACGCTCCGAGTCGACCTCGATGCGCGAGGGCTCCTCGGTCGGGTGGTACAGACCGATCTCCTCGATGACGCGACCGTCGCGCTTGGTGCGCGAGTCGGCGACGACGATGCGGTAGTACGGAGCGCGGATCTTGCCCAGGCGCTTCAGACGGATTTTGACAGCCACAATTCTCCTGTGTTGACGTCCGGAACCCGCAGGGTTCCGGTGGATTCGTTGTCGAACTGACTGCCGTGGGCGTGGGGGCACACGCGGCAGGAGGTCTATTGTTCGTCCGCCGTGCCGGATAGAGGGTCGGGCACGTCGAACTCAACTAGATATTCTGTCAGAAAAGCGCGCCCAATGAACAATCGGACGGACGGGGTCACAGCGATGCAGATCCAATTCGCAGAGTCGGAGCGCTCCACCGTGGGGATCGAATGGGAGCTGGCGCTGGTCGACGGCGCCACGGGCGACCTGGTCCAGATCGCCGACGAGGTGCTCCGCGAGCTCGGGACACCGGACGGGCGGGAGCACCCGCAGATCACCCATGAGCTGCTCCTGAACACCGTCGAGCTGGTCAGCCGGGTGCACCGGACGGTTCCTGCGGCGATCGCCGACCTCCAGGAGCTCATCGCGCTGACCCGGGAGGTCACCGATCCGCTCGGCGTGGAGCTGATGTGCGCCGGCACGCACCCCTTCGCCCAGTGGTACGACCAGAAGATCACGCCGAACGAGCGCTACGACCGGCTGCTCGACCGCACGCAGTGGTGGGGCAGGCAGATGATGATCTGGGGCATCCACGTGCACGTCGGCATCGACGACCGCGACAAGGCGCTGCCGATCGTCAACGGCCTGCTCACCTACTACCCGCACCTCCAGGCGCTGAGCGCGTCGAGCCCGTTCTGGGCGGGGGCCCGCACGGGCTACGCGTCCAACCGAGCGCTCATGTTCCAGCAGCTGCCGACCGCGGGGCTGCCCTGGCAGTTCGGCAGCTGGGCGAACTACGAGGAGTACGTGCAGGATCTGGTGACCACCGGCGTGGTGGAGGACCACAGCGAGGTCCGCTGGGACATCCGGCCCTCGCCGCGCTGGGGCACGGTCGAGATGCGCGCGTGCGACGGGCTGTCGACGGCGGACGAGGTGGGAGCCGTCGGCGCGCTCATCCACTGCCTGACCGACCGGATGTCCGGCGACCTCGACGACGGTGTCGAGCCCGTCACCCTGCAGCCGTGGTTCGTGCGCGAGAACAAGTGGCGGGCCGCCCGGTACGGGCTGGACGCCGAGATCATCGTCGCGCCCGACGGCACGGAGCGGCTGGTGCGCGAGCAGCTCCTCCAGCTGGTGGACGACCTCGCCGACACGGCGGAGCGGCTGGGCTGCTCCGCCGAGCTCGCCGCCGTCGCCGACGTGCTCGACGCCGGCGCGAGCTACCAGCGCCAGCTCGCCGTCGCGGAGGCCAACGGCGGCAGCCTGCAGGCCGTGGTGAGCTCGCTGACGCACGAGCTGCGCACCGGGCTCGCACACAAAGACCATCCATAGGCTCGTCGCCTAGGCTCGATCGCATGTTCCACCACCGGCCCCTCGCCACCGCCGCTGCAGCGCTCGCCGCGCTGCTGCTCGGGACGGTGGCCCTGAGCGGATGCGCGTCGGTCTCCTCGCAACCGGCCTTCGGCGCCGCCGTCACCGGCGGCGAGCACCCGGTCGTCGCGGTCGTCGGCGACTCGATCGAGTCGGGGCTGGGCCTGGAGCCGTTCGAGTCGTGGCCCGCCCTGGTGGCCGTCGACCGGCGCTGGGGCCTGCAGAACTTCAGCGAGCCGGGCGCCGGCTTTCTCGCCGTCGGCTCGAGCGACTCCGACTTCAGCGCCCAGATCGACCAGGCGATCGCCGCGAAAGCCGATGTCGTGTTCATCGGCGCCTCCGACAACGACCTCGGCCACGACACCGCGACGGTCGGCGCGGCGATGGCGGCCGCGGTCGAGCGGCTGAGCGATTCGCTGCCCAAGGCCCGGCTGGTCGGCTACAACGCGCTCACCGGCGAGGCCAGCGACAGCGACCTCGCTCCGCTGAACGACGCCCTGAAGCGGGCCGTGACGGCGGCGGGCGGCACGTGGATCGACCTCGGCCAGCCCTACCGCGGCCACGTCGGCCTCGTGCAGGACGACGGCGAGCATCCCACGCTCGAAGGGCAGCAGGCGATCGCCACGGTCGTGCTCTCGCGCCTGGACGGGATCGTCTGACCCGGCCGTCCCCGCCGCCGCCATCGCGCTCCTGCTGACCGACCGCTCGGCGCTCTCCACCGCGGCGCGCGACACGCCCGGGCAGGACACACAGGGATCTGTCAGTCTCGGCGGTCTAGCCTCACTGCGTGGCCACCCGTCCCCGGCTGATCGCCATCGCCGCGATCGCCCTCGCCGCCGCCGCGCTCGCGGGCTGCTCCTCCGCGGTCAGCGCGCGCCCGGTCGCCGCGGACGGCACGGCCGTCGCCGCTCCGGCGGAGCGCGCCAAACCGCAGGTCGTCGCGATCGGCGACTCCATCGCGTTCGGCAAGGGCGTCCGTCCCGATCAGGCCTGGCCGGCGCTCGTCGCGGCGCAGCACGGCTGGACGCTGACGGACCTCGCCGTCTCGGGCTCCGGCTTCGTCAAGCCGGGCTGGAACGGGGACACCTACCGCCAGCAGGTCGACACGGCACTCGGCCTGCACCCGGACTACATCCTGATCGCGGCCACCCGCAACGACCGCACGGAGGACCCGGCGCTCGTAGCCTCCTCGGCGGACGAGCTGCTGGGCGAGCTCAGGGACACCTTCCCGCGGGCGCGCATCATCGGCATCACGACCGTGTGGGGCGCGGACGCGCCGCCGCCGACGGTCGCCGCCGTCGACGCGATCGTGGAGAAGGCCGTGACAGGCGTCGACGGGACGTTCCTCGACATCGGCTACCCGCTCGCCGCGCACCCGGAGCTGGTGCAGCCGGACGGCATCCACCCGAATGCGGCGGGCGAGCGCGCCGTCGCGAAAGCGATCGAGGACCGCCTCGCGCCGCTCGGCGTGACCTCCTAGCGGTCGCGGACCGCCAGGGCCTCAGCGCCCCATGAACTTCTGCAGGGCGGCCAGCTCCTCCTCGGTCGGGCCTCCGGCCTTCGCCTTGTTGCCCGAGCCGAGTCCGAAGCCCGTACCCGCAGTCGCGCCCGTCGCCGGCTTGACGCCGGACGCCAGCGCCGCGTTCTCCGCGGCGCGCTTGGCCGGGTTGCCCGAGCGCGAGCCCTTCTTCTTGGGCTGCTGCTTGCCGCGGCCCGCGTAGCCGGCGCCGGGGATCGGGCCCATGCCCGGGACGTTCGGGACGCCGCCCTTGGCGACGGTCTTCATCATCTTGGCGGCCTGCTCGAAGCGGTTGACGAGCTGGTTCACCTCGGTGACCGTCGTGCCGGAGCCCTTGGCGATGCGCAGGCGGCGCGAACCGTTGAGCAGCTTCGGCGTGGTGCGCTCGGCCGTGGTCATCGACTGGATGATGGCCTCGGTGCGCACGATCTCGCGCTCGTCGAAGTTGTCGAGCTGCTGCTTCATCTGGCCGGCGCCCGGGAGCATGCCCATCATCTTCTTGATGGAGCCCATGTTGCGCAGCTGCTGCATCTGCTTGAGGAAGTCGTCGAGCGTGAAGCTGTCGGTCGCGAACTTCTCGGCGACCTTGCGCGCCTCATCCTCGTCGAAGGCCTCCTGGGCCTGCTCGATGAGGGTGAGGATGTCGCCGAGGTCGAGGATGCGCGACGCCATGCGGTCGGGGTGGAACGGCTCGAAGTCGTCCAGGCCCTCGCCGGTGGAGGCGAAGATGATCGGGCGGCCGGTGATGGACGCCACCGAGAGGGCCGCGCCTCCACGAGCGTCGCCGTCGAGCTTGGAGAGCACGACGCCGGTGAAGTCGACGCCGTCCTGGAACGCCTTGGCGGTGGCCACGGCGTCCTGACCGATCATGGCGTCGATCACGAACAGCACTTCGTCCGGCTCGGTGGCCTTGCGGATGTCGGCGGCCTGCTTCATGAGCTCGGCGTCGACGCCGAGGCGGCCGGCGGTGTCGATGACGACGGTGTCGTACTGCTTGGTCTCGGCGAACTTCATGGCGTCCTTGGCCACCTTGACCGGGTTGCCGACGCCGTTGCCGGGCTCCGGTGCGTAGACCGGCACGCCGGCCTGCTCGCCGACGATCTGGAGCTGAGTCACGGCGTTCGGCCGCTGGAGGTCGGCGGCGACGAGGAGCGGCGTGTGGCCGTCCTTGACCAGCCACTTGCCGAGCTTGCCCGCGAGCGTGGTCTTCCCCGCGCCCTGGAGGCCGGCGAGCATGATCACCGTCGGCGGCTTCTTGGCGAACTGGAGGCGGCGCTGCTGACCGCCGAGGATCGCGACGAGCTCCTCGTTGACGATCTGGACGACCTGCTGGGCCGGGTTCAGCGCCTTGTTGACCTCGTCGGAGAGCGCGCGCTCGCGCACCTTGCCGGTGAAGTCCTTGACGACGTCGAGCGCCACGTCGGCGTCGAGCAGCGCGCGGCGGATCTCGCGCACCGTGCCGTCCACGTCGGACGGGGAGAGCTTGCCCTTGGTGCGCAGATTCTTGAAGGTGTCCGTAAGACGGTCGGACAGCGAGCCGAAAGTAGCCATGATCGTGCAAGTCTACCGGGCGAGACTGGCCGCTCGCCGAGGCTCCGCCCTGCGCGTCAGCCCCTTCGGCTCACCCCTGCGTGTCGACCGCGACCACGTCGCCGCGCACGTCGAACGACACCGTCAGGATCGCGTCCGTCTCGTCCGGGCTGATCGAGTAGTCGAAGGTGGCGAAGGCCTCGTCCTCGCCCGCCTGGTCGGCCTGCACCGTGACGGTCAGCAGCTGGAGGGAGCGCAGCACGTCGATCGCGATGTCTCCGGAGTTGTAGACCAGGAGGTCGAGCAGCGACTCCCCCAGCTTGTCCACGTGCTCGTCGATGTAGTTCGTCGTCGCGGACTGCCGCGAGCTCAGCTCGGCGATCAGGGCGTCCCTGGCCCGGGCGTCGAAGCCCTCCAGGGCCTGGATGAGCGCGGCCGCCGAGTCGAGGGCGAACTCCCCCACCGCCTGCTCGTCGTCGGCGCGCAACTCGACCTCGACCGCCTGATCGGCGAGCTCCACCGTGTCGTTCCAGGCGAGGCCGCCCGACGCGGTCTCGTCGATGACGCCGAAGTAGTCGTGCTCGATGGCCATGCCGCCCCCTATCCGACGAGCTGCTGTGCGAAGACGTGCGGGGTGAAACCGGTCAGGTCGTTGATCCCCTCGCCCTGGCCGACGAGTTTGATCGGGAGGCCGGTGCGCTCCTGCACGGCCAGGACGAAGCCGCCCTTGGCCGACCCGTCGAGCTTGGTGAGGACGAGCCCGGTCACGCCGGCGTGCTCGAGGAACGCCTCTGCCTGCGCCAGTCCGTTCTGGCCGGTGGTGGCGTCCAGCACCAGCAGCACCTCCGCGATCGGCGCCTGCTTCTCGACGACGCGCTTGATCTTGGACAGCTCGTCCATCAGGCCGCCCTTGGTCTGCAACCGGCCCGCCGTGTCGATGATGACGATCTCGGTGCCGTCGCGCTTGGCCTTCTCGACCGTCTGGAACGCGACCGACGCCGGGTCCTGGCCCTGCTGCTGCGGGCGGACGATCTCCGCGCCCGCGCGGTCCGCCCAGGTGGCGAGCTGCTCGACCGCGGCCGCGCGGAAGGTGTCGGCTGCGCCCACCACCACCGTGCGGTCGTAGGTGCGCAGGAACTTGGCGAACTTGCCGATCGTCGTGGTCTTGCCGACGCCGTTCACGCCGACGACGAGCACGATCGCCGGCCGCTCGCTGAGCTTCAGCGTGGTGTCGAACTTGGCGAGCCGCTCCTCCATCGTCTCGCGCAGCATGCGCTGGAGATCGGCCGGATCCGTGGTGTGGTAGCGCTCCACCTTGGCGCGCAGGTCGTCGACGACCGCCTCGGTGACATCGGGACCGAAGTCGGCGGTGATGAGCGCCGCCTCCAGATCGTCCCAGGTGGTGTCGTCGATGGTCTTCTTGGCGAACAGCCCGCGCAGGGCGCCCGACAAGGACCAGGAGGTGCGGTCTGCCATGCTCTCAGACTAGTTGCTACGGTGTGGCCATGTTCTCCCTCGTGGCGGTGTCGGCCGAGCTCGCCGAGCAGCTGGTGGCGATCGAGGAGGACGGGGAGGACGCCGTCCACCAGGCGCGCATCCGCGTGCGCCGGCTGCGCAGCATCCTGCGGGTCTACCGGGCGGCGTTCGAGGAGGCTGCGGCCCTCGAACTGCGGCTGCGGCTGACGGAGCTGGGCGACCGGCTGGGCGCCGTGCGCGACCTCGAGGTCAAGGCGGCGACGCTCGACGACCTGCTGGAGGCGGACGACGAGCCGGACGTGGTCGACGCCGTCACGGCGGAGGCCGACGAGACCCGGGCGGCCCACGACCGGGAGATCGGCGCGCTGCTGGAGTATCTGCACGGCGCCGCGCTGCGCGCCCTGCTGGCCGATCTGCAGATGTTCGCCGCGGAGCCGCCGCTCTCGGCGAAGGGCCGCAGGCATCCCGCCCGCGTCACCACCCGCGGCCTGGAGAAGGCGGTGGCGAAGGTGCACCGCCTGAACGGCGACAGCCTCGAGGAGCGCCACGCCACGCGCAAGGCGGCCCGCAAGGTGCGCTACGCGGCCGACGCGGTCGCGGACGACCTCGGCCGGGTCGCGGTCCGGCTCTCCGCCTCCGCCAAGGCCGTGCAGGACGCGCTCGGCGACAACCGCGACGACCTGCTGCTGGCGCACGAGCTGCGCGAGCAGGGGCACATCGGCCTCGCCATGCGCTGCGAGCGGCGCGCCGCCGACGCCCTCGCCGGCATCGACGCCAAGCTCGCGGCGATCGCCTTCGAGGCAGCGGACGCCTAGGCGGAGGCCTGCTCCTGCACGACGCGCTGGCCGACGACTGCGGAGACGCCGTCCTGGCGCATCGAGACGCCGTAGAGGGCGTCGGCGATCTCCATCGTGCGCTTCTGGTGGGTGATCACGATGAGCTGGCTGTTCTCGCGCAGGTCCTCGAAGATCGTCAGCAGCCGGCCGAGGTTGGCGTCGTCGAGCGCGGCCTCCACCTCGTCCATGATGTAGAACGGGCTGGGCCGGGCCTTGAAGATCGCGATCAGCAGCGCGACGGCGGCCAGCGAGCGCTCGCCGCCGGAGAGCAGCGAGAGCCGCTCGATCTTCTTGCCGGCGGGCTTCACCGACACTTCGATGCCCGTGGTGAGGAGGTTGTCCGGGTCGGTCAGCGCGATGTGGCCGGAGCCGCCGGGGAACAGGATCGGGAACACCCGCTCGAACGCCGCCTCGGTGTCCGCGAAGGCCGACTCGAAGATGGTCTGCATCTTCTCGTCGATCTCCTCGATGATCGTCACGAGGTCCTTGCGGGTGTTGGTGAGGTCGGTCAGCTGCTCGGTGAGGAACTTGTGCCGCTGCTCCAGCGCGGCGAACTCCTCCAGCGCGAGCGGATTCACCCTCCCGAGCTGACCGAGCTTGCGCTCGGCGGACGCGAGGCGCTTCTGCTGCTGCTCGCGGACGTAGGGGGCGCCCGGACGCTCCTCGGGCTCGCCGGCGGGATCGTCCTCGCGGCTGTCTTCGTCGCGGGTGTCCGGTGGCACCGGCACGTCGGGTCCGTACTCGGCCACGAGCACGTCCTCCACGAGGCCGAGCTCGCTGCCGGCCCGCTCCAGGAGGCTCGACAAGTGCAGCTTCTTCTCGTAGATCTGCAGCTCCAGGCCGTGCACCGACTCGGTGATCCCGTGCAGACGCTCGCGGAGCGCCGACTCCTCGCGCCGCACCGCGGCGAGCTCCTCGTTCTGGCTCGCGCGCTGCGCCTCCGCGGCCGCGAGCTCCAGCCGCGCGTGCGACACCGAGCGGTCCGCCGAGGCGAGCACGGCGGGGAGGACGTCCACGACGCCCTGGGCGGCCTCCAGCTGCCGGCGCCGGATGACGGCGCGGC
>NZ_JBDGMM010000047.1:0-41668 GCF_057655165.1 Leifsonia sp. Soil_N53
CGGGCCCGGTGACCACGATGGCGCCGCCCGGCGGGACCAGCGCGTCCAGCGCGCCCGACCCTCCGGCCCGCGCACCGTCCGCGGCCAGCGCGTACTCGGTGCCCGGCCCCGGCCAGCCGGCCGCGTCGAGCTCGGCCTGCACGCCCTCGCCCTCGATGTCGAGCACCGGCAGTGCGCGATCCCACGACCGCGGCATCCACCAGGTCGCCCGGCCGAACAGCACGAGCACCGCCGGGATGAGCGTCATCCGCACGACGAACGCGTCCACGGCGACCCCGACGGCGAGGCCGAGCGCGATCGGCTGGATCTGCGCGTCGCCGCCCGGGATGAACGCCGCGAACACCGCGAACATGATGACGGCCGCGGCGGTGACCACCTTCGCGGACCCCTGGAAGCCCTTGTGCACGGAGCCCTTCGTGTCCTCCCCGAGCAGATGCTCCTCCCGCATCCGGCTCGCTAGGAACACCTCGTAATCCATCGCCAGGCCGAACAGCACGCCCATGACGATGATCGGCATGAAGCTGATCACCGACCCGATGTGCGCGACCCCCAGCGGCCCGGCCAGCCACCCGCTCATGAACACCAGGCTGGTCACCCCGAACGCGGCGCCGATGCTGAGCAGGTAGCCGAGCGCGGCCGTCACCGGCACCACGATCGAGCGGAACACGATCGCCAGCAGCAGCAGCGAGAGGCCGACGACCAGGAGCGCGAACGGCAGCAGCGCACCGCCGAGCCGCGCCGAGATGTCGATGCCGGCCGCCGTGTAGCCCGTGATGGCGAGGTCGATCCCGTACTCCCGCTCGAAGTGGTCGTGCATGGAGCGGAGCTTCGCCACGAGGTCCTGGGTCGCTGCGGAGTCGGGAGCGCCGGTCGGGACCACCTGCGCGATGCCCGTGTCCCCGGACTCGTTCGGCGTGGAGAGCGGGACCGCCGCCACCCCCGGCACCGTCTTCAGCTCGGCGCCCAGGTCGTTCATGAGCCCGACCGGGTCGGTGCTGCCGATGACGGAGCCGGTCGCGATGAGCGGACCGTTGTAGCCAGGACCGAAGTGCTCGGCGATGAGGTCGTACGCGATCCGGGCCGGCTCGTGCTCGTCGAGCGATCCGGCGTCCGGCAGAGCCAGCCGGAGGGAGGCCGCGGGCAGCGCGGCCAGGCCCAGCAGCACGACGACGACCACGACCGTCAGGATCGGGATGCGCGTGACCAGGCGCACCCAGAAGCCGGCGACGGGATGGGTGACGGGGGTCTTCGCGGCCGCCTTCTTCGCTTTCCCGCCCGTCTTCTCCGGTTTCCCCGTCTTCTCCCTCTTCTTCGCAGTCTCGGTCTTCCCGGCCTTCGCGCCCGCCTTCTCCGCTTTCGCCCCTGCTCCACCGCGATACCGCTTCGCGACCACCCGCATCCCCGCGAACCCCAGCAGCGCCGGTGTCAGCGTCATCGAGATGAGCACCGCCATCGTCACCGCGAGCGCCGCGGCCACACCCATCGTCGTGAGGAACGGGATCCCCGCCACGCTCAGCCCGAGCAGCGCGATGATCACCGTGACCGCCGCGAAGACCACCGCGGATCCGGCCGTCGCGACGGCGCGCGCGGCGGACTCCTCCGGCGCCATCCCGTGCTTCAGCTGCTCCTGGTGCCGGGAGATGATGAACAGGGCGTAGTCGATCCCCACCGCCAGGCCCAGCATGAGCGCGAGCAGCGGCGTCGTGGAGGCGATCGTGAGCCAGTGCGTCGCGGCGAAGATCAGCGACAGCGACAGCCCCGCGCCGAGCAGCGCCGTGATGATCGGCAGGGACGCCGCGATCACCGAGGCGAACGCGGCGATCAGCACGGCGAACGCGACCACGATGCCGAGCAGCTCGGTCACGCTGATCCCCGCGACCGTCTGCGAGAAGAGCTGGCCGCCGACCGCGACCACCGACCCCTTCGGCAGGGCGGCCTCCAGGTCGCGACCCGCTTTCTGGATCGCGTCGGACGTCGACGGCAGCACCGCGGTCTGCGCGACCGACAGCTGGATCGGCACGATCACCGCCGAACCGTCCTCGGCGATGTTCCCGGTCGACGGGCCGCTGTACGGAGAGGACGCGGAGGTCACCTGCGGGATCTTCGCGATCGCCGCCGCCGACGACTCCACCGCCGACTGGAACGACGGGTCGTGCACGTCCGTGGCCTTCGGCGCGACGGCCACGAGCTGGGCGGAGGTCCCGCTGACCTGCGGGAACGTGCGCGCGAGCGCGTCCTGGGCCTCCTGCGACTCGGTGCCGGGGATGCTGAAGGTGTTGTCCGTGCCGTTGCTCAGCAGGGCGGCCCCGCCCAGCAGCAGCACGAGCGCTGCGAGCCAGACGGCGAGCACTCGTCTCCGCGCCCGGAAGGCGGCGCGACCCAGCTGGTAGAGAAGGGACGACATCCCCGCCAATGTAGAACTTCGCTCAGCTTCGCGACAATCCCGCTCCCGGTTCGAGTAGCCATCCGTCGCGGATCCGCAGTGCGACTACTTTTCGAAGTGTAAGCATCCGAATACTTTTCAGGACGGGAGCAACTGTGGGCGAGCTCATGGACACCGATCGTCAGGCCACCCTGGCCGCCCTGTTCGACGCCGTCATCCCGGCCGACGAGTGGCCGGGAGGCTGGGAGGGCGGAGGCGAACGCCTGCTGAGCGCGCACGCCGCCGACTTCCTGACCTGGGCGCAGGCGCCGTTGCGGACCGCCGTCGAGCTCGCCGACCGCGCCGCGGAGTCCAGCGGCCGCCCGTTCGCGACGCTGTCCTCCGATCGGCGCGCAGCCATCGTCGCCGGTCTGCTCGCCGACGAGACGGCCGCTCCCGCGGTGGAGGCCGTGATGACCGTCGCGTACCAGGGCTACTACGCCGGCACGAGCGAGCCCGCGGGCTGGAGGATGCTGCGGTACTCGCCGGTCCCGGCCGGCGTCACGCCCGTCGATCCGGACGTTCCCGCCGGCGTCCGGGCGACGGAGCTCGACGACCACTACGACGTGATCGTCGTGGGCGCCGGTGCGGGTGGCGGCGCTGTCGCCGCCGAGCTCGCCGAACGCGGCCGGCATGTGCTGCTCATCGACCGCTCCCGACCGCTGAGGAACAGCGAGCTGCGCGGCAACCATCTCCAGGGCAAGCGGACCGGCCGCTACGACGTGACCGTCGGTCCGCACGCAGGCAATCCGCGGGTGCTGGAGCGCGACGACGGCTCGACTCTGGTCCTGCCGGGAGAGGGCGACGCGCTCGCGTACGGCCTGAACGCGATGGTCCTCGGCGGCGGAACGCGGGTGTGGCAGGGGATGTCGTGGCGATTCTGGGAGCAGGACTTCCGGATGGCCTCCACCTACGGATCGCCGGCCGGGAGCACGCTCGCCGACTGGCCGTTCGACTACGCCGAGCTCGAGCCGTACTACGAGCGCGCGGAGTGGGAGCTCGGCGTGGCCGGCGACGCCGCGAGCGCCGTCGGGAGGGCGACGCCCCGCCGGCGGGGCTACCCCATGCCGGCGATGCCCTCCGACCGCACCCGGGACGCCCTGACCGCCGCGGGACGACGGCTCGGCCTCACGACCTCGCCCATCCCGTTCGCCATGAACAGCGTCCCCCGGGCCGGTCGTGCCGCGTGCGTCCGCTGCCCTCAGTGCATCGGGCACGCGTGCCCCGTCGACGCCAAGAACGGGTCGCACAACACCTTCATCCCGCGGGCGCTCGCGACCGGGCGGACCGACCTGCTCCTCTCGGCGCAGGTGACCCGGATTCTGCACGACGGGCGCGGAACCGCGACGGGAGTCACCCTGGTCGTCGAGGACGCGAACGGCGAGCGCGAGCTGCGGCTCCGCGCCGACCGCGTCGTCGTCTCGGCCGGCGCCATCGAGTCGGCCCGGCTTCTGCTCGCCTCGGGGCTCGGCAATTCCTGGGTCGGCCGCAACCACATGACCCACGGAGTCGCCGTCGCGGTGGCGGGTGCGGGTCCTGACATCAAGGAGACCGTGGGGCCAGGGCACTCCGTCGCCACGGTCGACTTCATGCACGACGACCCGCACGGCTGGGGCGGCGGTGTGATCTTCGACGCCCCCCTCCAGTTCCCGTACGACAAGGCCCAGGCGGGACGCCGTCTGGCGCCGCGGCCCTTCGGTGCGCAGCACAAGAAGTGGATGCGCGAGACGGCCAACCTCGCCGGGACCATGGCGATGGTGCAGGAGATCCCCCACGAGGAGACCTGGGTGAGCCTCGACCCGACGCTCGTCGACCGGCGCGGGATGCCGGCCGTTCGGCTGCGAGGGAGAGCGCACGACGCGACGCGGAGCAACGTCGCCACGATGGCCGGGCACTGCGCCGACTGGCTGGAGGCGGCGGGCGGGACGGACATCGCCGTCGTCGAGCATCCCGTCGCGCCTCAGGGGCAGGAGCATTCGGCTGGGACGGTCCGGCTGTCGGCCGACCCGGCCTCCGGCGCCTGCGATCCGAGCGGACTGCTCTGGGGCACCACGAACGTCTACGTCGCCGACGCCTCGCTGCATGTGACGAACGGTGGCTTCAACCCGGCGCTCACCGTCTTCGCCAACGCCCTCCGGGTCGGTGCGCTGATGGAGGTGACGCCCTGACGGCCCCGGGAAACCGGTCGCGATAGGATCGAGTGCGACGGTCGTCCGCGACGCGCCGACGCACTCCCGACCATCGAGAGGACGAAACGTGCCCGCGATCGTGATCATCGGCGCCCAGTGGGGCGATGAAGGCAAAGGCAAAGCCACCGACCTGCTCGGCAGCCGCATCGACTACGTCGTCAAGTTCAACGGCGGCAACAACGCCGGTCACACGGTCGTCGTCGGCGACGAGAAGTACGCGCTGCACCTGCTGCCCTCCGGCATCCTGACCCAGGGCGTCACGCCCGTCATCGCCAACGGCGTCGTCGTCGACCTCGAGGTGCTGTTCCAGGAGCTGGACGGGCTCATCGCGCGCGGTGTCGACGTGTCCCGCCTCAAAGTCAGCTCGAACGCGCACGTGATCACGCAGTACCACCGCACCATCGACAAGGTGACGGAGCGCTTCCTCGGCAAGCGCCAGATCGGCACGACCGGCCGCGGCATCGGCCCGACCTACGCCGACAAGATCAACCGGGTCGGCATCCGCATCCAGGACCTCTTCGACGAGAACATCCTGCGGCAGAAGGTGGAGGGCGCCCTCGACCAGAAGAACCACCTGCTGGTGAAGGTCTACAACCGCCGCGCCATCGGCGTGGACGAGGTCGTCGAGGAGCTGCTGAGCTACGCCGAGCGGCTGCGCCCGATGGTGGTGGACTCCTCGCTGCTGCTGCACCAGGCGCTGGAGGACGGCAAGTACGTGCTCTTCGAGGGCGGCCAGGCGACCATGCTGGACGTCGACCACGGCACCTACCCGTTCGTCACCTCCTCCAGCTCCACCTCCGGCGGCGCCGCGACCGGCTCGGGCATCGGCCCGAACCGCATCGACCGGGTGATCGGCATCGTGAAGGCGTACACCACGCGCGTCGGAGCCGGGCCGTTCCCGACGGAGCTGTTCGACGAGTGGGGCGAGTTCCTCCGCGAGCGCGGCTTCGAGTTCGGCACCACCACCGGCCGCCCGCGCCGCACCGGCTGGTACGACGCGCCCGTCGCCCGCTACACCGCCCGCATCAACGGCGTCACGGACTTCGTCCTCACCAAGCTCGACACCCTCACGGGAATCGAGCGCATCCCGGTCTGCGTCGCCTACGACGTCGACGGGGTGCGCCACGACGAGGTCCCGTCCTCGCAGACCGACTTCCACCACGCCGTCCCGATCTACGAGGAGTTCCCCGGCTGGACCGAGGACATCAGCGGCGCCCGCACGTTCGAGGACCTCCCGAAAAACGCCCAGGACTACGTGCTCGCCCTGGAGGCCATCTCCGGCGCCCGCATCTCGGCGATCGGCGTCGGCCCGGCCCGCGACGAGATCGTCGTGCGCCACGACCTGGTGGATTAGGGCAGAGCCGCTGGGCTAGGGGCCGAGCAGCTCCAGGAGCTCCGGCGAGCTCCGGCGTCGTGCCCGCGCGGCGATCCGCCAGTCCAGCGAATCCAGCTCGTCGATGATCGCAGTGACCGCCCAGACGCGGTTGCGCTGACGGTTCGTGATGCGGAGGGTGATTCCCGAGTGCTCCAGGCGGTCAAGCGCCTCGTAGGTCGCTGAGGTCGATCGCCCGATCCGATCCTCGACGGACTCGGCGTCGAAGACGGGCGTGTCGAGCAGGCCGTCGACAACCGCGGCGAGCGCGCCGCCCGGACGGGGCGCAAGAGCGGCGTTCCACTCTCCGGGGAGTGCCCGGATGGCGCGCACGGACACCAGCGCCTCCTCGGCCGCGATGCGGGTCGCGTCGGCGAGCTCGCGGACGATCGGCGCCGCCATCCCGCGGCGGTACTCGCCCAGCAGGCCGAAGTAGCCGTCCTGGTCCGCGGCGAGGGAGGAGGCGACGGGCGGCGTCGTGATCGACGTCATCCCACGGCGGCGGAAGATCGCGCCGATGAGCGCGCGTCCGATGCGTCCGTTCCCGTCGGTGAACGGGTGGATCGACTCGAACTGGGCGTGCGCGATCGCCGCCTGTGCGATGACGGGGACGTCGTCGCGGTTCGCGAACTCCACCAGGTCGTGGAGCAGCGGAAGGACGCGCTCCACCGCCGGTGGGACGTGGTCGGCGCCGATCGGCGAGAAATCACTGCCGCCGATCCAGTTCTGCATGTCGCGGACCCGTCCGGCGTACCCGACCTCGCTCGGGTCGTCGGCCAGGAGTGTCCGATGGGCATCGAGCATCGACTCGAGGGTGACGCGACCGGTTCTGCCGGCGTCGTCGACCATCCGCATGATGGCGCGCGACGCGGAGACCATCGAGGTCGCGCTGGTGTTCGCCCGGACGCCGACGAGCGCTCGGGCGAAGTCCTCGGTGGTGGCCTCGATGTGCTCGATCTTCGAGGAGGCGATCGACTCAGTGCGGATCAGGAACGCGGAGATCGCGCCGGCTCCCGGACCGGTGTCGGCGTCGAGCTCGGCGAGGGCGCGGATGGCAGACTCCTGAGCGACCTGGATTGACGGGTCGCTCGCGAACACCCGGTCGGCGATGAACGGCGGGATCGTCGCGTCGACGGAGGTGAGCATCCGATCGGCTCGCGAGCCGCGGCCGCTCCTGCTTCGCCACGGAACGGTCTCGGCACCGTGCGGAAGCCAGTCCATGACGTCGCTCATTCGGCCTCCCCACCCGGAATAATGCTGCGGTTATTCCATTCAAACAGCCCAAACCGGAATAAGCCACCCGTTATTCCGGTTTACACCCCTCAATCCGGAATAACTATGCCGCTATTCCGGCTCGCACCCCCTAGAACCACGTACTCAGTCGCGGCGGCACCGACGTGCGGAACAACCGGTCGAGCGACTCCGCGTCGCCGTGGATGCGCCCGGCCAGCGCCAGCCCGCGCGCCAGGTCGTGGCCGAGGTAGACGCTGCCCAGCGACTCCACCGGCAGGGTGATGTCGGGCGCGTCGGCGGTCGACTCGACGCGGGCCTCGCCGTCTTCGACGATCAGCCGGTAGCGGCCGCCGGCGAAGCCGAGGTCGTCGGTGACCTCCAGGACGAGGTCGCCGTCGCTCTCGTAGCGGCGCGCGGTCAGCGCCGCAGGCACGTCGAGGATGCGCACCCACAGGTGGTCCTGGACGCTCGTGATGCCGGCCCCGCGGATGTCCTGCACCAGGAGCTGCACCGGCTCGTCCACGCCGCGCGTCCACGCCTTCACCTCGGCGACCAGGTCGAGTTCGAGGAGGTAGCGCCAGAGGGCGGTGAGCGCGGCGTCGCTCGTCGCGGCCAGGTAGTTGACCTCGACGACGTGGCGGGAGAAGTCCTCGTCCCCGCCGCGGACCAGGTAGCTGACGAAGCCCTCCGGCCGTCCCTCGGGCGAGTCGTAGCGCACCAGGAGGTAGCGGGCCGCGTCGTCGTCGCCCTTCAGCGGGCCGATCAGCCGGTCCGCCAGGTAGGGTTCGAGCGCGATCTCGCCGTGGCGCGCGGCCATCTGCTCGGCCAGGACCGCGCGGCCGGTCTCCCGGTACTCGTCGGGCGTCGTGAACGTCAGCCGGCCCGGGGTCGGGCCTCCGGCCCAGCGCACCCGCTTGGTGTCGACGCTCCAGCCGGTGATGAAGGTGGCCGGGCCGAAGCCCCAGCGCCCGTAGATCGTGGACTCGGAGACGGTGAGGATGGCGGCGGGGACGCCGAGCGCGTGCGCCGTGCGCAGCTCCGCGCCGAGCAGGGCGGTCGCGACGCCTCTGCGGCGGTGCGTCGGCGCGACCGTGACCGAGCTGATCGCCCACGCGTCCAGGCTGCCGCCGCCCGGGACGGTGAGCGGTGCGACCCAGGAGTTGACCGTGCCCACCGGGGTGACCACACCCTCGTCGTAGACCGCGGTGGTGCGCCGGCCGCCGAAGTTCGCCCGGGCCTCCTCCAGCACCTCCGCGCTGGGGCGGCGGCCGTGGAAGCCGCGGAAGTCCGCGACGATCCAGGCGTCGAGGGCGGCGGAGTCCGTCAGGTCGACGAGCGCGAGCCGGAGGCCGGACGCGGCCAGGTCGGTCGTCGAGCGCTCGTCCAGGGGGGCGGTGAGGTGCGTCTCGGTCATGCCTCCACCGTATCGGGGCGGTTCGGCGTCGGACCAGGACCGACCGGGCCCGGGCTCGGAACCGGAGTCAGCGCCCCGCCATCGCGTGCAGCACCGGCAGCAACGCCCCCGGCGCGGCCTCCTGCGCCTCAGCGAAGAACGTCGCGTCCGCGGCCTCGACCGACCCGATGGCCGCCTCGGCCGCGGCGGCGCCCGCTCCCGTCACCCTCAGCACGTTCGCGCGGCTGTCCGTCGCGTCCTGGGCGCGCTCGACCAGTCCTTTCGCGACGAGTCGCCGCACGACCTCCGAGGTCATCCGCGGGTCGGAGCCGGTCTGCTCCGACAGCCGGGCCTGGCTCGGGCTCTCGGAGCGGCCGTTCAGCCACCAGACGGTGGCGAGCAGCACGAACTGGGCGTGGGTCAGGTCGTGCGGCCGCAACGCCTCCACCATCGCGCGCTGCCAGCGCAGCGTCGCGTGCCAGAGCAGGAAGCCGGGGCTGGTCGCCGGCCCCTCGGGAAAGTCGGTCATACGTCCAGTGTGGTCTGTCCTGCGCGGCGCTCCGCCTCGGCCAGCAGCGCGGCGAGCGACTCGGGGAAGTCGGCGCTGATCTGCGGGCCGAGCTCCGGACCGACCGCGTCGGCCCCTGCGCCATCGATCGTGAGGGAGTAGCGCACGCGCGTGCCGGCCGGCTCACCTGCCGATTCGTCCTCCAGGTCGTAACGGAAGGTCAGCCGGACGTCGCCGAAGTCGGTCACGTCGGCGTACGTGTGGCCGGGTTCCAGCACGTCGATGCGGGAGTGGATGGGCTCCTGTCCGACGGGCGTGACGGTCAGCTCGGTTCCCACGGCGAACGCGCCGTGCAGTTCGAACCGGTCGGCGCCGTCGTACGTGAGCGCGCCGGTGTGGAGGTCGCGGACGGCCTCCCAGACGCGCTCGCGAGGGAGCGTGGTCACTGCGGTCTCCTGGGTGGTCCACATGGTGCGTCTCCTTTACTCCGTGAGTAGATCATCTACGCATAGAGTAAATCAGGAACCCGATGAGCGCAACCCCCGAGCTGCGTCACCCTCCGGCCCGGTAGGGTCGGAGCATGGCTGAGAACGACGAGTCGACCGTGCAGGCGCTGGAGCGGCTGCGGAGCATCCGGCAGAGCATCGACAACATCGACGCGGCCGTCATCCACATGCTCGCGGAGCGGTTCAAGTTCACCCAGCAGGTCGGCGCCCTGAAGGCGGAGCACGGCCTCCCGCCGGCCGACCCGGTACGCGAGCGCGAGCAGATCCAGCGCCTCCGGGTGCTCGCCGAGGAGAGCCACCTCGACCCCGCGTTCGCGGAGAAGTTCCTGAACTTCATCGTCGCGGAGGTCATCCACCACCACGAGCGCATCGCCTCCGAGAACGGCCGTTAGGCCGGTGGGCTGGGATCCTGCGGAGCTCCCCGACGCCCGCGACCGGACGGTCGTCATCACGGGCGGCAACGCCGGCGTCGGCTACTTCACCGGCGAGCAGCTCGCCCGTGCCGGCGCACGCGTGATCCTGGCCTGCCGGGACCAGGAGCGCGCCGAGGCGGCCGTCGCGGCCATCCGCAGGCGCGTGCGCGGCGCACGGGTGGAGGCCACCCCGCTCGACGTCACCGACCGCGGCTCCGTCGACGCGCTCGCCGACGCTCTGCTCGAACGCGAGCGGGTGGACGCCCTCGTGCTCAACGCGGGGATGGTGCACCCGCCGCGAGAGCGCCGCACCGATCGCTACGGCAACGAGCTGGTGCTCTCCACCAACGTGCTCGGGCACTTCCGGCTCGTCGCCCGGGCGCTGCCGGCGCTCGAACGCGGTGAGGGCGCCAGGCTCGTCACTCTCGGCTCACTCGCCAGCCGGCTCGGCTCGCTCCGGCTCGACGACCTCCAGCTCGAGCGCTCGTACACCGCGTGGCGGGCGTACTCGCGGTCGAAGATCGCCGCGCAGGTGTTCGGGTTCGAACTGGAGCGCCGGCTCCGCGCCACGGGCAGCGGCGTCACCAGCCTGGTGGTGCAGCCCGGCTACTCGACCTCCGGCCGGACCCCGGGAGTCCACGGCGTCAACCAGCCGAGCCGTGCCAAGCGGTTCGCCGACAACCTGCAGGCGGCGTGGACGCAGGGCAAGGACCACGGCGCGTGGGTTCCGGTGCGTGCCGTGCTCGATCCCACGCTGACCGGCGACGACTACCTGGGGCCGGCCGGCCTCACCAAGGGGCCGCCGGCGACCGGACGGGCCACGCGGTCCTCGCGCTCGCCGCGCATCGGCGCCCGGCTGTGGCCGCTGCTGGAGGCCGCCTCGGATCAGGAGTTCGGCCTCCGCTGACCCTCGCGCGCGGCTCGCGCGCGGCGGTCAGTCGTCGACGACGATCGACAGCAGCCGGTGCCCTTCCGGCACCCGGGCACGCAGGGCGTCGCGGGCGGCCGTGTAGTCGGCGCCGTCGGCCTCCACGAGCTGCGTCGCCGACGACCGGATGACCGCGGTCGCGATCACGCGCCCGCCTCGCGGCATGGCGTTGTGCACCTGCAGCAGCTCGAAGCCCTCCGGCACCTGCTCCGTGACGAGCGCGCGTGCCGTCTCGGCGTCGTCCGCCTCCGCCGTGAGCTCGCGGGTCTCAGTGGTCTGCGTCACGCCGTGCACTCTCATCGCAGGCAACGCTACCGGAATCCATCTACATCAGGATCCTGGGCGCGCTCTCAGCGGACGCTCAGACCCGTGGACTGGGCTGAGGCCATGCACATCGCCTACACCGCCATCGCGCACGCCTCGGGAGGCGGACGCGACGGTCACGTCCGCAGCGAGGACGACCTGATCGACCTGGACACCCGCCCGCCCCGCGAGCTCGGCGGCTCGGGGGAGGGCACCAACCCCGAACAGCTGTTCGCCGCCGGTTTCGCGGCGTGCTTCCTGAGCGCCGTCCACGCGGTGGGCCGCTCGCAGAAGCTGGACACGAGCGACGCCGCCGTCTCGGCGAGCGTGGGCATCGGCGACAACGGCCAGGGCGGCTACGGCCTCGCGGTCGAGCTCGACGTGTACCTCCCGCGCCTCGGCCGAGGGGTCGCCGAGGAGACGATGGAGAAGGCGCACCATGTCTGCCCGTACTCCAACGCCACCCGCGGCAACGTCCCGGTCAAGCTCACGCTGGTCGACTGAGCAGTCCGGACACCGGCCGCGACGTCAGCCCGCCGCGACCCGGCCGACCTTCTCCGTCTTGTCCCAGCGCGCCTCGGCGCCGGCGAGCTCCTTCAGGTAGGAGTCGAACGTGATCGCGCAGAGCAGCGACCCGTAGCCGGCCAGGTAGATCAACGCCGGCGCCAGCCAGCGTCCCGCGCGGGTGCGCTCGGACTGCCGGGCGAGCCAGGCGACGACCATGGAGAACGGGATCCAGATGTAGATCGCGAGCGTCAGGACGAACAGCGCTTCGTCGCTGAGCGTGATCCCGAACAGCCCGGGCAGCCAGACGAGCGTGATCGGCGGGAACAGCGCCGTGATCATCACGATCATGTTGATGATGCCCGGGAACAGCAGGATGTGGCCCAGCTCTCTGCGACTGGTCCTCGCGTCGGTGAGCGAGCCGAGGACGAGCACGAACAGGTAGGCGAGCGCCGCGGAGATCCACAGGACGCGGAAGATCGTCGCGGCCAGCTCGTTCTGCAGGAACAGCAGCCCGGCGAGGCCGATCGCCGAGGTCACCATGATCAGCGGGAGCAGCCACAGGCTGAACCAGACGATCCCGAAGGTCCAGGCGCCCAGGTGGTGGACGCGCGACGGCCGGAACCACACCTTCGCGTAACGGGCGGTGACCGACACGTTGCCGCGCGCCCAGCGCAGCCGCTGCATCCAGAGCGCGTCGACCGTGCGCGGCTCCTCGGCGAGGACGTGCGCGTGCGGCTCGAACACGACCTTCTTTCCGCGCAGCTGCGTCTCGAACGTCGTGATGGTGTCCTCGGCGAGCGTCGTGGTGTCCACCCGGCCGCCGATGGCGATCAGGTTCTCGCGGGTGTGGAGCTGCGCGCCGCCGGCGAGGCACGCCTGTGCGCCGAGCACGTTCTGCGCGCGCCGCGCGGCCGGCTGCGAGAGCACGTACTCGACGCTGACGAACTTGGTGAGCGAGTTGCGGTCGCGGCTGCCTTCGAGGATGTACGCGGAGACGGCGCCGACCTCGGGGTCGGCCAGGTGCCTGGTCATCCGCCGCAGTGAATCGGGCTGGTAGATGACGTCGGCGTCCATGATCAGGAGCGCCTCCATCCAGTCCTCGGCGAGGACGCGCTCGATGCCGTGGTTGAGCGTGTGCGCCTTGCCCTGGCCGCCCTGCTCGCGGCGCAGCAGGAACACGTTCCCCGGGTACTGCGCGGCGCGGCTCGTCACGATGGCGCCGGTGTCGTCGGTGCTGGCGTCGTCGACCACGTAGATCCGGAGGGCCTCCTTGGGGTAGTCGAGGCTCATCAACCGGTCGATGGAGGCCCCGATCACGGCCCCCTCGTTCCAGGCGGGAACGACGACGGCGACCCGCGGGAGGTACGGCGCGGCCTTCTTGTAGTGGTTGATCCACGCGTGGAACGGGATGACGAGGAACGTCGCCGCGGCGGCGACCACCGGGATGAGCCCGGTCAGTGCAAGGATCAGGCAGACGATGGCGCCGATCCACTCCAGCACGCCCAGAATGTCCACGCGGCTCCTTCCGTTTCCCAAAGGATACTCGGGGGTTCTGCCCCACCGGCCTCCGGCTTCTAGGTGAGAACGGGGTCGGCGGCGGCAGGCCCGGCGAACTCGCCGTCCTCGACCGCCTGGCGCACCGTCAGGTAGTCCGCGTGGGCCTGGTCGGCGTACGCGAAGGCCCACTCGACCGCAGCCGTGTCGAACGCCGTACCGCTGCCGAGGTAGCCGGCGATGAACGATGCAGCGGGGGACTGCGCGTGGGCACGCGCGAGCACGGTGGCGCACGCGTCGATGTAGTCGGCGAACGGCCGGAAGTCGAGCGTCTCGGTCTCGATCGACACGTTCTGGTCGCGGAACTGCCGGACGTAGTACGCGTGGCCGCCCGTGTTCACGTAGCCGAGGAACGGATCGCTCACCGCTTGCAGGACCCTCTGGTTGGCGACCACGCGATGACCGTGCTCGTCACGGTGCGCGCGGTCGTCGAACGCCGGGGCACGTCCGGCGGTCGCGCCGCCGAACTCGACCGCGACGGACTCGCTCGCCTCCTTCACCTGGAGCACCAGCGGCTCACCGGCCGGCCCGGTGAGGACGATGATGTAGCAGCGCGTTCCCACACTGCCGACGCCGACGACGCGGCGGGCCGCATCCGTCGCGACGTACTGCGACAACAGGACGGCGATGTCCGCGGGGACCGTTGCGCGGTAGGCGCGGATGATCTCGAGCACGTTCTGCTCCGCGGCGTCGGGGACATGGGCGAGCACGGGCGGGTCCTCGACGATCGTCATCGCGCCGTCCGCCGCACGACGCATGATCTTGCGCGCGACCCGTGCGGACGTGCGCCGGGCCGCCGCCTCGACCGCGCGGTCGATCACCCGCTGCGACGACGACGCACGCCGGCCCCTGCTCACATCGGCGCGGAGGTAGTAGCGCTCCAGGACGCCGAGCCCGGTCATCTGCCGCAGGGCGGTGCGATAGGCGGCGGCGGCCTCCAGCGTGACGGCCCTGACCTTCGAGTCGCCGAAGCCGCGCTGGCGCGCCGCCAGCACGACGCTGGTGAGGAAGCGCTTCACGTCCCACTCCCACGGGCCGTAGGCGGACTCGTCGAAGTCGTTGAGGTCGAAGACCAGAGTGCGCTCCGGTGACGCATAGATCCCGAAGTTGGCGACGTGCGCGTCGCCGCAGATCGTCACGTCGACGCCGGTCCGCGGTGCGTCGGCGAGATCGGCCGCCTGGATGGCCGCCGATCCCCGGTAGAAGGCGAACGGGTTCGCGGTCATCCGCTCCAGCCGGAGCGGGATCAGCTCGGAGACGCGGTGCTCGTGCTGCCGCTTGAGGATGCCGACCGGGTCGCGGTCGGCCGCGGGCGAGTACTCGCCGTGCACGCCGCGCGGCACGCGCGACCGGGCGTCCTTGCCGGCCTGAGAGAGGTCGGCCGCGCTCCGGAGAGCGTCGTGATCGAAACGGAGATGACCCTCTACGGCAGTCACGGCGGCGCCCCTCCCATCGGTCGTGCGTGGCACAAGCCTAGAGGGAGGAGCGACCGCCGCCGCGTCAGCTCCGGGCCGGCCCCCCGAGCGTGCCGCCCGCCGCCAGCCGCATCAGGTCGGAGCCGAGGTCGATCCCCAGCTCGTTGCCGCCGGCCGAGCCGAACTCGTGCTGGTAGCTGCTCCACGAGGTGTCCTTGATGCGGGCCTCCACGCCGGTCTCCATGAGGACGACCAGCTCGCGGGCCGCGCGGTCGATCCGCTTGCCGAGGGAGTTGTCCTGCCAGTCCTCGGTCGACGCGAACACGGAGGTCGGCGCCGTCATCGTCCGCAGGTAGGCGAACATCGAGCGCATCTGCTCGTCGACGACGAGCGCGTGCCTGGCCGTGCCGGCCGTCGCGCCGAGCACGACGGGCTTCGCGATCAGGAGGTCGTTGTCGAGCACCTGGAAGAACGAGCTGAACAGTCCGCTCGGGCCGGCCTTGTAGACGGGTGCGGTCGCGATGATGCCGTCCGCCGCGGCGAGGGCCTCGATCGCCGCGGTGAAGCGCGGGCCGAGGTGCCCGGACGCGAGTGCGCCCGACAGCTCGGGGAGGATCTCCCGCAGGTCGAGGTTCTGCGTCTCGACCGTGTGGCCGTCGCGCTGGGCGGCGGCCTCCACGCGCAGGGCGAGGCGGTCGGCGAGCATCTTGGTGGACGACGGGTCGCTGACGCCCGCGTTGACGACGACCACCCGGAACGGGCGCTGGTCGGTGCTGGTCATGGTGTCCTTCTCTCGCAATCGAAGCGTGAACCGGCGGCGCTCAGAGCGCCGGGTAGTCCGCCTGGAACTCGTCGGCCGAGTCCTGGTACGGGGAGGCGCCGGTCACGTTGTCGCCGCGGTTCGCGTTCGGGCGCGGCTGCCGCGGTGCGGCGTCGCCGTACTTGGCCGCGACGAGCGACGCGTGCGTGGGCGCCTCGGGGGTCTCCGGGTCCTTGCGGGCCTCGGTCTCCTTGCGGAGCACCGGGATGACCTCCTCGCCGAGCAGGTCGAGCTGCTTGAGGACGGTCTTCAGCGGGAGGCCGGCGTGGTCCATCAGGAAGAGCTGGCGCTGGTAGTCGCCCGCCCACTCGCGGAAGGTCAGCGTCTTGTCGATGACCTCCTGCGGGCTGCCGACGGTCAGCGGGGTCGCCTCGGTGAACTCCTCCATGGTCGGGCCGTTGCCGTAGACCGGAGCCTCGTTGAAGTAGGGGCGGAACTCCTTCTTGGCCTCCTGCGAGGTCTTGCCGATGTAGGCCTGGCCGCCGAGGCCGACGATCGCCTGCTTGGCGGTGCCGTGGCCGTAGTGCTCGAAGCGCTCGCGGTAGAACGCGATCAGGCGCTGGTAGTGCTCCTTCGGCCAGAAGATGTTGTTCGCGAAGAAGCCGTTGCCGTAGTACGCGGCCTGCTCGGCGATCTCCGGGGTGCGGATGCTGCCGTGCCAGACGAACGGCGGCACGTCGTCGAGCGGGCGCGGGGTGGAGGTGAAGCCCTGCAGCGGCGTGCGGAACTTGCCCTCCCAGTCCACGACGTCCTCGTGCCACAGCCGGTGCAGGAGGTTGTAGTTCTCCAGCGCGAGCGGCAGGCTCTGGCGGATGTCCTGGCCGAACCACGGGTACACCGGACCGGTGTTGCCGCGGCCGAGCATGAGGTCCATCCGGCCCTTCGACAGGTGCTGGAGCATCGCGTACTCCTCGGCGAGGCGCACCGGGTCGTTCGTGGTGATCAGGGTCGTGGAGGTCGTCACGATCAGCCGCTCGGTAAGGGCGGCGATGTGGGCGAGCAGGGTGGTGGGCGACGAGGAGAAGAACGGCGGGTTGTGGTGCTCGCCGATCGCGAAGACGTCCAGCCCGACCTCCTCCGCGTGCGTGGCGATCTTCACGATCGCGTCGATGCGCTCCGCCTCGCTCGGGGTCTCGCCCGAGACCGGGTCGCGGGTGATGTCGCTGACGGAGAAGATTCCGTACTGCATTGCTGGCTCCTCAGGTTGGTTCTCGCCGTATCTATGCAAACGCATATAACGACGCCGAGCTGGAAGTATTCCCGACGGGTGGCACCAGCATGACGCACGGGCGGAGTCCGGGCCAGGGACTGCGTTTCCACGCGCTGGTGTGTATATCACACGTCAGGCTTTTCTCAGATGACTCCGGCAGGCTGGGAGGCTATGGGGGAACAGCACGACTCGAGACAACCACGTCGGCGCGCGGCGGCCGCGGCCGGCTTCATCGCACTCAGCGTGACCGCCGGCGTGCTGGTCAGCGCGATGCTGGCGCCGGTGGTCGCGGTCGCCGGCGTCGCGACGGAGACCGGCATCCACGTCTTCGAGACGATGCCGGAGGCCCTGACCCCGGACGCGCTCGCGCAGACGACGGACATCTACGCCAAGAACCGCGCGGGCGAGCCGGTGCTCCTCGCGTCCGTGTACGAGCAGAACCGCAAGAACGTGGGATGGGACGCGGTGTCCCCGTTCGTCAGGGACGCGCTGATCTCCACCGAGGATCCGCGGTTCTACAGCCACGGCGGCGTGGACTTCACGTCGGCCCTGCGGGCGGCGCTCGGCAACGCGGCGTCCGGCGAGATCGGCTCCGGCGCCTCCACCATCACCATGCAGTACGTCAAGAACATCCTGATGCAGCGCGCGGAGGCTCTGCGCGACAAGGAGGAGCGCGAGGCCGCGTACCGGGAGGCCACCAAGACCAGCATGGACAGGAAGCTCCGGGAGATGCGCCTCGCGATCGGGCTGGAGAAGGCGCTCACGAAAGACCAGATCCTGCTGGGCTACCTCAACATCGCGCACTTCGGCGGCTCGGTGTACGGCATCCAGGCGGCTGCGGAGTACTACTACGGCGTGAACGCCTCCGAGCTGACCCTGGCGCAGGCCGCCTCGCTCATCGCGACCGTCAACGAGCCCAACGGCCTCCGCATCGACGCCGCGGAGAACATCGGGGACAACACCTTCCGCCGTGACAACGACGTCCTCGCCTCGATGCTGAAGGAGAAGAAGATCACCCGGGCGCAGCACGACGAGGCGGTGGCCTCCCCGGTCGAGCCGGACATCACCCCGCCGGCCACCGGCTGCGTCACGGCGAACGTGGTGGGCGCCGGTTTCTTCTGCGACTACGTGCAGCGCGTGATCGAGAACGAGAACATCCTGCCGGATGCCACGGACTCGAGGTACAGTGCCTTCAAACGGGGCGGCTACGACATCTACACGACGCTCGACCTCGACCTTCAGGCGTCCGCCGTCGCCGCGGTCGACGCGTACGTGCCGCGCAGCACCGAGGTGCTCGACCTGGGCTCGTCGCTGGTCACGGTCGAGCCGGGCACCGGCCGCATCCTGGCGATGGCGCAGAACAAGGCGTTCAACGCGGACCCGGAGGCGACGTCGCCCGAGAACACGGCGGTCAACTACGGCACCGACTACGCCTACGGCGGTTCGAGCGGCTTCCAGTCAGGCTCGACATACAAGGTGTTCACGCTGGCGGAGTGGCTGAAGGACGGGCGGTCGCTCAACGACGTCGTCAACGGCGACTCGCGCGCACTCGCCCTGTCCTCCTTCAAGGACAGCTGCCAGGGGTCGGGCACCGGCACGTATTCCCCGAAGAACGACAGCGGCCAGCGTCCGGGGAACGTCTCCATCCGCTACGCCACCGCGCAGTCGGTGAACGGCGCCTACTTCTCGATGGCGCAGAAACTCGACCAGTGCGAGATCCGCAAGACGGCCGAGGCCTTCGGTGTGAAGCGCGCCGACGGCAAGCCGCTCACGTCGTACGTGTCCGACGTGCTCGGCACGAACGAGGTCTCGCCGGTGCGGATGGCCGCGGCTTTCGCCGGGATCGCCAACAAGGGCGTCTACTGCGCGCCGATCGCGATCGACCGGATCGTCGGGCCGGACGGCACCGAGGTCCCCGTGCCGGCGAGCGGGTGCGCGGAGGCGGTATCGCCGGAGGTCGCGGCGACCCTGGCGACCGCGCTGCAAGGCGTGCTGCGCGGCGGCACGGGCTCGGCCTCCAACCCGTACGACGGCGTCCCGGTGTTCGGCAAGACCGGCACGACGGACTCCGAGAAGGACACCTGGTTCGTCGGATCGACCACCCGGCTGACCACCGCGGTGTGGGTCGGCAACGTGACCGGCGACGTGTCGCTGCGGAGGTCGAAGGTCGGCGGCATCCAGGCCGACCAGCTGCGGCACCGGGTCTGGAAGCAGTACATGACGGCCGCGAACGGCGTGCTCCCGGGGGAGGACTTCCCGGAGGCCTCCTCGCGCCCCGTGCGTGACTGAGTCGGCAGGTCGGTGCCGCTGCGTCCGTTTTCCGCCAGTCGGCGTCGGTGGAGGGCAGTAGCCTCGACGGGTGAAGGTCGCTCTGCAGTTCGTCGCCATGGGTCTCGTCTGGGGCGCCAGTTTCCTGTTCATGAAGGTGGCGCTGGCGGGCGTCTCGTTCGGGCAGGTGGCGTGGGCGCGCCTCGTGTTCGGGGCTGTGACGCTCGGGATCATCGTGCTGGCCACGCGCAGCCGCCTCCCGAAGCAGCCGATCGTGTACCTGCACTTCGTGGTCGTGGCGATCACCTACTGCGTGGTGCCGTTCCTGCTGTTCGCCTGGGCCGAGCAGTACGTGTCGTCCAGCCTCGCCAGCATCTACAACGCGGTGACGCCGATCACCACCGCGATCCTCGCCACCGCGGCGTTCCGCGTCGAGAAGCTCAACCGGGACCAGGTGCTCGGGGTGCTGGTCGGCGTCGTCGGCGTCGTCGTAGTGGTCGGGCCGTGGTCGATCGCGGCGCTGTCCGGCAGCGTCTGGGGCCAGCTGGCCTGCCTCGGCGCGGTCACCTGCTACGGCTTCTCGTTCGGGTACATCCGTCGGTTCATCAGCCACCGCGACATCCCGGCCACGTCGGTCGCGTTCCTCAACATCGGTCTCGCGGCGGCGATCATGCTGCTGCTCACGCCGGTGGTCGCCCTGTCGCCGATCACGTTCAGCTGGCCGGTGCTGCTCAGCCTGCTGGCGCTCGGCGCGCTGGGAACCGGCGTCGTCTACATCTGGAACATGAATGTGCTGCGCGCCTGGGGCCCCACCGCGACGTCAGGAGTCACCTACGTGACGCCCGTCGTCGGCGTCGCGCTCGGCATCCTCGTCCTCGGCGAGCAGCTGAGCTGGAACGAGCCGGTCGGCGCCGCGATCGTGCTGGGCGGCATCCTGCTGACGCAGCAGCGCGTGCGCATCTTCACGCGCCGCCAGGCCGACCTCGTACCGACCAACTGACAGAACACGCCGCCTCGGCAACGACCGAGACGGCGTGTTCTGGCAGGTGGATGGCGTCAGGCGACCGTCGGGCCGAAGTGCTCCGGGAGGGTGGAGCGGTGCACGCCGTGCAGCTCCTCCAGGCCGATGGTGAAGAGGTCCTGGACCTCGAGCACCGGCTGGGCGCCGACCTCGGCGTCGGTGACGCCGATGCGCAGGAGCGGCACGCCGCGTCCCTCGCAGAGGCCGCGGAACTTGACGTCGTCCTCGCGCGGCACCGAGACGATGACGCGGGCGGTGGACTCGCTGAACAGCGCGGTCGCGGCGTCCACGCCGTCGCGCTCCTGCAGCTCGCCGAGCCAGACCCGCGCGCCGACGCCGAAGCGCATGACGCTCTCGGCCAGCGCCTGGGCGAGGCCGCCGTCCGCGAGGTCATGCGCGGAGGAGACCAGGCCCTCCACGGAGGCCGCGTGCAGCGTCTCCGCCAGGGTGCGCTCGGCGGCGAGGTCGACCGCCGGCGGGAGGCCGCCGAGGTGGCCGTGCACGGTGCCGGCCCACGCGGAGCCGTCGAGCTCCTCGCGGGTGACGCCGAGCAGGTAGATGTTCTCGCCCTCGTCCTGCCAGCCGGCCGGGATGCGGCGGGCGACGTCGTCGATCACGCCGAGCACGCCGACGACCGGGGTCGGGAAGATCGGGGTGTCGCCGGTCTGGTTGTAGAACGACACGTTGCCGCCGGTGACCGGGATCTCCAGCTCCAGGCAGGCGTCGGAGAGGCCCTCCACCGCCTGCGAGAACTGCCACATGACCTCGGGGTTCTCCGGGCTGCCGAAGTTGAGGCAGTCGGTGACCGCGGCGGGCACGGCGCCGGAGGCCGCCACGTTGCGGTAGGCCTCTGCGAGGGCGAGCTTGGCGCCCTGCTTGGGGTCGAGCTGGCAGTAGCGGCCGTTGGCGTCGGTCGCGATGGCGAAGCCGAGGCCGCTCTCCTCGTCGACGCGGATCATGCCGGAGTCGTCCGGGAAGGAGAGCGCGGTGTTGCCGCCCACGAAGTAGTCGTACTGGTCGGTGATCCAGCTCTTGTCGGCGAGGTTGGCGCTGCCGAGGAGGGCGAGCACCTGCTCGCGCAGCCCGTCGCCGGTCGACGGTCGCGGGAGCACCGCGGCGGTGTCGGCCTGGAGGGCGTCGAGCCACGCCGGGTAGGCGACCGGGCGCTCGTAGACCGGGCCGTCGACCGCGACGGTGCGCGGGTCGACGTTGACGATCTCCTCGCCCTGCCAGTTGATGACGAGCCGGCCGGTCTCGGTGACCTCGCCGAGCACGCTGGTCTCGACATCCCACTTGGCGGTCACGGCGAGGAAGGCGTCGAGCAGCTCGGGCTTGACGACCGCCATCATCCGCTCCTGGCTCTCGGACATGAGGATCTCCTCCGCCGTGAGCGTGGGGTCGCGCAGCAGCACCTTGTCCAGCTCGACGAACATGCCGCCGTCGCCGTTGGAGGCCAGCTCGCTCGTCGCGCAGGAGATGCCGGCCGCGCCGAGGTCCTGGATGCCCTCCACGAGCTTGTCGCGGAACAGCTCCAGGCAGCACTCGATGAGCACCTTCTCCGCGAACGGGTCGCCGACCTGCACCGCAGGGCGCTTGGTCGGGCCGCCGGCCGAGAACGTGTCGGAGGCCAGGATGCTCGCGCCGCCGATGCCGTCGCCGCCGGTGCGGGCTCCGAACAGCACGACCTTGTTGCCGGCGCCGGACGCGTTGGCGAGGTGGAGGTCCTCGTGCCGCAGCACGCCCACCGAGAGCGCGTTGACCAGCGGGTTGCCCTGGTAGACGGAGTCGAAGTAAGTCTCGCCGCCGATGTTCGGGAGGCCGAGGCAGTTGCCGTAGAACGAGATGCCCGAGACGACGCCGTGCACGACGCGCGCGGTGTCGGGGTCGTCGATGCGGCCGAAGCGAAGCTGGTCCATGACCGCGACCGGGCGCGCGCCCATCGAGATGATGTCGCGCACGATGCCGCCGACGCCGGTCGCGGCGCCCTGGAACGGCTCGATGTAGGACGGGTGGTTGTGCGACTCCACCTTGAACGTGACCGCCCAGCCCTCGCCCACGTCCACGACGCCGGCGTTCTCGCCGATGCCGACCATGAGGTTCTTCTTCATCGCCGGCGACACCTTCTGGCCGAACTGGCGCAGATAGATCTTGGACGACTTGTAGGAGCAGTGCTCCGACCACATCACCGAGTACATCGCCAGCTCGCCCGAGGTGGGACGGCGGCCGAGGATCTCGCGGATGCGCGCGTACTCGTCGCTCTTGAGTCCGAGCGCCGCGTACGGCTGCTCCTTCTCCGGCGTCGCGGCGGCGTTCGCGACGGTGTCGACGACATGCTGGACGGTGGTGTCGGTCACGCGGGCACTCCAGGCTGCTGGCGGTGGCGGGGGATGGGGTCCAGTCTACCGGCGCTCAGGCGGGGCAGCGCTCCGGGGGGATGGCCTTCTCGGCGCCGATCTGGATGCCCTGGACTTCTCCCTCGATCACGTTGAACACGATCCACCCGCCGTCGCTGCGCGTGAGCGTGTACTGCGCGGCGATCTCGTTGTACTCGCCCGTCTTCACGAGGCCCGGGTACGTTGCGAAGAGTGCGTCGGCGGTCGAGCCGAGGCCGATCCCCTCGGCAGTCTTCGGCGAGAGCGAGACATCGTTGTGCGGATGACCGAGCAGCTCGATCGTGCCGGCCGCACCGTCTCCGTTGTCGTCGATGATCCGCAGCGTCGTGCGGTCCGGGAGTCCGAGGTAGAGGCTGAACGGGAGGCAGATCGGTTCCGTCTCGTCAGTGAAGGCGGAGAGCTGCGCCTTGATGTCGGCCAGCGGTCGGCCCGGGGCGACCGGGCCGATGCGATCGACGTCGATCCTCCACGTGGACGGATCGGCCGGGTCGTCGGCCGCCGGCGCCTGCGTGGGCGTCGCGGTCGGTGCGGTGGTCGGCAGCGGGGTGGGTGACGGCGTCGGCGACGGGGCGACGGTCGTGGTCGGCGTCGGCGCACTGGCCGGCGCCAGAAGCCCGGTGCCGAGCGCGTACGCGACGCTCCCGCCGGAGATGCCCAGCGCCACCAGCACCAGCGTCACCACGAGCGCGGTGCGCCTGCGCGCCCGGCCGTACCGTCCGTCCGCCGCCGTGGTCACGACCAGTTCGCGGATCGCCGCCTTGCGGCGCGGGTCGAAGGTGGGCTCGCCGTTCATCGTGCGCCTCCCGTCATGATCGTGGGGTCCTGTTCCCGGAGGAGGGCGGAGAGCTTCGCCTTCGCCCGCGAGAGGCGCGACTTCACCGTCCCCGCGGCGATCCCGAGTGCTTCCGCGGCCGCAGCGGTGCTGAAGTCCTCGAGGACGCAGAGGGTGAGGATGTCCTGGTCGCGCCGGGGCAGCCGGGCGAGAGCCGCCCGCACTGCGGCCCGCCGGGCGTCGCCGTCGAGTCGGTCGTCGACGCCGCCAGCGTGGTCGGGGGCGGGCTCCGGCGCCGGGAGGCCCGCGAGCGCAGCACGGTAGCGGCGGGTCGACCGCAGATGGTTGCGGAAGACGTTGTTCGTCGTCACCAGCAGCCACCCGACGACCGACCCGTTCACGACCCGCATGGCGTCGCGGCGGCGCCAGGCCTCCAGGAACACCACGGCGGTGATGTCCTCGGCGTCGTGCACCGAGGCGGTCAGCCGGAGCGCCTGGCGGAAGACGCGGTCGTGGTGCAGGTCGAACAGCACCCCGAACGCGTCGGCGTCGTCGGCGCGGACGCGTTCGATCACGTCCGGCTCGTCAAGCAGGGATCCCCTCACACTCACATAGTGTCCGAACGCCGCGGATGGTTCCCGCAGCGCCGCGGCAGCAGTGTGCGCACTGGGCTTAGGGTGGGCGCGAGGAGGTCGCCATGCAGATCCCACGAC
This sequence comes from Leifsonia sp. Soil_N53, assembly GCF_057655165.1. Classification (NCBI taxonomy): domain Bacteria; kingdom Bacillati; phylum Actinomycetota; class Actinomycetes; order Micrococcales; family Microbacteriaceae; genus Leifsonia; species Leifsonia sp. Soil_N53. The sequence continues at coordinate 23,941 of NZ_JBDGMM010000047.1, forward strand.
CCACGCAGGAGACGATGGAGCTGTTCCGCTCAGTCGTCCCCGACGCTCCCGGCGTCGAGGTCAAGCCGATGTTCGCCAACCTGGGCGCGTTCGTCAACGGCAACATGTTCGCCGGCCTGTTCGGCGAGAGCGTCGGGGTGCGCCTCCCCGACGAGACCGTGCGGGACGAGCTGCTGGCGATCGACGGCACCGGCCCGTACGGCCCGGCGGAGCGGCCGATGGGCGGCTACGTCTCCCTCCCGGCCGCCTGGCACGACGAGCCCGACCGGCTGCGCGAGTGGATCGGCGTCGCGCTGGAGCAGGTCGGGCGGATGCCGCCGAAGGAGAAGAAGCCGCGCAAGCCCGCGAAGCCGCGCACCGCCTCCTGAGCGCTTACGCGGTCGGGACCACCGCTCGCGTCAGCTGGTCCACGTCCCGCGCCGCGCCCTGGTCGGCCGACAGCGTCATCGCCGCGTAGGCCCGCAGCGCCGCCGACACCGGACGCTCGCGGTCGAGCGGACGGAACCCGTGGCCCGCGGCCAGCGCCTCGCGCCGGGCGTCGAGCTCGGCGTCGGAGACCTCCAGCCGGATGCTGCGCGCCGCCACGTCGATCGTGATCGTGTCGCCGTCCTCCACCAGCGCGATCGTGCCGCCCGCCGCCGCTTCGGGCGAGACGTGCCCGATCGAGAGGCCAGACGTGCCGCCGGAGAACCGGCCGTCCGTGATCAGCGCGCACTTCGCCCCGAGGCCGCGGCCCTTCAGGAACGACGTCGGGTACAGCATCTCCTGCATCCCCGGGCCGCCGCGCGGTCCCTCGTACCGCACCACGACGACGTCGCCGGCCTGGACGCGCTTGGTCAGGATGGCGTCGACCGCCGCCTCCTGCGACTCCACCACGACGGCCGGCCCCGAGAAGGTCAGGATGCTCGGGTCCACGCCCGCGGTCTTCACCACCGAGCCGTCCGGCGCGAGGTTGCCGCGCAGGATGGCGAGGCCGCCGTCCGCCGAGTACGCGTGCGCGACATCCCGGATCACGCCGGTCGCGCCGTCGGTGTCCAGCGACTCCCAGCGCTCGGACTGCGACGACGCCTGCGCCGAGCGCACCCCGCCCGGCGCGGCGTGGAAGAGCTCGATCGCCTCGTCCGTCGCCGAGCCGCCGCGGATGTCCCAATCGGCAAGCCACGACTCCAGCGACGCGGCGTGGATGCTGTGCACCCCTCGGTCGAGGAGGCCGGCGCGGTCGAGCTCGCCGAGCAGCGCGGGGACGCCTCCCGCCCGGTGCACGTCCTCCACCAGGGCCGCGCCGTTGGGGGCGACCTTGCTGAGGCAGGGGACCCGGCGGGAGAGCCGGTCGATGTCGTCGAGGTCGTAGTCGATGCCGCCTTCGCGGGCGGCGGCGAGAAGGTGCAGGATCGTGTTGGTCGAGCCGCCCATCGCGATGTCGAGCGCCATCGCGTTGCCGAAGGCCTCCCGCGTGGCGATCGAGCGCGGCAGCACCGACTCGTCCTCGCTGTCGTAGTACCGGTGCGCGAGCTCGACCGCGGTCGCGCCGGCCTGCTCGTAGAGCGCGCGGCGGGCGGTGTGGGTCGCGAGCGTCGAGCCGTTGCCCGGGAGGCCGAGGCCCAGCGCCTCGACCAGGAAGTTCATCGAGTTGGCCGTGAACATGCCCGAGCAGGAGCCGCAGGTCGGGCAGGCGGCCTCCTCGACCCGCAGCAGGTCCTCGTCGGAGATGGCGTCGTTCGCCGAGTCGGCCATGGCGGAGATGAGGTCGAGCTTGCGGACCGTGCCGTCGACGAGCACGGTGCGGCCGCCCTCCATCGGGCCGCCCGACACGAACACGGTCGGGATGTTGAGGCGCAGCGCGGCCAGCAGCATGCCCGGGGTGATCTTGTCGCAGTTGGAGACGCAGACCAGCGCGTCGGCGCAGTGGGCGTTCACCATGTACTCGACCGAGTCGGCGATCAGCTCGCGCGACGGCAGCGAGTACAGCATCCCGCCATGCCCCATCGCGATGCCGTCGTCCACCGCGATCGTGTTGAACTCGCGCGGGATGCCGCCCGCGGCTTGCACGGCTTGCGACACCACGCGGCCGACCGGCTGCAGGTGGGTGTGGCCCGGCACGAACTCGGTGAAGCTGTTCGCGACGGCGATGATCGGCTTGCCGAAGTCCTCGCGGGCGACGCCGGCGGCGCGCAGCAGGGCGCGGGCGCCGGCCATGTTGCGGCCGTGGGTGACAGTGCGGGAGCGGAGAACGGGCATGCACCCATCGTGCGGGCGGGGTGGCCGGGGCGGAAGGCGGCGCTGATACTAGTAGTGGCAGCACTAGTATCGACGCGTGACCGTTGAGGACGATCGCCGCAGCGAGCTCGGGCGCTTCCTGCGGGCCCGCCGCGAGCAGGCGCCGCGCGCCGACTACGGCCTCCCCCCGGTCGGGCGCTCGCGCGATGTCGGGCTGCGGCGCGAGGAGGTCGCGTACCTGTCCGGCGTCAGCGTCACCTGGTACACCTGGCTCGAGCAGGGCAGGCCGATCAACCCGTCGCGGTCCGTGCTGGACGCGGTGGCCCGCACACTGCGGCTCTCCCCGCCCGAGCACGAGTACCTGCTCTCGCTCGCCGGCTTCGGCCTCCCCTCGCTGGCGCCGACGAAGCCGGTGGAGGACGCGCCGGCGCACGTGCAGCGCCTCCTCGACGCGCTGGGCGGCAACCCGGCGTTCGCGCTCGCGCCGGACTGGGGCATCGCCGGCTGGAACCGTGCCTACGCCGAGCTCTACCCGAACGTCGCGCGGGTCGAGCGCGAGGACCGCAACCTGCTCTGGCTGGTCTTCACCGACCCGGCGGTGCGCGAGCTGCTGCCCGACTGGGAGGAGACCAGCGCGCGGTTCCTGGCCGAGTTCCGCGCCGAGACGGGCGCCCGGGCCGGCGATCCGTCGGTCCGCGCTCTCGTGGAGCGGCTGCGGGAGGCCAGCCCCGTGTTCCGGGCGGCGTGGGAGCGCTACGACATCCGCGGCTTCGCCTCGCGCGAGCGCCGCTTCCGGCACCCGCGCACGGGCGAGCTGACGCTGGAGCACCACCAGCTCACGCCCACCGACCACCCCGACCTGCGCGTGGTGGTGTACACGGCCCTCGGGTGAGCAGAATGGGCGCGTGTCCGAGAACACGTTGCCGAGCATCCCGCCGAGCACCCCGCCGACCGCCGGAGCCGGGTTCAACCACCGGCTGATGCGGATGACGGGCCGCGACCCCGGCGAGGCGCACCGCGCCGCGACGCCGCTCGAGCTGCTCTTCGACCTGACCTTCGTGATCGCGTTCGGTCAGGCGGGCGACGAGCTCGCGCACCTGCTCGCGGGCGGCGAGGTCGCCGCGGGGATCGGGGCGTTCGTGTTCGCCATGTTCGCGATCTGCTGGGCCTGGATCAACTTCTCCTGGTTCGCGTCGGCCTACGACACCGACGACTGGTTCTACCGCGTGACCACGCTGGTCCAGATGGTCGGCGTCGTCGTCCTCGCGCTCGGGCTGCCCATGCTGTTCGCGTCGGTCGCGCACGGCGGCAGCCTCCTCATCGGCGGGCTCGTCGCCGGCTATGTCGTGATGCGGATCGGCCTGGTCGCGCAATGGCTCCGCGCGGCGGTGCAGGACCAGGTGCGGCGACGGGTCGCGCTGACCTACGCGGGCTTCGTCACCGCGGCTCAGGTCGGCTGGGTGCTGCTGGCCATCGCTGCGCCCGACTTCCTGACCGCGTTCGTCGTGGCCGTGCTGCTGTACCTGGTGGAGCTCGGCGGCCCGGCCTTCGTGGAGACGCGGCTCGGCGGGACGCCGTGGAACGCCGGTCACATCGCCGAACGGTACGGCCTCCTGACGATCATCGCTCTCGGCGAGGTGCTCTTCGGGACCGTGACGTCGGTGGCCGCTCTGGTGGCGGCGAACGGCTGGAGCGTGGACGCGGTCATGGTCGCCGTCGCCGGCGTCGGCCTCACGTTCGGCCTGTGGTGGACGTACTTCATCGTCCCGTCGTCCGCGATCCTGCGCCGGCATCGGCCGCGCGCGGTGGTCTGGGGGTACAGCCACGTGCTGCTGTTCACCGCCATCGCGGCCACGGGCGCCGGGCTGCACGTCGTCGCGTACCTCGTCGAAGGGGAGGCGGAGATCGGGGTCACCGGCGCGATCGTGAGCGTGGCCGCGCCGGTGCTGCTCTTCTCGGTCGTGCTGTTCCTGCTCTACACGTACCTGGTGCACGAGGGCGACCCGTTCCACCTCGCGCTGTTCGCCGGCACCGTGGTGATGCTGGTGGCGGCCGTCTGGATCGCTGCCGCAGGAGGATCGCTCGGGCTCAGCCTGCTGCTGGTGACACTGTCCCCCGCCGTCGTCGTGATCGGCTACGAGACGGTCGGGTACCGCCACCAGGCGGCGGCGCTCGCGCGCCAGACCGCGCGGATCGGCGGGGAGGCTACGCCTCGACCAGGGCGGAGCGGATGACGCTGGTGAAGAAGGTGAGGCCGTCGACGCCGGAGCGCATGGCGGATGCGGTGTCCGGCCCGAAGCCCGGCTCGACCGCGTGCTCGGGGTGCGGCATCAGGCCGACCACGTTGCCGCGCTCGTTGCGGACGCCCGCGATGTCGTCCAGCGAGCCGTTCGGGTTCACACCGGTGTAGCGGAAGACGACGAGGCCCTCGCCCTCCAGGCGCTTCAGATCCTCGGCGGACGCGATGAAGCCGCCCTCGCCGTTCTTGAGCGGGATGACGATCTCCTGGCCCTGCTCGAAGCCGCTGGTCCACGGGGTGTCCGCGTTCTCGACGATCAGGTGCTGGTCGCGGCGGATGAAGTTGCCGTGGTCGTTGCGGATGAGCCCGCCGGCCACGAGGTGCGCCTCGGCGAGCATCTGGAAGCCGTTGCAGATGCCGAGCACCGGCATGCCCTTGCCCGCGGCGTCCACGACCTCGGTCATGATCGGCGAGAGGCTGGCGATGGCGCCGCAGCGCAGGTAGTCGCCGTAGCTGAAGCCGCCCGGCAGCACGAGCGCGTCGACGCCCTGGAGGTCATGGTCGCCGTGCCAGAGCGCGACCGGCTCGGCGCCGGCGATGCGGACCGCGCGCAGCGCGTCCCGGTCGTCCAGCGAGCCGGGGAAGGTGATGACGCCGATGCGCATCAGGCGTCCTCGCCCGGGTAGTGGATGCCGACCACGTCTTCGATGACCGAGTTGGAGAGGATCTCGTTGGCGATCTCGGTGACCGCGGCGCGGGTCGCGTCGTCGATCGGACCGTCCACGGTCAGCTCGAACCGCTTGCCGACCCGGACTCCCGAGAACTCGCCCTTGCCGATGCGAGCCAGGGCGCCGGCGACGGCCTTGCCCTGGGGGTCGAGCAGCTCAGCCTTGGGCATGACTTCCACAACGATCGTCGACAAAGGGTGATCTCCGCTCCACTCGCGCATCCGGGCAACAGTGATTCTACCGTGGCGTGGAGGGGGTCAGGTCCGCGCCCGTGGTGCCCGCAGCGAAGGCCAGCGCGCGGTCGGCGAGCTCGTCGTGGAGGCGGGCGAACAGGGCGGCGGAGGCCGCGCCCGGCCAGTCGGCGGGGAGGGCGGCGGCAGGCAGCCCGGGGTCGCGGTACGGGATCACGCGCCACTCGTCGAGCAGCCGGATCCACAGCGCGAAGGCCTCGCGGTCGTCCGCCGGGGCCGCGGCGGCGCCGAACCGGTCGAGGAAGGACGCGTGCAGCGCCCGGATACCTGGGAGGTCGTACCAGCGCGCCAGCCCGGCCGCGAGGTCGGCGCCGGGCTGCGCGCCCGTGAAAAGGTCGGCGCCGAACGCGCGCGCGGCCTCCCTCAGCTCCGGCTCCAGGGCGGCCGGGCCGATCCACAGGCCGTCGGCGACGGTCCCGCAGCCGAGCGCGGCGAGCGTGCGCCGCAGCCGGTGCCGCTGGGAGCGCTGGTGCTCGGGGAACGAGAACGAGACGAGGCACCAGGACGGCGGCGTTGGGCGCTCGCCGAAGATGCGCGCGTCGCCGCGCTCCAGCATCGGCAGCGCAGCCGGATCGAGCGCGTAGCCCGCCATGCCGTCCCGGGGCTCCCGGACGAGCACGCCGCGCGAGCAGAGCCGAGCCAGGCTGGAGCGCGCCGTCGCGGCGGGGATGCCGAGGGCGGCCATGAGCTCCACGGCGCCGGCGGCGCTCATCCAGCCGCCGAGCGGGCGCAGCGTGCTGCCGACGACGGTGCGGAGCACGGCGGTGGCGGAGCCGCTGCCCGCCTCGAGGTCCTCGCGGCCGGGGGTGCCGGTGGCGGTCTCGCCGGCCTCCCGCATCACCCGCTCCTCCACACCCCCGCTCATTCCTCGATCAACTCGCCCAGCACGTCGCGCACGGCCGCGAGCCCGACCGCGACCTCCTCGAAGCTCGTGCTCAGCGGCGACAGGCCGATGCGGAGGCCGCCCGGGTCCCGGTAGTCGGGGATGACGTCGCGCTCCCACAGCCGGGCCGTCACCTCGCGCATCGCCGGGTGGCTGAGGGTGACGTGCCCGCCGCGGCGCTCCGGGTCGCGCGGGCTCGCGAGCGCGACGCCGAGCGGCCTCAGCCAGGTGTCGGCGAGACGCACGGCGAACGTCGTCAGGGCGACCGATTTCGCGCGCACGGCCGCGATGCCGCACTCCTCGATCATGGCGACCGTGTCCTGCAGGGCGAGCATCCCGACGATCGGAGGCGTGCCGGAGAGGAACCGCCGGATCCCGTCGGCCGGCTGGTACTCCGGACCCATGAGGAAGACGTCGCGGACGCCCATCCAGCCCTGGATCGGCTGCGCGAGCGTGGCCTGGAGGCGGCGGTTGACGTAGCCGAAGGCGGGGGACCCGGGGCCGCCGTTGAGGTACTTGTAGGTGCAGCCCACCGCGAGGTCGACATCCCAGCCGTCGAGGTCGACCGGGACGGAGCCCGCCGAATGGCAGAGATCCCACAGCACGAGGGCCCCCGCGTCGTGGACGATGCGGGTGATGGCGCGGGCGTCGGCGAGGAATCCGGAGCGGTACGCGACGTGGCTGAGGACCACGAGAGCGGTCCGCGGCCCGACCGCCGCCGCGACCTGCTCCGGAGTCACCCCGGACTCGGTGTCGGCCTCGATCCAGACCAGCGAGAGGCCGCGCTCACGCGCGATGCCGTCGAGCACGTAGCGGTCGGTCGGGAAGTTGTCGGTGTCGAGGACGATCTCGGTGCGCTCGGGCAGCGCGTCGACGGCGGCGCGGGCGAGCTTGTAGAGGAGGACGGTGGTGGAGTCGCCGATGAAGGTCTGGCCGGCGGCGGCCCCGAGCGCGGTCGCGCCGAGCGTGTCGCCGATCCGGAACGGCAGCTCCATCCACTCCTCGTCCCAGCCGCGGATGAGCCGGCCTCCCCAGCCCTCGACGAGGAAGCGCTGCACGCGCTCGACGCTCTTGCGCGTGGGCCGGCCGAGCGAGTTGCCGTCGAAGTAGGCGACGACGGGCGACGCCGAGCCGAGGTCGGGCGCGGGGGAGCCCGGCGCCGCGACGCCCACGAAGCGCTCGCGGTAGGGGGCGAGCGGATCGGCCTCGTCGAGGGCGCGCGCGGCGGCGAGCGGGTCGCCCGAGAGGGTGTCGGCGTCGGCTTCGGCGGCCTCGTCGTCGACGGGGTCGTAGGCGAAGAGGTCGTCGGGGAGGTCGGTCATGGTCGGTCCTCTCGAAGAAGGTGGTGGGACGTGAGGCGGAGGAAGTCGGGGACGCGCAGACCCCGGGCGGCGGCGAGCCAGGCCGGGAGGTCGCGGTCGTCGGCGGGCGGCGGGGTGGGGATCCAGGCGACGCGGGGGCCGAGGTCGGTCGTCCCGTCGCCGGCGATCGCACGGACGAGCGCGGCGCCGGTGAGCCCCGCCTCCTGCAGCGCGGCGAGCTCGCGGGCGTTGACACCGACCGGGAGGTCGCCGTTGCCGAGGTCGGTCCCGTACAGCACCCGGCCGCCGTGGCCGACGAAACGGCGCAGGTTGTCGGCGGCGATGCGGTGCTGTGCGTTCGGCATTCCCCAGCCGTGGATGTCGAGGGTGCTGATCCAGGTCATCCCGCGGCGCGTGGACTCCGCGATGAGCGCGTCGTCCAGCCGTTCGGTGAACGGAGTGTGGGCGAGCTGATCCACGCCGGCCCGGAGCGCGCGTGCGGTCTCGCCGTGGCCCTGCACGTGGGCGACGACCGGGAGCCCGGCGGTGTGCGATTCCTCCACAAGGGCGGCCAGCGTCGGGTTGTCCACGGTTTCGCCCGCCTCGCTGTTGAGGGCGACCTTGATGCGGGAGGCTCCCAGCATGACCTGTTTCCGTACCGCCTCCCTGGCCTCCCGAGGGCCGCCGACCTCCGCCGCAGCGCCCTCCGGCGCCCAGCCGGACGCCACGGGGTAACCGCCCGGGGCGGTGATCAGTGCGCCCGCGATCGCGACCGCCGGCCGGTCCGGGGCGTCGGCCAGCCAGGAGGCCGCGACGGCCGGGATCCAGCCGAGGTCGACGGCGTGGGTGATGCCGCCGGCGAAGAGTGCGGTCGGGTCGATGAGGCCGAGGTGGGTGTGGTGGTCGGTCAGCGACGGGATGAGGGTGCCGCCGAGCGGGAGCACAGTGCCGGAGGCGTCCGCCGCGGGTGCGGGGTGGTCGGCATCGGCGGGCGTGCGGTGCTCGGCATTCACGCGCACGAGGCTGTCGCCATCCACCAGGAAGGCGGCCGGGCCGTCGAACCCTGCGCCCGTCCAGACCGCGTCCACCCGAAGGGTTCGCGCCGGCGAGGGGCCGTCGCTCATTCGGGTGCGCCGATCTCGGTCCGTACGGCGAACAGCTCGGGGAAGAACGTCAGCTCCAGGGCCTTCTGGAGGAAGCTGACGCCGGTGGAGCCGCCGGTGCCGGTCTTCATCCCGATGGTGCGCTGGACGGTCTTGAGGTGGCGGAAGCGCCAGAGCTGGAAGTTGTCCTCCAGGTCGACGAGCTCCTCGCAGGCCTCGTACTCGCTCCAGTGCTCCGCCGCGTGCTCGTAGATGTCGCGGAACACCGGCACGAGCTCCGGGCTGAACACGTGCGCTTCGGTCACGTCGCGGTCGAGCAGGGCCTGGGGCACCGCGTGACCCGCGCGCGCCAGGTAGCGCAGGAACTCGTCGTAGACGCTCGGCGCCTCCAGCAGCTCGGTGAGCAGCGCGAGCGCATCGGGGTCGTCTCGGAAGACCGACAGCATCCGGCGGTTCTTGTTCCCGAGCACGAACTCCACCGCGCGGTACTGGTACGACTGGAAGCCCGACGAGTTGCCGAGGAAGCCGCGGAACTGCGCGTACTCCGTCGGCGTCAGCGTCGCCAGCACCGACCACTGCTCGGTGAGCGTCTTCTGGATGTGCTTCACCCGGGCGATGCGCTTGAGGGCCTGCGGCAGCTCGTCGGCGCGCAGCAGGTCGCGGGCCGACTCCAGCTCGTGCAGCACCAGCTTCAGCCAGAGCTCCGTGGTCTGGTGCTGGATGATGAACAGCAGCTCGTCGTGGTGCTCCGGCACGCTCACCGGCTTCTGCGCGCTGAGCAGGGTCGCGAGGTCGAGGTAGGACCCGTACGACATGCGCTCGCGGAAGTCCGTGACGATGTCCGGATCGAACTCGCGCGTGTTCTGGTTGGACGTCATGTTGCGATTCTGCGCCGGTCGTCACGGAAGTGCAACACCGGGTTGGGCATGGCGGGCCGGCGGTCGCCCGGCACCCGGACGTCCGCTGCCGTTCACCGCCCGGTTACCTGGAGTTGCCGCCTCCGTCGTCGCCCGCTTCTACCTTGTTCGGGGGACTTCCTGCGGACGGGAGACGGGAATGGGCAGGCACTACGACCTCGCGATCGTCGGCGGAGGCATCGTCGGGCTCGGGCACGCCGTGGCGGCGCTGCGACGCGGCCTGACCGTCGCCGTCGTCGACCGCGCCTCCGGCGTCGAGGGCGCGTCCGTCCGCGGATTCGGCCACCTCTGCATCACCGGCCTGGAGGGTGAGGCGCGTGTCTACGCGGAGCTCGGCCGCGATCTCTGGCTGACCCTGTCCGACGAGGCGGGCTTCTGGCTCCGCGAGTCGGGCACGGTCGCCGTCGCCCAGGCGACCGACGAGCTCGCGGTGCTCGAGGAGTTCCGCGACACGCGCGGCGGCCACGACGTGCGGATGCTGACCCCGGCCGACGTGCGCGAGCACGCGCCCGTCGCCGACGGAGTGGCGGTCGGCGGCGCCTTCCTGCCCGCAGACCTGCAGGTCGACCCGCGTGAGGCCGCGCCGGCGATCGCACGCTGGCTGGACGCCCACGGCGTCGACTTCTTCTGGCAGACCACGGCCACGGGCGTCGAGACCGGCCGCGTGCACACGTCGCGTGGCCGGGTGTCGGCTGACGCGGTCGTCGTCGCGGTCGACCACGAGGTGGACCGGCTGTTCCCCGGCATCGCGGAGGACCACGGCATCCAGCGCAGCACGCTCGACCTGCTGCTCGTCGAAGCGGACACCGAACGGCCGCTCACGGCGCCCGTGCTGACCGGGTGGTCCCTGCTGCGCACCTCCGGGTTCGCGCACACCCCGAGCGCCGGCGCCCTGCGCGAGCGGCTCGCCTCGGAGCGTCCCGACCTGGCCGCGTTCGAGCTCGACCAGACCTTCGCGCAGCGGCCCGAGGGCTCGATCGTCGTCGGGGCCGCCCGCCGGCGCGGCGACGACATCCCCCCGTTCCAGTCGGAGGTGGCGTTCGAGCTCCTGCTGGAGAGCGCCCGCGCGCTGTTCGGCCCGGCCCGGCTGCGGGTTCTCGAACGCTGGCAGGGCGTCCACGCCTCGGCTCCCGACGACTTCCTCGTCTCCTCCCCTGCGCCGTCCGTGCGGGTGGTCTCCGTCACGTCCGGCATCGGGATGACGACCGGCCTCGGCCTCGCCGATCGCGTGGTGGACGAGCTGTTCGCCTCGGCCCCGGGGGTGCTGACCGCGGCCGGGGCCGCACGCTCGCACTGACCCCGCACCGCCGACATCCGCACACCACCGGCACCCGACACCCGCTAGACCGGCAGCCCGCCCGAACCGCCGACCATCGCAGCTCCGCACAGAAAGGCACCGGCCATGTCCCCTGAAGGCCTCATCACGAGCGAGTTCGACGACGCCGCCATCTTCGACACCGGGTTCGACGCCGCCGCGCTCGTCGCTTTCGGCGCCGACGACCCGGACGGGCTCGCCGACCTCGAGCTCGTCGTCCTCGACCTGGACGGCACGACGGTCCTGGACGAGGGCCTGATGGAGCGGGCGTGGCAGCGTGCCGTCGACGCCTCCGGCCTGGCGGTGCCCGGCGACGAGCGCACTCTGCGCCGGCCGGACAACGCGGTCTTCCGCGCGCTCACCGACGACGAGGACCAGGCGCAGCACGCCGAGGCGGTCTTCGAGTCCGCCTACGCCGAGCTCGTCGCCGAGCAGGGTGTCCGCCCGGTCCCCGGCGCGGAGGAGCTCATCCGCCGCCTCCGGGCCCGCGGCGTCGCCGTCGTGCTCACCACCGGCTTCTCCCGGCCGACGTACGACGCCGTGCTGGAGGCGCTCGGCTGGCGCGAGCTCGCCGACCTCACGCTCACCCCGTCGGAGGCGGGCCGCGGCCTGCCCTACCCCGACCTCCCGCTGACGGCGCTGCTGCGCACCGGCGCGTCGAGCGTCGAGGGGATGGTCGTCGTGGGCGACACCGCCGGCGACATCGCGTCGGGTCTCGCCGCCGGCGCGGGGCTGGTCGTCGGGCTGCTGACCGGCGCGCACGACGAGGAGACCCTCACCGAGGCCGGCGCCGACGCGGTCGTGGCCAGCGTGGCCGACCTCGCGGAGCTCCTGGGGCTGGACGAGTCGACCGCCGCACACCAGGAGGGGCAGTCCCCGCAGTGACGATCAAAGCGGTGACCCCTCGCGTCGTCGAGCCGCCGGCGAGCCTGGGGATGGGGGTGAGTGTGTATCCGTCGGCGACCGCCATGGTCTGGCCGGGCCCCGGACGCCCGCACGAGGCCGTGGCCGTCCCCGGGGTGCGGCTGGCGCCGGGGGACGTGCTCGTGGAGGTCGAGCTGGCGACCGTGTGCGGCTCGGACGTCCACACAGTGCTCGGCCATCGGACGGCGCCGACGCCGCTCGTGCTCGGCCACGAGCAGGTCGGGCGCGTGGTCGCGCTCGGCCGCGGCGGCGCCAAGACCACCGACGGCCACCGGGTGGCGCTGGGCGAGCGTGTGGTCTGGTCCGTCGCCGTCCCGTGCGGCCGGTGCGGGCGCTGCAGGCGGGGGCTCCCGCAGAAGTGCCTCAGCCTCCAGAAGTACGGCCACGAGCGGATGCGCCGCGGCTGGGAGCTGTCCGGCGGCTTCGCGACCCACACACACCTCCTCGACGGCACGCCGATCGTGGCCGTGCCGGAGGACCTCCCCGCGGCCGTGCTCGCGCCGGCCTCCTGCTCGACGGCGACCGTGGTGGCCGCGCTGGAGGCCGCCGCGGCCATCGTCGCGCTGGACGGCGCGCTCGTGCTCATCACCGGCGCGGGGATGCGGGGACTGACCGCAGCAGCGATGGCGACGGAGGCCGGGGCCAAGGTCGTCGTGAGCGACCCGGTCCCCGAGCGCCGGGAGGCCGCCCGCTTGTTCGGCGCGGCGGCCGTCGCCGACCCCCGTGCGACTCCCGACTCTCGGGCCGGCCTGGCGTCCGCGCTCGCGAAGGCGGGCGGCCGGGCGTCGGCGCCCACGGTCGCACTCGACTTCTCCGGCTCGCAATCCGCCGCGCGGTCGCTGCTGACCGTGGTCGACGTCGGCGGCGTGCTGGTGCTCTCCGACTCGCTGCCGGAGGGGCCGGACCTGACGCTCGCGCCCGAGCAGCTCGTGCAGCGACTGCTCACCATCCGCGGAGTGCACGGCTACGCGCCCCGGCACCTGGAGCAGGCGGTGCGGTTCCTCGCGGAGGCGGCGGGGACGTACCCGTTCGCCGAGCAGGTCGGCGCCGTCTTCCCACTCGCCGAGGTGGATGCCGCGCTCGCCGCCACCGGGTTCCCGCGCGTCGCCGTGCGGCCCCGCTGACGGGCTCGGCCTCCCGGCCGGGGATTCCCTGAGCGTTCTCACATCTTCGGCTGTCTATTCTGGGAGCCGCCCGACCGTGAGGACCACCGTGATCGAGACCCCCGTCGCCCCGACCGCCGCCCCCACCGCAGCCTCCACTGCCGCCCCGTCCGCGCCCGCCGCGCCGCCTCCACGCGCCGTCAGCCGGGGGATCAGCGCGCTGATCTTCTCGAGCCGCTGGCTGCAGGCCCCGCTGTACCTCGGGCTCATCGTCGCGCAGGCCGTCTACGTCTACGTCTTCGTCTTCGAGCTGTGGCACCTCACCGCGGAGGTGATCTCGGACCCGAGCCACGTGGACGAGGCTTACGTGATGCTCGCGGTGCTGGGACTGATCGACGTGGTGATGATCGCCAACCTCCTGATCATGGTGATCATCGGCGGCTACGAGACCTTCGTCTCCCGCGTCAACGTGAAGGGCCATCCCGACCAGCCGGAGTGGCTCTCGCACGTCAACGCCAACGTGCTCAAGGTCAAGCTGGCGATGGCCATCATCGGCATCTCGTCCATCCACCTGCTCAAGACCTTCATCGCGGTCGGCGACCTCGGCGCGGCCAACGGCGGGTCGATCGAGGGCGAGAAGTACACGTCGCTCGGTGTGTTCTGGCAGGTCGTCATCCACTGCGTCTTCATCGCGTCGGCGGTCGCGCTCGCCGCCATCGACCGGATGTCGAAGCCGCGCGTGCAGGTAGCGCACTGAGCGTCCGGCCGGCCTCCGTGGCATCGTAGGTGGATGGCCGCCGACCCGTTCGCCCGCTTCTTCGAGCTGCTGCGCGCGCTGCCCGAGCCGGTGGACGCCGAGGCCCTCTACGGCGACGACCCGCAGGGCCGGCGTCGCGAGCGCAATCTGCGGCGGTACTTCGCGATGCCGCACGCGCCGGTCCTGCTGCTCGGGGAGGCGCCGGGCTGGCGGGGGATGACCGTGACCGGCGTGCCGTTCGTCTCGGCTCGGGAGGCCGAAGCGGGGGTGGTGCCCGGCCTTGAGCTCCCTGAGCATCCGCAGGCGCCGTGGGAGGCCTCCAGCCGGGTGGTGTGGGCGACGCTCCGCGAGTGGCGCGGTCCGGTGCCGTTGTCGTGGCCGGTCTACCCGCTGCACCCGTTCGTCGCGGGTACGCCGCACAGCAACCGCACGCCGCGCCCGGCGGAGGTGCGTGCGGGCGCTCCGGTCGCGCTGGAGCTCATCCGCGCGCTCGGGATCGAGACGGTCGTGGCCGTGGGTCGCAAGGCGCAGGGCGCGATCGCCACCGCGGGACTGGAGGCTCCCGCGATCCGGCATCCCGCGCAGGGCGGCGCCGCGCTGTTCGCGGAGCAGCTCATCGCGCTGAACCGGGCGCTTCCGCCCGAGCGGGCGGCAGGCCGAGGCTAGCGGCCGGATCGCTTCTGGTCGCGCGGGTCGCGCGAGGCCGCGACGTCGTCGATGCTGTCGATCGCGTCGCGGAGCCGGTCGAGGAAGCCGATGATGACGCGGGCCTCGTGGTCGTCCAGCGTGCTCGCGACGTCGACCAGCTCCTCCCGGACGTCGCCTAGGATCGCGCGGTGGATCTCGTCGACCGGCAGCGCGGGCACGATGATCAGCGCGCGCCGGTCGAACGGACTGGGCTCGCGGCGGATGTGGCCTGCCTTCTCGAGCCGGTCGAGCAGCACGGTGATCGACGAGCTCTGGATGCCGAGGTAGTCCCCGAGCTCCTTCGGGCCGACCGCGATGCCGCGCTCGCGGGCCCGCAGGAGGTAGCGCAACGCGGCGATGTCGTTGACGGTGAGGTTCATGCTGCGCTCGGACCGGCGCTGCATCGCGGACTCCGAGACGAGGTAGCTCCTGAGACCCTCGAGCACTTCGAGCGCGCGGCGACGCTCCGCGTCCGCGGGACCGGACGAGGATGGCGTCGAACTCTGCTTGTCCGTCGTCATGGCATCGATGATATTCCCCTGGGCCTCCGGCTGCTCGGCGGAGACCGCGTCGGACCCCGTCATACCGCCGCGGGCTCAGCCGGCTGCGGGACGAACACGAGCCCGCTCGCGCGCGACGCCAGATCGGCGAGCGAGTTCAGCCACTGGTCGTCGAGCCGCTCGGCGGTGGACGAGGCGAACTCGTAGCGCAGCGGGATGGCGTTGTCGATCCAGAGGGCGTGGCGGCCGACCGGCTCGGCCAGCGCTCCGACCTCGCCGTCCTCCGGCGTCCAGGTCAGGAGGAACGGTTCGCGCCTGCGCAGCTTCATCGTGATGACCGCCTGCAAGTGCGCGAGTGCGCGATCGTCGAATTCGAACGACTGTCCGGCGTAGATCATGGCGCCCATCATCGTGTCCTTTCGTTCGAGCGGGTCAACGTGGCACGATCATACCCTTTAGCTAGGCCGACTAGCTATACGTTTTCCGGAAGACTTTTTCGGCCGTATTTTCCGGATGATGCACGATCCGCGCGGGCCGTCGCTAGTCGATCTAGTTGCATCGCGGCATTGTCGTCCGGCCACTAAGCAGCGGATCGTGACAACGATCTCGAGCCGGCGCTTGACGAGCGGAATCCTCCCGACGTATTATTCCTCACGGAATAATCCTTTCCGATCAACCTGACACCCACCGAGAGTCCATGCCGCACGCCCCGTCCCTCACCCCGCTCGCCGTCGCAGCCCTCGCGCTGCTCGCCGAGGGTCCGACGCACCCGTACGAGATGTACCAGACGCTCGTGCAGCGCTGGGAGGACCGGCTGGTGAAGGTGCGGCCCGGCTCGCTCTACCACGCGGTCGATCGCCTGGAGCGGCACGGCCTGGTGCGGGCCACCGGCACCGAACGCGAGGGCAACCGGCCCGAACGCACCACCTACGCGATCACCGAGGACGGCGAGGACGCCCTGGGCGAGCGCATCGCCGAGATCATCGGCACCCCCGTCAACGAGTATCCCGAGTTCCCGCTGGGGCTCGGCGAATCGCACAACCTGCCCCTCGAGACCGTGATCTCGCTCCTGCGTCGCCGGGTGGCGCTCATCCGCGCCGACCTCGTGCTGTACGACGAGAGCATCCGCACGATCACGACCAAGAACGTCCCCGCCAAGTACTGGGTGGATGTGCGCTACCAGCGCGCGATGGCGGAGGCCGACGCGGCCACGCTCGAAGCCCTCATCGACGACCTCGTCTCGGGAGCGATCTCCTGGGACGAGGAGAAGAAGCACTGAGAGAAAGAATCACATGGAACGCCAACTGAAGCCGTGGCCCGCCCTCTGGGCGCTCGTCATCGGGTTCTTCATGATCCTGATCGACACCACCATCGTGTCGGTCGCGAACCCGTCGATCATGAAGGGCCTGAACCTCGGAACGGACTACAACGCGGTCATCTGGGTCACCAGCGCCTACCTGCTCGCGTACGCCGTCCCGCTGCTGATCACCGGCCGCCTCGGCGACCGCTTCGGACCCAAGAACATCTACCTGATCGGCCTGGTCATCTTCACCCTCGCCTCGGCGTGGTGCGGATTCTCCGCCGTCCTGCCCGGTGGCGGTATCGGGATGCTGATCACCGCCCGCGTGGTGCAGGGTCTCGGCGCCTCGCTGATGACCCCGCAGACCATGGCCGTCATCACCCGTATCTTCCCACCGGACCGCCGCGGTGCGGCCATGGGCCTGTGGGGAGCTGTCGCCGGCGTCGCGACGCTGATCGGCCCGCTCCTCGGCGGCGTCCTGGTCGACTGGCTCGGCTGGGAGTGGATCTTCTTCATCAACGTCCCGGTCGGTGTCGTCGCCTTCATCCTCGCGATGCGGCTCGTCCCGAAGCTCCCGACCCACACGCACGCGTTCGACATCATCGGAGTGGTGCTCTCGGCCGCCGGCATGTTCCTGCTGGTGTTCGGCATCCAGGAGGGCGGCACCTACAACTGGGGTGTCATCGGGGACGGCCCGTTCTCGGTGTGGGGCCTCATCATCGCCGGCGTCGTGATCCTGATCGCGTTCGTGGTCTGGCAGGCGCTCAACAAGAAGGAGCCGCTGCTGCCGCTCCCGCTCTTCCGCGACCGCAACTTCTCGCTGTCGAACGGCGCGATCACGACGGTGGGCTTCGCGGTGACCTGTATGGCGCTGCCGCTCGTGTTCTACTTCCAGACCGTGCGCGGCCTCACCCCGACCGAGTCCGCGCTGATGCTCGCACCGACCGCCGTATTCTCCGGCGTGCTCGCGCCGCTGATGGGCAAGCTGATCGACAAGATCAACCCGAAGCTGATCGCGACGCCCGGCCTGGTGCTGTTCTCGCTGGCGCTGTTCCTCTACTCGCGGATGCTGACCCCGGACGTCAGCATCTGGTGGCTGCTCATCCCGAGCGCGCTGCTGGGTATCGCGATGTCGGGCGTCTGGGGGCCGATCTCGGCCGTCACCACCCGCAACCTCCCGATGAACCAGGCGGGAGCGGGCTCCGGCGTCTTCAACACGACCCGCCAGATCGGCGCGGTTCTCGGAAGCGCCTCCATCTCCGCCCTCATCACGGGCCGCCTCGCCGCCGACCTGCCGAAGGCCCCGGGCGGCGCGACGCCGACCGCGACCGGGACGGAGCTGCCGACCTTCCTGCACGCCGGCTTCACCCAGGCGATGTCGGAGGCCCTGCTGCTGCCGGCGGCGGTCGCCTTCCTCGGCGCGCTCATCGTGGTCTGGTGGGAGAAGCCCCGCCCGCCCGCCTGGGGCCCGGGCGCCGCGGCCGCGCCCGGCGAGGCCGGCCA
>NZ_JBDGMM010000048.1:0-99875 GCF_057655165.1 Leifsonia sp. Soil_N53
CTCGGCGCCGGCCTGCTCGGCGCCGGCCTGCTCGGCGCCGGCCTGCTCGGCGCCGCCCGGGCCGCCGTCCTCGGGCTCAGTCGCCGGCGACATCCAGCGCCTCGGGCAGGGTGAACGCGCCGGAGTAAAGCGCCTTGCCGACGATCGCGCCCTCCAGCCCCAGCGGCACCAGCTCGCGCAGCGCGGCGATGTCGTCGAGGCTCGAGATGCCGCCGGAGGCCACCACCGGGCGCTCGGTCTTCGCCATCACCTGGCGCAGCAGGTCCAGGTTCGGGCCCCTGAGCGTGCCGTCCTTGGTCACGTCCGTGACCACGTAACGTGCGCAGCCGGCCTCCTCGAGCCGCTCCAGCACCTGCCAGAGGTCGCCGCCGTCGCGCGTCCAGCCGCGCGCCGCGAGCGTCGTGCCGCGCACGTCGAGGCCGACCGCGATCGCCTCGCCGTAGCGGCCGATGACGTTCGCCGCCCACTCCGGGTTCTCGAGCGCCGCAGTGCCGAGGTTGACACGGGTCGCGCCGATCTCCAGGGCGTGCTCCAGGGACGCGTCGTCGCGGATGCCGCCGGAGAGCTCGATGTTGACGCCCTTGGTCTGGCGGATGACCTTCTTGAGAAGGTCGCGGTTGTCGCCCCGGCCGAACGCGGCGTCGAGGTCGACCAGGTGGATCCACTCGGCGCCGGCGTCCACCCATTCGGCGGCGGCGTCGACGGGGTCGCCGTAGCTGGTCTCGCTGCCGGCCTCGCCCTGCGTCAGCCGCACGGCCTTGCCGTCGGCGACGTCGACCGCGGGCAGCAGGACGAGTCTGGGCGTGGTGGTGAATTCGGTCATCGGTGTGTGTTCCTCGATCGGGGTCGTTCGGGTCCGCAGGGCGGACGGTGGGGTGGCCGCTAGAGCGAGCCGATCCAGTTGCGCAGCAGCTTCAGCCCGGCCTCGCCGGACTTCTCGGGGTGGAACTGGGTGGCGCTGAGCGGCCCGTTCTCCGCCGCCGCGACGAAGCGCGAGCCGTGCTCGGCCCAGGTCACCCGCGGACGCGGGAACGGCCCGGTGGCCTCGAGCGTCCAGTCCTGTGCCGCGTACGAGTGGACGAAGTAGAAGCGCTCGTCGTGGATGCCGTCGAACAGCACGGAGTCCTGCGGCGCCTCGACGGTGTTCCAGCCCATGTGCGGGACGACGTCGGCGTGCAGCAGGTCGACCGTGCCCGGCCATTCGCCGAGCCCCTCGCTCTCGATGCCGTGCTCGACGCCGCGCTCGAACAGCACCTGCATGCCGACGCAGATCCCGAGCACCGGGCGCCCGCCCGCCAGCCGCCGGTCGATGACCTCGTCGCCGTGCGAGCGGCGCAGCGCGTCGATCACCGCGGCGAACGCGCCGACGCCGGGCACCAGGAGGCCGTCGGCCTCCTGCGCGCGCCGGCGGTTGCCCGTCAGCTCGACGTTCGCGCCGGCGGCCTCCAGCGCTTTGACCGCGGAGTGCACGTTGCCGGTTCCGTAGTCGAAGACGACGACGTCGGGTGCGGTCACAGCGCGCCCTTGGTCGACGGGATGCCGGACACCAGCGGATCGAGCGCCTTCGCCTGCCGGAACGCGCGCGCGAACGCCTTGAACTCGGCCTCCGCGATGTGGTGCGGGTCGCGGCCGCCCACCACCGTGACGTGCACGGTGAGCCCGGCGTTGAACGCGATCGCCTCGAAGACGTGCCGCACCATCGACCCGGTGAAGTGCCCGCCGATCAGGTGGAACTCGAACCCGGCCGGCTCGCCGCCGTGCACGAGGTACGGACGGCCGGAGATGTCTACCACGGCCTGCACGAGCGCCTCGTCGAGCGGGACCAGCGCGTCGCCGTAGCGGGAGATGCCGGCCTTGTCGCCGAGCGCCTTCTTGATGGCCTGGCCGAGGACGATCGCGACGTCCTCCACCGTGTGGTGCACGTCGATGTCGGTGTCGCCGCTCGCTCGCACCGTCAGGTCGGTGAGCGAGTGCTTGGCGAACGCGGTCAGCAGGTGGTCGTAGAAAGGCACCGAGGTGTGGATGTCGGACGCAGCGGTGCCGTCGAGGTCGAGGCTGAGCTCGATGCTCGACTCGCTGGTCGCGCGCTGAAGCT
Source organism: Leifsonia sp. Soil_N53 (assembly GCF_057655165.1). Classification (NCBI taxonomy): domain Bacteria; kingdom Bacillati; phylum Actinomycetota; class Actinomycetes; order Micrococcales; family Microbacteriaceae; genus Leifsonia; species Leifsonia sp. Soil_N53. The sequence continues at coordinate 2,096 of NZ_JBDGMM010000048.1, forward strand.
GGGCGGTCCGATTCGTCATGACTGCGAGCTTACCGACTGCGCGCCGGCCGCCACGGCTCCGGCCGGCCGGCCGAGCGCGCGCAGGGCCTCCAGGAACGCGGTCGTCTCGGTCTCGGTGCCGGCGGTGACACGCAGGTGGTGCGGGATGCCGACGTCGCGGATGAGCACCCCGCGCTCCAGCAGTGCCTCGAAGACCGCATGCGGGTCGTCGACGCCGCCGAACAGGACGAAGTTGCTGCCGCTGCGGTGCGGCAGGTAGCCGAGCTCGGCGAGCTCCACCACCAGGCGGTCGCGCTGCGCGCGGATCTCGCCGACCATCGCGAGCATCTCGTCCGCGTGCGCGAGCGCGCCGAGCGCGGCGGCCTGGGTCAGCGCGGACAGGTGGTACGGCAACCGCACCAGGCGCAGCGCGTCGACCACGGCGGGGTCGGCGGCCAGGTAGCCGACGCGGGCCCCCGCGAACGCGAACGCCTTGCTCATGGTCCGGGAGATCAGCAGCCGCTCGCGGCCCGGGAGCAGCGTGAGCGCCGACCGCTCCCCCTCCGGCATGAACTCCGCGTACGCCTCGTCCACGATCACGATGCCGCGCGCGGCAGCGTAGACGGCCTCGATCGTCTCGAGCGAGAGCGGAGTCCCGGTCGGGTTGTTCGGTGAGCACAGGATCACGATGTCCGGATCGTGCTCGCGCACCGCGGCCGCCGCGGTCTCCGGCGACAGCTCGAAGTCCGCATCCCGACCGGCCGCGATCCAGCTCGTGCCGGTTCCGGAGGCGAGCAGCGGGTACATGGAGTAGGTGGGCGCGAACCCGAGCAGGCTGCGTCCCGGTCCGCCGAACGCCTGCAGGATGTGCTGCAGCACCTCGTTGGACCCGTTGGCGGCCCAGAGCTGCTCGGCCGTCAGCCCGTGCCCGAGGTAGCGGGCGAACGCCTCCCGCAGCTCGGTGAATTCGCGATCCGGGTAGCGGTTCACCCCTGTCACCGCGACGGCGACCCGAGCAACGATGTCGGCGGCGACGTCCTCCGGAACGGGATGTGTGTTCTCGTTCACGTTCAACGCGACGGGCACGACCTTCTGCGGCGCCCCGTACGGGGTGCGACCGCGCAAGTCATCACGGATCGGAAGATCGGAGAGAGAGGTCACCTCTCAATGCTAACCAGCGCCGCTGAACGCTCCCGCCGTATGACGCCCCGCTGCACCCGCCGCGCCCCCTCCCGCAGAAAGGAGAACCCACCCAAATCTCCTGCCGAACCCCCAACCGCAGGAGATCGTGGGGCATGTCGTGCCGTTTCTCCTGAAGGCGAGTGCATCGAGGAGGTGGCGGCGCCGTCGCCGCGGGGTGGTCCTGGCGGCGAAGCACCAACGGCGCCCGCCCCCCTACTTCGCGTCGTACTGTGCCGGGATCGCCAGCTGCTGGCCGGGCGTGACCACGGCGGACGACAGACCGTTGAGGTTCACCAGGTCGGCGATCACGTCACGCGGATCGGCCTTGGGCGCCAGTCGCGAGGCGACCGACCACAGCGAGTCACCCGACTGCACGGTCACGTAATGGAACGTCGCGTGCGTCTGCTCACCGGTCGCAGCCGCGCCGCCGCCGTTGAGCGCGAACACGAACGCCCCGATCACGATCGGCAGTGCCGCGAGCATCGTCAGCACGAACCGCCCGCGCCGGGTCAGCCGAAGCCGCACACGCCCAGCGGCCTGTGCGCCACTCACCTCGACGTTGTTCATCCCAACGTGGTGCATCACTGCTGTGCTCATCACTGCTGTGCTCATCGTGACCTCCAACGGCTTCGGTCGAAGCCATGTTCCGAATATATCTTCGAATGTTCGAGACCGCAATCCTCGTCCGGGTGAAAAAACCCGCATGAATTTCGAGACACACTCGAACACATGTTTGTCGGGCAGCCGTACTGTGGATACAGTTTCGATTGTCTGGAGGAAAGACAACCAGGCACCACCGACATTCGGTTCCTCCGGGTGACGGCGACGGCCACGAAGGGACGAGCGTGTCGAACGAGAATCAGGCTCCGCGCACGCGGCGCCGCAAGAACCTCAGCGAGAAACAGCTCGCCATCCTCGACGTCATCCAGCGGTCGGTGAGCCAGCGGGGCTATCCGCCGAGCATGCGCGAGATCGGCGACGCCGTCGGCCTCTCCAGCCTCTCGTCCGTCACCCACCAGCTCAACCAGCTGGAGCTGAGCGGCTACCTGCGCCGCGACCCGAACCGGCCGCGCGCGCTCGAGATCCTCATCGACGTCCCTTCGGCCACCCCCGACTTCGAGAGCCAGACCCCGGTCGGCGACGCCGCCATGGTCCCGCTCGTCGGCCGCATCGCCGCGGGCGTCCCGATCACCGCTGAGCAGCAGGTGGAGGAGGTCTTCCCGCTCCCCCGCCAGCTGGTGGGCAACGGCGAGCTCTTCATGCTCAAGGTGGTCGGCGAGTCGATGATCGACGCCGCGATCTGCGACGGCGACTGGGTCGTCGTCCGCACGCAGAACACGGCGGAGAACGGCGACATCGTGGCGGCCATGCTCGACGAGGAGGCCACCGTCAAGGTGTTCCGCCAGCGCGACGGCCACACCTGGCTGCTCCCCCGCAACTCGAACTTCGAGCCGATCCTCGGCGACTACTCCACCATCCTCGGCAAGGTCGTCGCGGTCCTCCGCGCCGTCTGAGGGCGGTCAAGCCCAGCCGAGCTCCTGGAGGCGGGCGTCGTCGAGGCCGAAGTAATGGCCGATCTCGTGGACGAGCGTGACACGCACGCGCTCGCGGAGCTGCTCGACCGTCTCGCACGACGCCTCGAGGTTGTTGCGGAACAGCGTGATCCGGTCCGGCAGCTCGCCGAACCCGTAGACGCCGCGGCGCGTCAGCGGATGCCCGGTGTAGAGGCCGTACAGGCGCGGTCGTGCGCCGGGCGGCTGGTCCTGGATGATGATCGCCACGTTCTCCAGCGGCCGCACCATGTCGTCCGGCAGACCGTCGAACACCTCGTCGACCAGGGTCTCGAAGTCGTCGTCCGGGATGCGCACCATGCGCCCATCATGCAGGACGCACGCGAGGCCGGGTGCCCGGATCCGCGGAGAGCGGAACCGGGCGCCCGGCCTCGGCCGTATCGACGGGTCAGGCCGTGACGCCCGCCCGCTCCCGCACGTCGCGGGTCGCCGCGATGATGTTGCGCAGCGACGCGACCGTCTCGTCGTAGCCGCGGGTCTTGAGCCCGCAGTCCGGGTTCACCCAGAGCTGACGGCCCGGGATGGCGCTGAGCGCCGTCTCCAGCAGCTCGGTCACCTCGGCGACCGAGGGCACGCGCGGCGAGTGGATGTCGTAGACGCCCGGGCCGATGCCGTGCTCGAAGCCGGAGCGCTGGATGTCGTGGACGACCTCCATCCGGCTGCGGGCGGCCTCGATGCTGGTCACGTCCGCGTCGAGGTTGCGGATCGCGTCGATGACCACGCCGAACTCCGAGTAGCAGAGGTGGGTGTGGATCTGCGTCGCGTCCTCCACCCCGGAGGTCGCGAGCCGGAACGAGCCCACCGACCACTCCAGGTAGTCCGACTGGTCCGCCCGCTTCAGCGGCAGCAGCTCGCGCAGCGCCGGCTCGTCCACCTGCACGACGCGGATGCCCGCGGCCTCCAGGTCGGCGATCTCGTCGCGCAGGGCCAGGGCGACCTGGCGCGCGGTCTCGCCGAGCGGCTGGTCGTCGCGCACGAACGACCAGGCGAGGATGGTGACCGGTCCGGTCAGCATGCCCTTGACCGGCTTCTCGGTAAGCGTCTGGGTGTAGGTCGACCAGTCGACGGTGATCGGCTTCGGGCGGGACACGTCGCCCCACAGGATGGACGGGCGCGTGCAGCGCGAGCCGTACGACTGCACCCAGCCGTTCTGGGTGACCGCGAAGCCGTCCAGGTTCTCGGCGAAGTACTGCACCATGTCGTTGCGCTCGGGCTCGCCGTGCACGATGACGTCGATGCCGATCTCCTCCTGGAGGTCGACCACGCGCTTGATCTCGGCCTGCATGCGCCCGAGGTACTCGGCCTCGTCGATGACGCCCTTGGCGAGCTGGGCGCGGGAGCGGCGGATGTCGGCGGTCTGCGGGAAGGAGCCGATGGTGGTCGTCGGCAGGAACGGCAGGTGCAGCGCCTCATCCTGGGCGGCCTGGCGCGCGCTGTACTCGCCGCGGCGGAAGTCCGCCCGGGTGAGCGCGGCCTCGCGGGCCCGCACGGCGTCCACGCGCACGCCAGGAGCGGCGGCGCGGTCGGCGAGCGCCGCGGTCGCCGCGGTGAGCTCGTCCTGGATGGCCTCGTGTCCGTCGACGATGCCGCGCGCGAGCACGGCGACCTGGCCGACCTTCTGGTCGGCGAACGCGAGCCAGGTCTTCAGGCGGGCGTCGAGGTCCGGCTCGTCCTCGACGTCGTGCGGGACGTGCTGCAGCGAGGTGGAGGTCGACACGGCGACGTCGGCGCTCAGCGACAGCAGCTCGGTGAGCATGCCGAAGGCGGCCTCCAGGTCGCCGCGCCAGATGTTGTGGCCGTCGATCACGCCGCCGACGAGGGTCTTGCCGCCCAGCGCGCTGCGCGTCGCGGCGTCGAGCCCGGCCGGGATCCCGCCCCGCACCAGGTCGAGCGAGATCGCCTCCACGGGCGACAGGGCGAGCACGGGGAGGGCGTCGCCGAGGCTGCCGTACGGGGCGGCGACGAAGATCGCCGGCCGCTCGGCGGCTCCGGCCAGCTCCGCGTAGGCGGCGCGGGTGGCCTCCAGCACCTCGGTGCGGGGCTCCTCGATGCTCTCGGAGACGAGCGCGGGCTCGTCGAGCTGCACCCACGGCGCGCCTGCGGCGGCGAGGCGGGCGAGCAGCTCGCGGTAGACCGGGAGCAGGTCGCCGAGCCGCGACAGCGGGCGGAAGCCCTCCGGCGCCTCGTCGCTCGCCTTGCTCAGCAGGAGGAAGGTCACCGGGCCGACGATCGCCGGGCGGGTGACGAAGCCGGCGGCCTTCGCCTCCTCGAACTCGCGCACGATGCGGTCGGAGGCGAGCCGGAACGCGGTCTCCGGGCCGATCTCCGGCACCAGGTAGTGGTAGTTGGAGTCGAACCACTTGGTCATCTCCAGCGGGGCCTTGTCGCCCTCGCCGCGTGCGATGGTGAAGTAGCCCGCGAGGTCGACCGACCCGTCGGCCGAGGCGAGCCCGGCGAACCGCGACGGGATCGCGCCGACGGTCACGGCGGCGTCGAGGACCTGGTCGTAGAAGCTGAAGCTCTCCGGGATGGCGGCGTCGGCGCGGCCGAGGCCGAGCGCGGCGAGCCGCTCGCGGGTGGTGGCGCGCAGCTGGGCGGCGGTGGCCTCCAGCTCGTCGGCGGTGCTGGCGCCGGCCCAGAACGCCTCGACGGCCTTCTTGAGCTCGCGGCGCCGGCCGATGCGGGGGTAGCCGATGATGGTACCCACCGGGAAGGCGGAGCGTGCGGAGGTGGTGTCGGTCATGCGGGGTCGCCTGCTTTCTGCGAGGTGGCGGAGGTGGTCAGTGTGGACAGTGCGGTCAGTGGAGTAGCGAAGGTCGCGGAGGTCTCAGGGGTGTCGGCGGCGGTCGGTGCGGCCTCCACCAGCCCCACCCGTTCGAGCACCTGGAGCACGGCCGTGTGCTGGTTGAACGTGTAGAGGTGGATGCCGGGGGCGCCGCCGTCGAGCAGGCGCTGAGCCAGCCGCGCCGTCCATTCGATGCCGATCTCGCGCCGGCCTTCGTCGTCCGGCTCGACCTCGAGCTGGATGGCGAGGTCGCTCGGGAGATCCTCGCCGCTGAGCTCCAGCATCCGGGCGAGCCGCGCGGGCGAGGTGACCGGCATGATCCCGGGCAGGATCGGGAACGTCACGCCGGCCTCCCTGGCCTTCTGCGCGAACGACAGGTAGTCCTCGGCGTGGAAGAAGAGCTGGGTGATCCCGAGGTTGGCTCCGGCCGCCTGCTTCGCCAGCAGCGCGTCGATGTCCTGCGACACCGTGCGGGACGGGTGGCCGTGCGGGAAGGCCGCGACCGCGATCTGGACGTGCTCGCGGTGCGAGAGCACCGCCTCCGCGCGCAGCCCGGGCACGGGGAGCGCGTCGTACGGGACGCGCTCGGCCTGCACCCGGTGGATGAGCTGCACGAGCTCGGACGAGCTCTTGATGTCGCCGAGTCCTTCGTCCCCCGGCTCCAGCCCCGCGGGCGGGTCGCCGCGGATCGCCAGGAAGCGCCGGATCCCGGCGTCCAGGAACTCCCGGATCAGGCGGTTGGCCTCGGAGTGCGTCGAGCCGACGCAGGTGAGGTGCGCCATCGGGCTTACGTCGGTGTGCTCGAGGATGTAGCGCAGCACGTCGAGGGACGACGAGCGCGACGAGCCGTTCGCGCCGTAGGTCACCGAGATGAACTCGGGGCCGGCGGCGGCCAGGCGGTCGATCGTCGCCGGCAATGCGGCGGCGGCACGTTCGTTGCGCGGCGGGTAGAGCTCGAACGAGAACCGCGCGTCGGTACAGTCCATGGTCCCTCGGGTGTCGATCAGCGTCACGGGCGCCCTCGCTCGCCGACGGCCGCAGCTGTCGAACGGGAGGGGGCGGGCGGGTGCCGGGCTCGGCTGTCGCACCACGTCAGCGGTCGCCCGCTTCGGTTGTGTAGGCACAGTAACAACGACGGAGGCCGAGCGGAACCCACTGCGTCATCTTGTGACACAGAGGGCTCCGCCCGGCCTCCGGAGGGCGCCGTGCGCTGCTACACCGCGAACGGCTCGAACACGGACTGATACTCGGGCATGATCCGCGCGCGCACACGCGTCCCGTCCTCCACGTACTCGGTCGACAGCACCCGGCCGCGCTCGTGCAGAGCGGAGACGAGGTCGCCGCGGTCGTACGGCACGACCAGCTCCACCTCCACCGATGGGTCCGGCAGCAGGCGCGCGATGGCGGCGAGCACCTCGTCGATGCCCTCCCCGGTGCGCGCCGACGCGAAGATCGCACCGGGCTCCAGCCCGCGCAGGACGAGCCGGTCGTCGGCAGGGATGAGGTCGGCCTTGTTGAACACCACGATCTCCGGGATGTCCCTGGCGCCGACCTCCCCGATCACGTCGCGGACCGTCGCGAGCTGCGACGCCGGGTCCGGGTGCGAGCCGTCGACGACGTGCAGGATGACGTCGGAGTCGGCGACCTCCTCCAGCGTCGAGCGGAAGGCCTCCACGAGCTGGTGCGGCAGGTTGCGCACGAACCCGACGGTGTCGGCGAGCGTATACAGGCGGCCGTCGGCGGTCACCGATCGGCGCACGGTCGCGTCCAGCGTCGCGAACAGGGCGTTCTCGACGAGCACGCCCGCCTTGGTCACCCGGTTCAGGAGGCTGGACTTGCCCGCGTTCGTGTACCCGGCGATCGCCACCGACGGCACGGAGTTGCGGTTGCGGTTCGCCCGCTTCGCCTCGCGCGCGGGCTTGAAGCCCGCGATCTGCTTGCGCAGCTTCGCCATCCGCGAGTGGATGCGACGGCGATCGAGTTCGATCTTCGTCTCACCCGGTCCACGCGAGCCCATGCCGGCTCCCGCGCCGCCCACCTGGCCACCGGCCTGGCGGGACATCGACTCGCCCCAGCCGCGCAGGCGCGGCAGCAGGTACTCGAGCTGCGCGAGCTCGACCTGCGCCTTGCCCTCACGGCTCTTGGCGTGCTGGCTGAAGATGTCGAGGATGACGGCCGTGCGGTCGATCACCTTCACCTTCACCACGTCCTCCAGCGCGCGCCGCTGGCTGGGCGCGAGCTCGGTGTCGGCGATGACGGTGTCCGCACCGAGCGCCCGGACGACCCCCGCCAGCTCCTCGGCCTTGCCGCGGCCGAGGTAGGTGCTGGGGTCGGGATGCGGCCGCCGCTGCAGGAGGCCGTCGAGCACCGCGGCGCCCGCGGTCTCGGCGAGGGCGGCGAGCTCGCGCAGCGAGTTCTCCGCGTCCTGCAGCGTGCCCTGCGAGTAGACGCCGATGAGCACGACGTTCTCCAGGCGGAGCTGCCGGTACTCGACCTCCGTGACATCCTCGAGCTCGGTGGAGAGCCCGGAGACGCGGCGGAGAGCCGCGCGCTCCTCGCGCTCGAACTGCTCGCCGTCGTGGCCGTCGCCGTCGGTGTCGTCGGACTGCAGCGCCTGCGCTCCGGAGCCGAACAGCGTCACGGTGGCGCGGTTCTGCTGGGTGGCGAGCACGCGCGCGACCACGTCGTCGGCGGTGCGGTCGATGGTGGCTTCGGCGGTCTGTTCTTCGAAATCTGTTCGTTCGGTCATTCACTGTCCCCTGATCCAGGTGGGGTACACCCTAGTCTGTCTGTTCTGCTGTGTTTGTCTGCGGGTCCGCGTCCTGTACGGTCCTCTATATGGCCAGCGGAGATCACTACTTCTCACCCGCTCCCGAGAGCGAATTGAACCTGCGGCCGTTCACCGCACGCCTGGCGGGCCAGACGTACGAACTGGTGACGGCGAACGGGATCTTCAGCCCCGAGCGCATCGATATGGGTACGCGAGTGCTCCTCGACCATGTCCCCTCCGCGCCGCCCGGCGGTCAGTTCCTCGACCTCGGCTGCGGCTGGGGGCCTCTGGCTCTCACACTTGCTCTCGAATCCCCTCATGCGACCGTCTGGGCGGTCGACGTCAACACCCGAGCCTTGGACGTGGTGCGCCGGAATGCGCAGAAGCTCGGTCTCACAAATGTTAACCCCGTGACGCCCGATGATGTTCCCGAGTCGGTGGAATTCACCACGATCTGGTCCAATCCGCCCATCCGCGTCGGCAAGAACGAGCTGCACGACATCCTGCAGCGCTGGCTGCCCCGACTGGAGCCGGGTTCCGACGCCTGGCTCGTCGTGCAGCGCAACCTCGGCAGCGACTCGCTGCAGCGCTGGATCCAGGCGACGATGCCGGAGCTGACCACGACGCGGGCCGCGATCTCCAAGGGGTACCGGGTGCTGCGCACGCGGCGGGCTGCCGAGGACTGAGCGGCGGACTGACGAGTTCGTTCGGTCGAGTTCGGTCGGTCGAGTTCGGTCGGTCGAGTTCGGTCGGTCGAGCGTGCTCGTCTGGTCAGGCGAGCTCGAGCGTGCCCGTGTAGACGAGCTCAGCCGGGCCGGAGAGTGCGACGTGCTCGCCGTCCTCCGTCGGGAACATCCGCACGCCCACCGTGCCGCCCGGCACCTCCACCCGCCACTGGTCGGGCGCACCGGAGCCGGCCCAGTGCCGCACCGCGAGCGCTGCGGCCGCGGCGCCGGTGCCGCACGAGAGGGTCTCGCCGCTCCCGCGCTCGTGCACGCGCATCCGGATCCGGCCGACGCCGTCGCGCACCAGCGGGTCCCCCGGCACGACGAACTCGACGTTCGCGCCGTCCTCGGGCTCCGGCTCGATGTGCGGGATGTAGGTGAGATCGGCGGCCTCCAGCTCGGACTCGTCGGCGACCGCGACGACCACGTGCGGGTTGCCCATGTCGATGCCGAGGCCCGGGCGCGCGACCGGCAGCTCCTTGGCGCGGACCAGCGGCTCGCCGCCGTCGAGGCTCCAGCGGCCGAGGTCGACCTGGAACCCGGTGAGGTTGCGCTGGACGTCGCGCACTCCCGACCGGGTGCCGATCGGGAGGGTGTCGCCGTCCGCGAGCTCGGCGAGACCGGACTCCAGCAGGTAGCGCACGTACACGCGGATGCCGTTGCCGCACATCTCGGCGACCGAGCCGTCCGCGTTGTAGTAGTCCATGAACCACTCGGCGCCGTTGTCCTCCGCGAGCGCCTCGGCGCCCTCCGGCAGGTGCGTCGAGCGGACGGCGCGGATCACACCATCGGCGCCGATCCCGAAGTGCCGGTCGCAGATCGCCGCGATCTGCTGCGGGGTGAGCGGCAAGCGACCGTCGGGGTCGGAATAGAGCACGAAGTCGTTGCCGGTCCCCTGACCCTTGGTGAAGTGGAGCGTCGCCATCGCCCCAGCCTATCGGCCGCCCGCAGCATCGCGTGCGACGCTGCTCAGGGCGGTCGCGGTGAGCTCCGGGTCGTCGTAGTCGAGCCAGTGGATGCCGGCGTAGCGCTTGAACCAGCTCACCTGCCGGCGCGCGTACCGCCGGGTGAGCTGCTGCGTGGCCGCGATCGCCTCGTCGCGGGTCAGCTCGCCCTTCACCTCGGCGAGCGCCTGCGCGTAGCCGATCGCCCGGCGCGCGGTCACCCCGTCCTCCAGGCCGAGCGGGATCAGGCCGCGCACCTCGTCGGGGAGGCCGTCCCGCCACATCCGCTCGACCCGCTGGTCGAGACGTCGGACGAGCTCGTCGCGCGGCGCGGCAAGACCGAGCACGACGGTCGGCCGCCAGTGCTGCTGCTCGGCCGGGAGGGCGCCGCTCACCGACTCCCCGGTCAGTTCGGCGACTTCGAGCGCGCGGACGATCCGCCGCCCGTTCGACGGCCCGATCCGCTGCGCGGCCTCCGGGTCGAGCGCAGCGAGGCGGCGGAACAGCATCCCCGGCCCCTGCGCGGCGAGCTCGGCCTCCAGCCGCGACCGGAGCTCCGGGTCGGTCCCCGGGAACCGGAAGTCGAAGATGACGCTGGACACGTAGAGCCCCGACCCGCCGACGAGGATGGGCGTCGCCCCGCGCCCGAGGATGTCGTCGACGATGCGCCGCGCCTCGGGCTGATACCGCGCGACGGTCGCCTCATCGGTGACGTCGAGCACGTCGAACAGGTGGTGCGGCACACCCCGCCACTCGGCCGGAGGCAGCTTGGCCGTGCCGATGTCCATCCCCCGGTAGAGCTGCATCGCGTCCGCGTTCACGATCTCGGCGGCACGGCCCTCGTCCCGGAGGGCTTCGGCGAGGGCGAGGGAGAGCTCGGTCTTGCCGGTGCCGGTGGCGCCGACGATCGCGATGACGGGGGTGGTGGCGTCGTTCGCGCCGGCTCCGCCGATCGCGCTCAGCGCTGGCCGTCCGACGGGTCGTAGATGGGCATCGTCCCGACGCCCGGGGAGGTCAACGGGGCGCGGGGGCGCAGCGTGGGCAGGCCGAGCGACACGGGGCCGGCCGACTGCGCGGTGTCGCCGTGCGCCGGGATCGCGCACGACTCGGCCTCTGCGCGGTCCCAGGCGTCGCCCGCGCGCGTGCGGCGGATGCCGAGTGGTGCGCCGTCGGCGCTGTCCGCGATCAGGTAGTGCGGGGCCGCCTGCGTGATCCGCACCGTGACGACATCGCCCGGGCGCGGGACGTCCGAGCCGGCCGGCAGCTCGAAGTGCACCAGACGGCTGTCGCGGGCGCGGCCGCTCAGCCGGTGGGTGTCGGCGTCCTTGCGGCCCTCCCCGTTGGCCACCAGCAGCTCGACCTCACGGCCGATCAGGCGTTCGTTCTCTTCCAGCGAGATGCGCTCCTGGAGGGCGATCAGGCGGTCGTACCGGTCCTGCACGACCTCCTTCGGCACCTGGTCGGCCATGTCGGCCGCGGGCGTGCCGGGGCGGATCGAGTACTGGAACGTGAACGCCGAGGCGAACCGCGCCTGCTCGACGACGCGCATCGTCTCCAGGAAGTCCTCCTCGGTCTCGCCGGGGAATCCGACGATGATGTCCGTGCTGATCGCCGCGTCCGGCAGCTTCGCGCGCACGCGGTCGAGGATGCCGAGGAACTTCTCCGAGCGGTAGGACCGGCGCATGGAGCGCAGGATGCGGTCGGAGCCGGACTGCAGCGGCATGTGCAATTGCGGCATGACGTTCGGCGTCTCGGCCATCGCGTCGATCACATCGTCGGTGAAGGCCGCCGGGTGCGGGCTGGTGAAGCGGATGCGCTCCAGGCCCTCGATCTGACCGGCCGCGCGCAGCAGCTTGCTGAACGCCTGCCGGTCGCCGAACTCGACGCCGTAGGAGTTGACGTTCTGGCCGAGCAGGGTGACCTCGATGGCGCCGTCTTCGACCAGGGTGCCGATCTCCGCGAGGATGTCCCCCGGGCGGCGGTCCTTCTCCTTGCCGCGCAGCGACGGGACGATGCAGAAGGTGCAGGTGTTGTTGCAGCCGACCGAGATGGACACCCAGCCCGAGTAGGACGAGTCGCGCTTCGTCGGCAGGGTGGACGGGAAGGTCTCGAGCGACTCCAGGATCTCGATCTCCGCGGCGTCGTTGTGCCGCGCGCGTTCGAGCAGACCGGGCAGCGAGCCCATGTTGTGCGTGCCGAACACCACGTCGACCCACGGCGCCTTCTCGAGAATGACGTTCTTGTCCTTCTGGGCCAGGCAGCCGCCGACCGCGATCTGCATGCCCGCGTGGCGACGCTTCACGCCGGCGAGGTGACCGAGGTTGCCGTAGAGCTTGTTGTCAGCGTTCTCGCGGACCGCGCAGGTGTTGATCACGACGATGTCCGCCTCGGCGCCGTCGGCCGGGACGTAGCCGGCGGCCTCGAGCGAGCCGCTGAGTCGTTCGGAGTCGTGCACGTTCATCTGGCAGCCGAAGGTGCGCACCTCGTAGGTCCGGGGACGGCCGTCCTCCGTCAGGGCGGCCGGCGACGGCTCGAAGACGTGGCCCTGCTCGGCGGTGCTCGGCTCGGCGCTACTCAGCTCGACGCGACGCTTGACGGTGCTCGACTCGATGGTGCTCATAATGCGTACGATTCTACGTTCGACCGGGACCGGAATCGAACGACCGCCCGGCCCCCGTTCGCGCCTACTGGAATCGCACTCCGCCGCGACGCCCACGCGTGGCGAACGCCGCGTCCATCGCCTGCCGGACCACCGAGGAGTCGTAGCCCTTGCGCGCCAGGAACCCGTGCAGCCGCCGCCGCGCGGTCTCGTCGTCGTACGACGAGAGCTGCCGGATCCGCTTGACGGCCAGCTCGGTCGCCCGCTCCAGCTCGTCCTCGTCCGCGATATCGGCCACTGCCTCCTCGATCAGCTCGGGGTCGATGTGCCGCCGCTTGAGGTCGAGCTCGATCGCCGACCGCCCGAGCCCCTTGCGGCTGTGCTGGGTGAACGCCAGCGTCGCGGCGAGCGACGCGTCGTCGATCACGCCCATCGCCTGGAGCCGATCGAGTTCGGGCGCGAACACCTCGGGATCGATCTCACGCTTGGTGAGCAGCTGCTCCAACTCCCAGCGCGACATCCCCCGCCGCGCGAGCTGGCGGATGGTGAGCCCCGACGCCTTGCGCGCCAGCCGTTCGGTCTCCTGGTCGTCTGCGGAGGCGGTGCCGGCGTCGGACACGGTGCCGGTGTCGGACGAAGCGGTCGCGTCGACCGTGCCGGAACCCTGCGCAGGCTCAGCCGCCCACGTGTTGTTCCACTGTCCTGACGTGCTCCCCTGCCCGGGCTTGTTCCAGTGCTCCGACTTGCTCGACTGCTCAGCCGCATCACCCGAACCCGCAGCCCGCGAGTCCTGCGCCCCCGGAAGCTCCGCCACCGGTCGCACCACGCGCGGCTCACCCGAACGCTCTCGCTTCGCGGACGCCGACGCCCGACGCAACGGCGTCACCGGAGCCACATGGTCAGCCCCCTCGCCCCCAGCACCCGAGGATTCGGAAGGAAATCTCACGACCACGACAGCCCCCTCCTCATTCGTCTCCCGCTGATGCCCGTCCCGCTGTTGCCGGTGCCGCCGATGTCAGCGCCGTCGCGTGATCAGGCCCCCTTACGAGCCTGCAGCTTCTTCTCCAGCGAGTCCACGTTGTCCGCCTCCGCGGGCGCCGCGACCGCGTTCGGATCGGCGATGACCCCGAGCTTGATCAGGATCTTGTTCTCGATCTCGGCGGCGATGTCGGGGTTCGCGATGAGGAAGTTGCGCGAGTTCTCCTTGCCCTGACCGAGCTGGTCGCCCTCGTACGTGTACCAGGCGCCGGACTTCTTGACGATGGCGTGCTCCACACCGAAGTCGATCAAGCTGCCCTCGCGTGAGATGCCGACACCGTAGAGGATGTCGAACTCGGCCTGCTTGAAGGGCGGCGCCATCTTGTTCTTCACGACCTTGACGCGGGTGCGGTTGCCGACCGCCTCGGTGCCGTCCTTCAGCGTCTCGATGCGACGGATGTCGAGTCGCACCGACGCGTAGAACTTGAGCGCCTTACCACCGGCGGTGGTCTCGGGGCTTCCGAAGAAGACGCCGATCTTCTCGCGCAGCTGGTTGATGAAGATCATCGTGGTGTTCGTCTGGTTGAGCCCACCGGTCAGCTTTCGGAGCGCCTGCGACATGAGGCGCGCCTGGAGACCGACGTGGGAGTCGCCCATCTCGCCCTCGATCTCGGCCCGCGGCACGAGCGCGGCGACGGAGTCGATCACGATCAGGTCGATGGAGCCGGAACGGACGAGCATGTCGGCGATCTCGAGCGCCTGCTCACCGGTGTCGGGCTGGGAAACGAGGAGGGCGTCGATGTCGACGCCGAGCTTGCGGGCGTACTCCGGGTCGAGCGCGTGCTCGGCGTCGATGAAGGCCGCGATGCCGCCGGCCCGCTGGGCGTTGGCGATCGCGTGCAGCGTCAGCGTGGTCTTGCCGGAGGACTCCGGACCGTAGATCTCGACGATGCGGCCGCGGGGCAGACCCCCGATTCCGAGGGCGACGTCGAGTGCGATCGACCCGGTGGGGACGACCTCGACGGGGGCGCGCTCGTCGCTGCCCAGTCGCATGACCGAGCCCTTGCCGAACTGACGGTCGATCTGGGCGAGTGCGGTCTCGAGCGCCTTCTCGCGGTCTGCGGGTGATGGCATTGCGGTTCTCCTTCGTGGACTTCGCTGACGAGTTCGACTGTATGGCCGACCGCCGACACTCCAGGCGTCGACCGATCGATTCGTGGACAACTCGTTTTCGATTGCCGCCTGTGCAGGAGTCTACTCAGATCCGAACATATCTTCGAGCGGTTCGAACCGGCGTGTCGCGCGAAAGCGCACGGAAAGGATTACCGCTGGGGCGCCGGCTTGCCCGCGCCGTACCAGTGCGACTGCGGCACGCCGGTCTCGCGGCACAGCGCGAGCCACACCTCGCGCGCCGGGATGCCGGCGTTCAGCGCCTCCTGCGCGGTGCGTCCGCCGAGCTCCCCGAGCACGAGGTCGGTCAGCAGCGCCTGTCCGTATCCCGAGCCGAACTCGTCGGTGACGGCGCGCTGGAACTCGCTCAACTTCATGGGTTCACCTTAAACGAGTGGCGCCCCGCTTCGTGCGGGGCGCCCTCGGGAATGTCGTGGATGATCAGCGGGAGACGAGGTTCGCGTCCATCGCGGAGACGAAGTCGTCGGGGATGGTGTCGGGGATGACGGGCTCGAGACCTTCGAGCACCGCGATGCGGTCGCCGACCTCGCGCATGATGACGGACACCGGGGTCTCCAGCGCGTCGGCCACCGAGGCGAGGATCTCGCTCGAGGCCTCTTTCTGACCGCGCTCGACCTCGCTGAGGTAGCCGAGGGCGACACTCGCCTTGCTCGCGACCTGGCGGAGGGTGCGGCCCTTCTGCAGGCGGAAGTCCCTGAGCACGTCGCCGATTTCCTGACGTACAAGAATCATTTCGGAGCCTCCTTCTTCTACCCTGCCGACGTATCGAATGGATGCCAACTGTACCGCATCCATGTCAGTCACGATATCCGCGACGACTGGGCTTTTGTTGTGAATGCAACGACCTGTAACGAGACTGAAACAGTAGGTATTCCCTGGGCTCCGCGGCCGGTCCGAGCGGACCCCGCGAAGGGGTGTCAGTGCCTCTCGATGCCGAGCTCCGCGGCCAGTTCACCGACCGCTCGCGCGACCGTCTGGGCGCGGATGGACTGCCGGTCGCCGGCGAGGACCAGCTCGACGGAGCGGGTGCCGGCGGCCGACGACACGCCCAGGTAGACCGTGCCGACCTCACGTCCGCCCTGCGGGTCGGGACCGGCCACCCCGGTCGTCGAGACGCCGAGGTCGGCGGGCCTCCCGTCGACGGCGAGCCGCTCCCGGACACCAGAGGCCAGCTGGCGGGCGACCTCCGGATCCACCGGTCCTTCGCGGTCCAGGAGCGCCGCGTCGACGCCGAGCAGTGTGTGCTTGAGCTCGGTCGCGTACACGACGGCCGCGCCGAGCACGACCGCGGACGCTCCGGGGACGCGGGTCAGCTCGGCCGCGAGGCCTCCCCCGGTCAGCGACTCCGCGACGGCGATCGTCAGCCCGCGTTCGGCGAGCGTGCGCACCACCTGGAACGTGAGGTCGGCGGCGGCGACGTCGTCAGGCCCCGGCACGCTTGGCCTTCCGGCCGCGGTACGCCTGCCACAGGTAGTCGAAGCCGGTCACGACGGTCAGGATCACCGCGGCGGTCATCAGGATGCCGTTCACCCAGTAGATCCAGTCGCCGAAGATCGTCCAGAGCGGGAACAGCGCGAACGAGATGGCCACCGACTGCACGACGGTCTTGATCTTGCCGCCGCGGGACGCCGCGATGACGCCCTGGCGGATGACGACGAACCGGTAGACGGTGATGCCGATCTCCCGCACCAGGATGACGATCGTGACCCACCACGGCAGCTCGCCGAGGATCGACAGCGAGACCAGCGCTCCCCCGGTCAGCACCTTGTCGGCGATCGGGTCGAGCAGCTTGCCGAGATCGGTGACCAGGTTGTTGCGCCGCGCGATGGCGCCGTCCACGCCGTCGGTGGCGATGGCGAGCACGAACAGGACGGCGGCCGTCCAGCGCAGCGGGCCGTCCGCGCCGCCGTCGGCGAGCAGCATCCAGATGAACAGCGGCGCGAGCAGGATCCGTACCACCGTGATGAGGTTGGGCACGTTCCAGTTGCTCGCACGGTTCGCGCTGCCGCCCGCCGCGGCAGGCGGGGGCGTGTCGGGCACCGACATCGCTCTACTCCCTGCCGGTCAGCTTCCAGGCGTCCTCGTCCGAGTCGCCGTCCACCTCAGGATAGCCCTCGGTCATCGCCGCGACAGGGTCGGCGCCATAACGGTCGCCGTCGCCGCCCGCAACGCCACCCGCGGGCTGCTCCGCCGGCGCCGGAGCGCTCGCCGGCCGAGACGGCGGCTCCTCCCCGCGCAGACGGCCAAGCACCTGCGCGAGCTGCTCCGTGGTCACGAGCACGTCGCGCGCCTTCGACCCTTCGGACGGCCCGACGATCTCGCGGGACTCGAGCAGGTCCATGAGCCGCCCGGCCTTCGCGAAGCCGACGCGCAGCTTGCGCTGCAGCATCGAGGTGGAGCCGAACTGCGACGAGACGACGAGCTCGGCCGCCGCGAGCAGCAGCTCCAGGTCGTCCCCGATGTCGGAGTCGATCTGCTTCTTCTCCGCGCCCACGGTGACGTCCTGGCGATAGTCCGGCCTGGCCTGCCGGGTCACGTGGTCGACGACCTTCTGGATCTCGTCCTCGTTCACCCACGCGCCCTGCACGCGCACGGCCTTGGACGCGCCCATCGGGAGGAACAGGCCGTCGCCCTGGCCGATCAGCTTGTCGGCGCCCGGCTGGTCGAGGATGACGCGCGAGTCCGTGACGCTGGTCACGGCGAACGCGAGCCGGGAGGGGACGTTCGCCTTGATCAGGCCGGTGACGACGTCGACGGACGGACGCTGCGTGGCGAGCACCAGGTGGATGCCGGACGCGCGCGCGAGCTGGGTGATGCGGACGATCGAGTCCTCGACGTCGCGCGGGGCGACCATCATCAGGTCCGCGAGCTCGTCCACGACGACGAGCAGATAGGGGTAGGGCTTGAGCTTCCGCTCGCTGCCCTCCGGCAGCACGATCTCGTTGTTGACGACGGCCTTGTTGAAGTCGTCGATGTGCCGGAAGCCGAAGCTCGCCAGGTCGTCGTAGCGCATGTCCATCTCTTTGACGACCCACTGCAGCGCCTCGGCGGCCTTCTTGGGGTTCGTGATGATGGGCGTGATGAGGTGCGGGACGCCGCCGTAGATGGTGAGCTCGACGCGCTTCGGGTCGATGAGCACCATGCGGACCTCGGACGGCTTCGCCCGCATCAGGAGGCTGGTGATCATCGAGTTGACGAAGCTCGACTTGCCGGAGCCCGTGGAGCCGGCCACCAGGAGGTGGGGCATCTTCGCCAGGTTGGCGACCACGAACCCGCCGCCGACGTCCTTGCCGACGCCGATCGTCATCGGATGGGTGCTCTTGACGGAGGCCGGAGAGCGCAGGATGTCGCCGAGCGAGACGATCTCGCGGTCGCTGTTCGGGATCTCGACGCCGATCGCGCTCTTGCCCGGGATCGGCGAGAGGATGCGGACCTCGTTGCTCGCGACGGCGTACGAGAGGTTCTTGCTGAGCGCCGTGACGCGCTCGACCTTGACGCCGGGGCCCAGTTCGATCTCGTACTGCGTGACCGTCGGGCCGCGCGAGTACCCGGTCACCTTGGCGTCGACGCCGAACTGGGTCAGCACCTCCGTGATCGCGGCGACGATCTCCTCGTTCGCGTTGGAGCGGATCTTGGCGGGCGTGCCCGCCGACAGCATCGAGGCCGACGGCAGGTTGTACGGCGCGGTCGGCTGCGCCGCGCCGCCGTCGTCGACCGCGACGGTCTCGTCGAAGTCGTCGGCGCCCGCCTGGAAGCCGGGGAGCACGGCGGAGGCCGTCGGCACGATGGGCGCCGCGGCGGCGGTCGGCGGCAGTTCGCCCGTGAAGCGCTGCAGGACGTTCTCGGCGTTGGCGAGCTCGCCGAGCACCTCGGTGTTGTAGTGGGCGCTCGACGGGTCGGGCTCGATCGCGGACGCGAACTCGCCCTTGCCGCGCGTCGGTGCGCCGAACACCTCGGTGAGGTCGGCCGGGGCCTCGTAGTCCGGGTCCTCCTCGCGCTGGGACTTGTTGCGCCGCCACCAGGGCAGGGCGGTCTCGCCCTCCTGCTCGTCGTCGACGCCGTCGAGCTCGACCTGCGCCGTGCGCTGGCTCTTGCGCTCGTCCTTGGCCTCCTGGCGCTCCTCCTCCGTCGGCAGTTGCGCGCCGAACAGATACGCGTACAGCTCGCGGATACGCTGCGGCAGCTTGTTGGGCGGTGTCTTGGTGATGATGAAGAGGCTCAGGATCAGCAGGAGGATGATGACGGCGCCTGCGCCGTACGGCGTGATCAGCCAGGAGAGCGGCGCGGCGATCAGCCAGCCGAGCATCCCGCCCGCCTGGGCCAGCGCGGCCACCCCGTCGGTGGGCGACGGGTGATGGCTGAACAGGTGGCACAGCCCGGAGATCGTGAGCAGGAGGATGCCGAGACCGATCCCGATGCGGGTGTTGTCGTGCACGGAGCTGGGATGCCGGAACAGCCAGGCGGCGAAGATCACCATGACGACCGGCAGCGCGAACGCGACCCGGCCGAAGAGTAGGCCGAACGTCCAGGAGTCGAGCGTGCGGGCGACCTGGTCGTTGATCAGGAACCACTCGATGACGACCCCGGCGATGGCGAGCAGCACGAGGAAGAACGGGAAGCCGTCGCGGCGCTCCTCCTTGCTGAGCTTCTCCGGACCGAGCGCACGGAACGCGCCGCCGGTGAGATGGGCGAGCCCCATCCACGCGCGCGCGAGCGGGCTCGGCGCGCCGTCCGCCGCCGGGTAGGCGACGGTCTTCTGCGTTGCGGTCTTGGCCGGGCTCTTGGCCGCCGTCTTGCGCGCCGTCGAGCCGCCGCGACCGGACCCCCGGGCGGACGATGTCGACTTGGTGCTCGTAGCCATAGGCTCAACGGTACTTCGGACCCCCGCCAGGGGGACGGATCCCGCGCCTGGAATGGGGAAAATCGCCCGCAGGACGCGGCTGTGAGGGAACCGCCCTCAGCGCACCACGCGCACCATCGTGTCCGCCGTCGCGCGCGAGCGCACCGTCACGTAGCCCTCGCTCACGTAGAGCCGCTGGGCGAAGTTCGAACGCTCGACGCTCAGGCTCAGCCTGCTCGCGCCGGTGCCCGCGGCGAGCCTCCCGATCTCCTGCAGGAGCGCGCGGCCGACCCCTTGCGCGCGCCACTGCGTGTTGACGCCGAGGGTCAGCTCCGGGACGCCGACCGCGACGAAACCGCTGCCGGGGGCATCGGCCGGGAACAGGCGTGCCCAGCAGGCTCCGACGGCGGCGCCGTGGGCGTCCTCCGCGACGCAGCCGAAGTCCCCCGGCCGCTTCCATCCGGCGATGTACCGCAGGACGGCCGGGTCCTCCAGCACGGCGACGCGCGGCCGGGCCCGCGACGCGTTCCAGTTCGCGGCCTCCACCAGCATGTCGGAGAGGACGCGCGCATCCTGCCCGCTCGCCGGGCGGATCCGGAACGCTGTCATGGCTGAACGCTACTCGCCGGGATGTTTCGTGCGGGTTACAGGCACCCGGGTTCGGGCCGGGATCACGCCTCGATGACCAGCGGCACGATCATCGGGCGGCGGCGGTAGCTGGTGTTGACCCAGCGGCCGACGGTGCGGCGCACCACCTGCGAGAGCGCGTGCGAGTCGCGGACGCCGTTGTGGGCCGCGTCGGCGAGCGCCGCCGCGATCTTCGGCTTGACGGCGTCGAACACCGCGTCGTCCTCGGCGAAGCCGCGGGCGTGGATCTCGGGGCCGGTGACGATGCGGCCACTGGCGGCCTCCACGACCACGATGATCGAGATGAAGCCCTCCTCGCCCAGGATGCGGCGGTCCTTGAGGTCGGCGTCGGTGATCTCGCCCACGCTCGAGCCGTCGACGTAGACGAAGCCGAGGTCGAGCTGGCCGACCACGCGGGCGACGCCGTCGCGGAGGTCGATGACCGTGCCGTCCTCGGCGATGATCGTGTTCTTCTCCGGCACGCCGGTGTCCATGGCGAGCCGCGCGTTGGCGACCAGGTGCCGGTACTCGCCGTGCACGGGCATGACGTTGCGGGGCTTCAGGATGTTGTAGCAGTAGAGCAGCTCGCCCGCGGCGGCGTGACCGGACACGTGCACCTTGGCGTTGCCCTTGTGCACGACGTTCGCGCCGAGCTTGGTGAGCCCGTCGATGACCCGGTAGACCGCGTTCTCGTTGCCCGGGATGAGGCTGGAGGCCAGGATGACCGTGTCGCCGGGACCGACCTCGATCTGGTGGTCGAGGTTCGCCATGCGCGCGAGCACCGCCATCGGCTCGCCCTGGGATCCGGTCGACATGTAGACGATCTCGTCGTCCGGCAGGTCGGCGGCCTTCTTGTAGTCGATGAGCACGCCTTCGGGCACCTTGAGGTAGCCGAGTTCGGCGGCGATCGTCATGTTGCGGACCATCGAGCGGCCGAGCAGGGCGACGCGCCGGCCGTTGGCCGCGGCGGCGTCGAGCACCTGCTGCACGCGGTGGACGTGGCTGGAGAAGCTGGCGACGATCACCCGGCGCGGAGCTCGCGCGATCACGTTGTCGAGCACCGGGCCGATGGAGCGCTCCAGCGGCGTGAAGCCGGGGACGTCGGCGTTGGTGGAGTCGGCCATGAACAGGTCGACGCCCCTCTCGCCCAGTCGGGCGAAGGCGCGCAGGTCGGTGATCCGGTCGTCGAGCGGCAGCTGGTCCATCTTGAAGTCGCCGGTGTGCAGGACGGTGCCGGCCGGCGTGGTGATGGCGACGGCGAGCGCGTCCGGGATGGAGTGGTTGACCGCGACGAACTCCAGGTCGAACGGGCCGAGCTGCTCGGTGCGGCCCTCCTTGACCGTCAGCGTGTACGGCTGGATGCGGTGCTCCTTGAGCTTCGCCTCCACCAGCGCCAGGGTCAGGCCGGAGCCGATCAGCGGGATGTCGGCGCGCAGCTTGAGGAGATAGGGCACCGCGCCGATGTGGTCCTCGTGACCGTGGGTCAGCACGACGCCGAGGACGTCGTCGAGGCGGTCGCGGACCGGCGCGAAGTCGGGCAGGATCAGGTCGACGCCGGGCTGGTCCTGCTCGGGGAACAGGACGCCGCAGTCGACGATGAGGAGCTTGCCCTCGTATTCGAACACGGTCATGTTGCGGCCGATCTCGCCGAGACCGCCGGTGGGGATGATCCGAAGCGTTCCCGGTTCGAGTGCCGGGGGGTCGGAGACGACGTTGGGCATGTGCCCTCCAATATCGAGATGTTTACGTGCGATCCGGGCCGTGGCCCGGGGTGGATCCGGCCGCTGAGCGGCCCTAGCGTGTGGCCCCGGCGATCTTGGGCAGCGCGCCGCCGGCGGCGGCGTTGCGGTCGGGACGGAAGTTGGAGAAGTCGGCGCCGGGGATGTCGCGGACGAGGTCGAGTTCGTCCTCGATCTGGGCGGCCTCCCACTCCTCCGGGCCGACCAGCGGGAGACGGACGCGCGGGCTGGAGATGCGCCCCAGCCCGTGCAGGATGTACTTGGCTGCGACCGTGCCGGGCACGTGCGTCATGACGGCGCGGACCAGCGGCTCGAGCTTCTTGTGGGCTGCGGTCGCGGTGGTCAGGTCGCCGGCGTTGACCGCGTCCACGATCTGCCGGTAGGGCGTCGCGGTGATGTTGGCCGTGACGCCGATGAGGCCGGTGGCCCCGATCGCCAGGTGCGGGAGCACGTTGGCGTCGTCGCCCGAGAAGTACAGGAGATCCGTCTGGTTGAGCACGCGGCTCACCTCGCTGAAGTCGCCCTTCGCGTCTTTGATCGCCAGCACATTGGGGTGCTTGGCGATGCGGAGGATGGTCTCGTACTTGATCGGGATGCCCGTGCGGCCGGGGATGTCGTAGAGGATGACCGGCAGGTCGGTGGAGTCCGCGATCATCCGGAAGTGCGTGAGCACGCCGGCCTGCGTCGGCTTGTTGTAGTAGGGCGTGACGATCATGACTCCGTCGGCGCCCGCCTTCTCGCTCTGCTTGTAGAGCTGGATGGCGTGCGCGGTCTCGTTGGAGCCGCCGCCCGTGATGATCTTGGCCCGGCCGGCCGCGACATCCTTGCCCACCTCGACCAGCCGCAGCTTCTCGGCGTCGGTGAGCGTCGAGGTCTCGCCGGTGGTGCCCGTGACGACGATGCCGTCCGCGCCCGCGACGATGACATCGTCCATGTGCTTCTCCACGCCGGCCCAGTCGACCTCGCCGTCGGCGGTGAAGGGCGTGACCAGGGCGACGAGCACCTGGCCGAACGGGTTCGCGGGAGCAGCCATGGGATCAAGGCTATCGGGTCGGGCAGGACGACCGCCTCCCCGGCGGCCGATCTGTGGAGAGCCCGCGGCGGGCCCCGGCTGTGCAGGAGCCCGTCATCTTCGGTCACATCCCGTCGGCGGAGCCTGCCGGGGCGTATCGTCGCGCTCACCATGTCCGCCGCCTCCGCCCTCCTCGTCCTGCTCGCCCTGGTCGCCGTCGCGACCGCCGCGGGCGTCGTCTGGCGCGCGCGGACCGGCCGCGTGCGCGCGACCAGAGCCGACCGCGTCACGGCGTCCGAGGTGGGCGCCGCCGGACTCGGCCCGCGCGCCACGCTCGTCCAGTTCTCCACCGCCTTCTGCGCCCAGTGCCCGTCGACGGCGCGGGTGCTGCACGGCGTGGCGGGCGAGCGCGACGGCGTCGAGCACGTGGACGTCGACCTCACCGCGCGCCCCGAGCTCGCCCGCCGGTTCGGCGTGCTGCAGACCCCCACCACGCTGCTGCTCGACGCCCGCGGCACCGTCCGCGGCCGCATCGCCGGCGCCGCCCGGCCGGGCGACGTGCGCAGCGCCCTCGACCGCATCCTGACGGAGTGACCATGACCGAGAACCCGAGCACCACCCGCCCCGGCGCCGCCGGCATCGACCCGCGCTCCCCGCGATTCGGCGCCGCCATCACCGCCGTCCTGCTGCTGATCGACCTCTTCCTCGCCCTCACCGGCGCCACCGCCGCCGCGGCCGTGCTGCTGATCGTGATCGCCGCCCTGTTCGCGTGGGGCGCGTTCGCCGGTGTCCGCCGGCATCCGTACGGCCTGCTGTACCGCGTCGCCGTCCGCCCGCGGCTCGCTCCGCCGGCCGAGCTGGAGGACCCGGCGCCGCCGACCTTCGCCCAGGGCGTCGGCCTCGTGGTCACCGGCCTCGGCCTGCTGCTGTTCGTGGTCGGCGTGCCGGCCGCGCTTCCGATCGCCGCCGCGCTCGCCTTCCTGGCCGCGTTCCTGAACGCCGTCTTCGGCTACTGCCTCGGCTGCCAGATCTACCTCCTCCTCGTGCGGGCCGGCGTGATTCGGCGAGACGCGACCACCGCCTGAACGGCGAAACCGGGAATCCCCCGAGCGGGGGTCGACCCCACTGGGGCCGCCAGTATTCTGGTCGAGCCCGCGCGCATTCTCGCGGCGCGGCTCACAGGAGGTCTCATGGCAGTCACCAGCGAATCCACCACGGTCTGGACCGGCGATCTGAAGTCCGGCTCCGGAACGGTCTCCCTCGACTCCTCGGGAGCGGCCACGCTCTCGGTGGACTGGAAGGCCCGCTCGGAGGGCGGCGCGGAGACCGCCACGCCCGAAGAACTGCTCGGCGCGGCGCACTCCGCGTGCTTCTCGATGGCGTTCTCGAACGTCCTCGCGACCTTCGGCACGCCGCCGGAGAGCATCCGCACCACTGCCGCGGTGACATTCGACCCCGCGCAGGGCATCACCGGCAGCCACCTCCTGGTCCAGGCCACGGTGCCGGGGCTCGGCGAGGAGGACTTCCAGCGCCTGGCCGACGAGGCGAAGCGCACCTGCCCGGTCTCGCGGGCGCTCGTCGGCATCCCGATCACGATCGAAGCAACGCTGGCCTGAGACCATGCGCGTGCTCGTGGCCGGCGCGTCCGGCATGATCGGCACCGAGCTCGTCCGCGCGCTCCGGGCGGGGGGCCACGTCGCCCTCCGTCTGGTGCGGCGGGAGCCCGCCGCCGCGGACGAGCGCGCCTGGGCTCCGTCGGCGCGGAGCATCGACCTGCGGCTGCTGGACGGCGCGGACGCCGTGGTGAACCTCTCCGGCGCCTCCCTCAACCGGCTGCCGTGGACGGCGGCGCACAAGCGCCGGATCCTCGACTCCCGCCTGGCCGCGACCGGGACGCTGGCGGACGGGATGCGCCAGGCCGCCGACCCGCCCGGCGTCTTCGTCAGCGGCTCGGCCGTCGGATACTACGGCGACCGGCCCGGCCAGACGCTGACCGAGGACTCCGCCAAGGGCACCGGGTTCCTCTCCGACGTCGTCGACTCGTGGGAGACCGCGGCGCGGCTCGCCCCCGACACCACGCGGGTGGTCACCGTCCGCACGGGAGTCGTCGTCGGGCACGGCGGCGCGATGACGCCGCTGCTGCCGCTCGCCAAGCTGGGACTCGTCGGCCCGATCGCGGGAGGCCGGCAGCACTGGCCCTGGGTGAGCCTGCGCGACGAGGCGGCCGCGATCGTCCACCTGCTGACCTCCGGCCTGCGCGGCCCCGTCAACCTCGTCGGCCCGGAGCCCGCGACCGCCGCCGAAGTACTACGTGCGCTCGCGGCGGCGGTGCACCGGCCGTACGGGCTCCCGCTGCCCCGACCGGTCGTGAGCCTGGGGCTCGGTGAGGCCGGGCGCGAGCTGCTGCTCGCCGACCAGCGCGTGCTCCCGCAGCGCCTGCTCGACGACGGGTTCGTGTTCCGGGACGCCACCGTGCGGGACGCGATGAAGCAGCTCGTGGCTTAGCGCGCTGCGCGCGCGGCGCGCTCCTCGGCCCGGTACAGCTCGATCGCCTGACGCAGAGCGGCGCGCGCCCGGCGCCGGTCGCCGCTCGCGTCGTAGGCGAGCCCGAGCCGGAACCAGGCGCGCCAGCTCTCCGGCGCGGCCTCCACCTCGGCCTTGTACTGCGGGAAATCCGCATCGGCGGCATCCCGCAACGGCCGGCCGCTGGCCCGATGCGGGAGGTCGTCCACCGGCAGGGTGCCCTCCGCCGCCATCAGCCTGACGAGCTTCTCGGTGCGGGCGCCGAACAGCAGCTCGCGGCCGATCGCCCAGGCGGCGATGAACGGCAGGACGATCAGCGCGACGCCCATCGCGATGCCCACACCGTCACCGGACGCCATGAGCAGCACGGCGCGCTGCGCGACCAGCACCAGATAGACCAGGAGCAGCAGCGCCATGAACAGCGCCGCGAGGCGATTGCGCATCGGGAGGCCTACACCTCGCGGACGGTCGGCCGTGGCGGCTCCCCGTCCGGCTCCGCGATGCCGAGGTCGACCAGCTTGTCGAGGCCGACGACGACGCCCGTGGTCGTCGCGGCGGCACGCAGCGCGAGCAGGATGCCGGCCTCGTACGCGTCCGAGCCGATCGTGTCGTGCCGGATGGTGAGCGTCTCCCCCGCGCCGCCGAAGATCACCTGCTGCTGCGCGGCCACACCGCGCATCCGGAGGCTGTGGATCGGCACGCTCGCGACCTGCTGGCCGCGCGCCCGCTGATCCGTGTGCGGCGCGTCCACCGGGCCGCGCCGCAGCCGGGCGGCGCCGATCAGCTCCGCTGTCCGCACGGCGGTCCCGGACGGCGAGTCGACCTTGCCCGCTCCGTGCGTCTCGACGATCTCGATCGAGTCGAAGAACCGCGCGGCGACGGTCGCGAAGGCGGTGCCCAGCGCCGAGCCCAGCGAGAAGTTCGGGATGACGACCGCGCCGGCGCCGTCGTGCTCGGCGACCCGGCGTTCGAGGTCGAGGATGCGGTCGGCCGACCACCCGGAGGTGCCGACGAGCACGTTGAGGCCGTGGTCGACCGCGAACGCGACGATCCCCTGGCTGACCTGGGGAAGCGTCATGTCCACGAGCACGTCGGCTCCGACCATCGCGTCGAGCGGGGTGCGCGAGTCGAGAGCGGCCACCAGCTCCAGGTCGTCGGCCGCCTCGATGAGGCGGACCGCCACGGATCCGAGCTTGCCGGTCGCCCCGGCCACGGCCACGCGAATAGTCACCCGTCCATCCTACCTGCCGCGCGGCGGCCGCTAGCCTGGGACGATGGTGTCCTTTGCCGATGTCTCCGTCACCGACGCGACCGCCCACCGCATGCTGGCGGACTACTTCGCCGAACGGGCGGAGACCTTCCCCGCGTCCCAGGGCGCGTACCGCACGACGTTCCCCGACCCAAGCCAGTTCGTCCCGCCCGCCGGCGTCTTCCTGCTGGCGTACGACGACGGGGAGGCGGGCTGCGGAGGCGTCCGCGAGCTGGCCGTCCCGCTGTCGGAGACGGACGACGGCGAGCAGATCGTCCGCTACGAGATCAAGCACCTCTGGGTGGCGCCCGCGCACCGCGGGGCAGGCCTCGGCCGTGCCATCCTCGGCGAGCTGGAGCACCGGGCGCGCGGCTTCGGCGCGACGGAGGTCGTCCTCGACACCAACGCGAGCCTGGAGGCCGCGGGCCGGCTCTACCGCTCGCAGGGCTACGAGAGCATCCAGCCTTACAACGAGAACCCGAACGCGACGGACTGGTTCCGCAAGAAGCTCAGCTAGACCGGCTGCAGCTCCGGGAGCCCGGTGCGCAGTTCCACCGGGAGGTGGCCGAGGTCGTTGTGAACCACCAGCACGGGCGGCTTCGCCGAGCGCACCCGGATGATGGTGAGGCCGCAGTTCGCCTGGTTGAGGCCGAGCCAGCGCCAGGCCGGCGCGTCGAACACGTGCCGCACGAACCAGCCGATGACGAAGTTGTGCGTCACGAGCAGGTCGTGCCGGTCGCCCATCGCGGGCGTCAGGAACTCGTGGATGGCGTCCTCCATCTGCGCACGCCCGGCGTCGATCTCCGCCTCCGTGACGGGTCCGAAGAACGACTCGAACGCCTTGGGCATGTCGGGCGTCGGCCCCGACGGGATGCAGTCGAACAGCAGGCTCGACGGCTCGGGAACCACGGCGGGCATCCGCTCGGCGATGATCGAGGCGGTCTCCTCGGCGCGGATGAGCGGCGAGTGGTACATGCCCGTCAGCGGCAGCCCGCTCAACCGGTCGGCGATCAGCTGGGCCTGGCGCTTGCCCCGCGGCGAGAGCGGGCCGTCGGGCAGGCCGTGCTCGGCGTCCTGCTGCTCGCCGTGACGCACGAGGTAGAGGTAATGAGGCACCGGGAAGACCTTTCGATGGATCGGATGGAGACGGAGGTCAGGCCACCAGGCCCGCGAAGACGTCGTCGTCGACGCCACCCACCGCGGAGACCGAGACCGGGCGGTCGGCCAGGTCCCGTGCGAGTTCCCGGACGTCGCCGGCCGTGACCAGGTGCAGCCGCCGGAGGCTCTCGTCGAGGTCGGCGAACTCCCCCAGGCTGATCTCGGCGCGGCCGAGACGCGACATCCGGGTGTCGGAGTCCTCCAGCGCGAGCGCCGCCCCGCCGGAGAGCTGGCCGACCGCACGGCGGAGCTCGTCGGCGGTCACACCGCCGTCGGCGAGGCGGTGCAGCTCGGCGAGCATCAGCTCGGCGACCTGCCTGGCCTTCGCCGGCGCGCAGCCGGAGTAGAGCCCGAAGACGCCGGCGTCGGAGTAGGAGCCGGAGAACGAGTAGACGGCGTAGGCGAGTCCGCGCCTCTCGCGGACCTCCTGGAACAGCCGGCTCGACATCCCGCCGCCCAGGATGGAGTTGAGCACGCTCATCGTCGTGCGGCGCTCGTCCGTCGCGACGATGCCGGGCACGCCGATGATGAGGTTGGCCTGCTCGATCGGCCGCGAGACGGTCACGACCGCGGCGCCGCGCTCGACCGTCGCCGGCGCCGTCGGACGGCGGTCGACGGGAGCCGCCTGCTCGCTCGCATCCCAGCCCGCGCTGTCGAGGGCCCGTTGCACGCCCGCGACGAGGAGGTCGTGGTCGACCGCGCCCGCGGCCGTCACGACCAGGTCGCGCGGGCGGTAGTTGGCCCGGTAGTGGCTCCACACGGCGTCGCGGGTCGCGGCGCGGATCGTCTCGGGTCGGCCACCGATCGGGCGCCCTAGCGGATGGTCGCCCAGCACGGCGTAGAACAGGCGCTCGTTCGCCACGTCGGACGGGTCGTCCTCGGCCATCGACAGCTCTTCGAGGATGACGCCGCGCTCGTTCTCGAACTCGGTGGGGTCGAGCACGGACGAGGTGAGCATGTCGCCGATCACCTCCACCGCCATCGGGAGGTCGCGGTCCTGCACCTTGGCGTAGTAGCAGGTGTACTCCTTGGCGGTCATCGCGTTGTGCTCGCCGCCGACCGAGTCGAAGGCCACCGCGATGTCGAGGGAGGTGCGCGTGCGCGTGCCCTTGAAGAGGAGGTGCTCGAGGAAGTGCGTGGAGCCCAGGCTCCCTGCGACGTCGGCCGTCTCGTCCCGCGAACCGACCGCCACCCAGTAGCCGAGGGTCGCGCTGCGGGCGCCGGGGACCTGCTCGCTGAGGATGCGGACGCCGTTCGGCAGGATCGTGCGGCGGACCAGCGCGTCGCCGGAGGCGGCGAAAGCGAGGTCGGCCAGACCGAGCGGGAGGTCGACTGCGCTGTTCATCCCCTCCACCCTACGCCAGCGCCCGATCGAACGCGGAGACTGGGAAATTGAGGACAAACAGACTGGTCTGTCTACCTTATACTGGAATGACCACCCCGACCGGTCGTCCCCCCTTGGACCGGTCGGGGAGGATCTCAGAGAAGAGCGGAGGCGACAGCCTCCCCAAGAGAGGAGCGACCCAGATGGTCGTAAGTGCCCGCGCCACCATCCGGCCGCCCGCACCATCGAAGATCAAGATCCTCGCGACCGCCGACGAGCTCTTCTACGAGGAAGGCATCCACACGGTCGGCGTCGACCGCATCATCGCGGGCGCCCGGGTGACGAAGGCGACCTTCTACAAGCACTTCCGCTCGAAGGACCTCCTGATCATCGCCTACGTCGAGGGCCGGGACCGCCAGGTGCGCGACTGGTTCGCCGAGAAGGAGGCCGAGCTGTCCGACCCGACGGCGATCGCCCGTGCGCTGGTGGACTCGATCAACGCGGAGGCGGTCCGCCCGGGCTTCCGCGGCGACCCCTTCATCAACGCCGCCGCGCAGTTCGCCGACGAGAACCACCCGGTCCGCATCGCCGTGACGGCGCACCGCGACTGGTACGCCAAGCACATCGAGGAGCTGTTCCGCCGGATCGGGCACCCGCGGCCGGGCGACGCGGCGGACGACCTCATCCTCGCGCGCGATGGCGCCCTGGCCGGCGGCTACGTCGGCGACCCGATCGCGGCGGGCGCTGCCCTGCACCGCTCGCTCGACCGCATCCTCGCCGAGTCGTAGGTCGATAACTCCGGACATCCGGGGCGCGTCCCGCGTGTCACTTCCGTAACTCCGGAGAATGCCGCGGTTTCGGGCCCAGACTCCGGAGTTCCGGCGTCCGGCGAGCGGTTGGCCGATCCGGAGATTCGGCCGTGTCGGCGCGTGGTCTCCGGAGTGACGGGGTTGGCCTCGGCGTGTCGGGGCAGGGCTCCGGAGTTGCGGACCGCTACTCGGAGATGCGGTCGAGTTCGAGCATCTGGGCGCGGGTGAGGCGGATGCCGGCCGCGGCCATCAGGCCGTCCACCTGCTCGGGGCGGCTGGCGCTCGCCACCGGGGCGACGATGGTGCGCTTGGCCAGCAGCCACGCGATCGCGACGCTCGCCGGGGACACGCCGTGCTCGCCGGCGATGCGGTCGAGTACCGCCAGGACGCGCATGCCCTTGCGGTTGACGTACGCGGAGGCGCGGACGCTGCGGGCGTCGGCGCTGAGGTCGGACTTCGACCGGTACTTGCCCGTCAGGAAGCCGTTGGCGAGCGCGTAGTACGGCATCACGGCGAGCCCCTGGGCGGCCGCGACGATCCGCAGCGCGCTCTCGAACTCGGCGCGGTGCATGAGGTTGTACTGCGTCTGGATGGCGACGAACTTCGGCAGGCCGGCGGACGCCAGCACGCGCGCCTCGATCAGCCGGTCCGCGCTGAAGTTCGACGCGCCGAGGTAGCGGACCTTGCCCGTCTCGACGAGCCACTCCGCGGTCGCCAGGCTGTCCTCCAGCGGCACCTCCGGATCGTCGTCGTGGAAGTAGAGCATGTCGATGTGATCGGTCTGCAGGCGCTCGAGGGAGGCCTCCACGGCGCGCACGATGCTCACCGAGCCGAGGCCGGGGTTCTCGTGGTGGCGGCCGACCTTGGTCGCGACCACCATGTCGTCGCGGTTGCCGCGCTCGCGCATCCACTTGCCGATGAGGACCTCGCTGCGGCCGCCGACGTAGCTGTCGGCGGTGTCGATGAAGTCGCCGCCGAGCGCGGCGAACCGGTCGAGGATCGCCAGCGACGTGTCGCCGTCGGCCGTCCAGCCGAAGACGCTGGCGCCGAGAGACAGCGGGTAGACCGCGAGGTCGCTCTCGCCGATGCGGCGCGGGGCGATGATCGAGAGCGGTCCGGTGCGCTCCAGCGTCGGGTCGATGTCGAGGGGGCCGCCGGTGTCGGTGGAGGGCTCGCGGGTGAACTCCGCGCGGGCCGGTGCGGCCGGGCGGGAGGACGTGGTGACCGGCTGAGCAGCGCGCGCGGCGCCTGCGGCGGAGGAGGAACCAGCACCCTCCGCGGAGGTCCCTTCAGCGTCCGGCGCCACCAGCGCTGCGGGGGTGCGGAGGCCGACGCTCTCGAGCAGGCGCAGGGGAAGCAGCTGTGGCATCTCGCCCCCCTTCCGACCGTTCGAGCGGGTGCTCACGCTATCGACCGATTCGCGGCTCGAATCGATTCGAGGGTGCTCTGCTCTGGAACGTTAAGGGCAGAGTACGGCATGCCGCCGACACGGCACGACCAAACCGGTGAACGGCGCAGAAATCGTTCATCACAGTTTCATCACGACCTGCCGGTCGCGCGCCGGAGCACCGTTCGAGCATGCAAAAGCACCGGTCCGTCCACCATTCGGCCGTTGTGCCGGAACACTCCCCCGCCCGCCGCCCTGGCCGCCTCCAGCAGCTCGACGGCCTCCGCCACCTGGGCGTCGTCCGGCCGGTACGCCGCGCGCACGGTCTCCACCTGGGACGGGTGGATGCACGCGGTCGCGGCGAACCCGACGGCCACCGCGTCCTCGGCCTCGGCCGCCAGCCCGGCAAGGTCCGCGATGTCCAGGTGCACGGTGTCGATGGCGGGCTTCCCGGCGGCTCCGGCCGCCAGCAGCACCGCCGAGCGCGCGTGCGCCGCCACGTCGCGGTAGCGGCCGTCCGGGTGCCGGCTCGACGTCCCGCCGAGCGAGGCGACCAGGTCCTCCGCCCCCCACATCAGCGCGACGACCGCCTCGGCCGCAGCGAGCTCCGCCGCCGCCTGCACCCCGGCCGCGGTCTCGCACAGGGCGATCACCCGGAGCCCCGCGAGCGCGCCGAGGTCGGCCGCCCGCTCCGCCTTCGGCAGCATCACCGCCGAGTACGGCGTCAGCGACAGGGCCGCGAGGTCGGCGGCCTGGTCGTCGGAGCCGGCCGGATTGATCCGCACGATCACCCGCTCCGGGTCGAGGTCGGAGGCCGCGATCGCCTCCCGCGCCGCCGGCCGGCGCACCGGGTCGACGGCGTCCTCCAGGTCGAGGATGACCGCGTCGGCCCGCTCCAGCGCCTTGGCGAAACGGTCAGGCCGGTCGGCCGGGCAGAACAGCAGCGCCGGCCCCCACGGGAAGGCCGTCATACGTCGGCCGTCCCGAGGTGGGCGTCGCGGCACCACACCATCACCTGGCGGACCGCGGTGGCGACGACGACGCCGTCCTGATTGCGGCCGGTGTGCTCGAGCGTGACGATCCCCTGCCCGGGCCGGGAGGCGGACAGCCGCTTCGCCGTCACCGCTGTCTCCGAGTAGAGCGTGTCGCCGTGGTACAGCGGATGCGGGAAGGAGACCTCCGAGAAGCCGAGGTTCGCGACGATCGTGCCCTGCGTGAGCTGGGCGACCGACGCGCCGACGATCGTCGCGAGCGTCCACATCGAGTTCATCAGCCGCTTGCCGAACGGCTGCCGCGCCGACCACGCGGCGTCCAGGTGCAGCGCCTGCGTGTTCATCGTCAGCGTCGTGAAGAGCACGTTGTCGGCCTCCG
This sequence comes from Leifsonia sp. Soil_N53, assembly GCF_057655165.1. Taxonomy (NCBI): domain Bacteria; kingdom Bacillati; phylum Actinomycetota; class Actinomycetes; order Micrococcales; family Microbacteriaceae; genus Leifsonia; species Leifsonia sp. Soil_N53. Next base: position 34,859 of record NZ_JBDGMM010000048.1, read on the forward strand.
TCACGGTGCGCCCCGGCCGGTGCAGGTAGCGGGTCTCCAGCTCGAACTCCTCGTAATAGAGGCCGCGCTGCTCGATGTCCTTCACGATGCCGCCTCCGCCGACTCATCCAGCTCCACCGCGAGCGGCGCGCCCGTCGCGGCCACGACCTCCTCGACGGTCACGCCCGGCGCCGTCTCGCGCAGCACGAGCCCGTCCGGTGTCACGTCGATCACCGCGAGGTCGGTGATGATCCGGTCCACGCAGCCGGTGCCGGTCAGCGGGAGGCTGCACTCCGCGAGGATCTTGGGCCGGCCCTCCTTGTCGACGTGCTCCATCATCACGATCAGCCGCTTGGCGCCGAAGACGAGGTCCATCGCGCCGCCCATGCCTTTGACCATCTTGCCGGGGATCATCCAGTTGGCCAGGTCGCCCGACGCCGAGACCTCCATCGCGCCGAGCACCGCGATGTCCACGTGACCGCCGCGCACCATCCCGAACGACAGCGACGAGTCGAAGTAGGCGGCGCCGCACTTGACGGTGACGGTCTCCTTGCCCGCGTTGATCAGGTCGGGATCCACGTCGGCCTCGGCGGGGTACGGGCCGACCCCGAGAACGCCGTTCTCGGAGTGCAGGATGACCTCGACGCCTTCCGGGATGTAGTTCGGGATGAGCGTCGGCATGCCGATGCCGAGGTTGACGTACTGGCCGTTCTCCAGCTCCTGCGCCACGCGGGCGGCGAGCTCGGTGCGGGTGAGGCTCATCGGGCGCTCCCTTCCTGGGCGCCGGCTTCGGCCGGGGCCGCCACCGTGCGCCGCTCGATCCGCTTCTCCACGTCGGGTGCGTGCAGTACGCGCTGGACGAAGATCCCGGGCAGGTGCACCTCCCCCGGCGCGAGCTCGCCCGGCTCGACCAGCTCCTCCACCTCGGCAATCGTGATGCCGCCCGCCATCGCGGCAAGCGGGTTGAAGTTCATCGCGGCGGCGTGGAAGACCAGGTTGCCGTGCCGGTCGCCCTTGGCCGCGTGGACGAGCGCGAAGTCGGGGCGCAGCGAGCGCTCCAGCACATAGGAGGCGCCGTCGAACTCGCGCACCTCCTTCGGCTCGCTCGCGACCGCGACCGAGCCGTCGTCGTTGTACCGCCGAGGGAGGCCGCCCAGGGCGATCTGCGTGCCGACCCCGGCCGGGGTGTAGAACGCGGGGATGCCCGCGCCGCCCGCCCGCAGCTTCTCGGCGAGCGTGCCCTGCGGGGTCAGCTCCACCTCCAGCTCGCCGGAGAGGAACTGCCGCGCGAACTCCTTGTTCTCGCCGACGTACGAGCTGATCATCTTGCGAATGCGCCGCTGCGCGAGCAGCAACCCCAGCCCCCAGTCATCGACGCCGCAGTTGTTGCTGACCACCTCGAGGTCGGTCGTCCCGGCCTCCAGCAGCGCCTGGATGAGCGCACTGGGAATCCCGCACAGCCCGAACCCCCCGACCGCCAGGGACGCGCCACTCGGGATGTCGGCCACGGCCTCCCCCGCACTCCCCACCGTCTTGTCGATCATCCGTTCTCCTGTCTCACGCCGCCGAGAAGGCGGAAAGTGCTGCGAAATCCGTCGAGTGGTCAGATTGTCCGCCGTCTCGGCGGGTGGGGGCTAGGACTCGAAGCCCAGGGAGCGGGAGATGATCATGAGTTGGACTTCGGAGGTTCCCTCGCCGATTTCCAGGATTTTGGAGTCTCGGTAGTGGCGGGCTACGGGGTTCTCGTTCATGAAGCCGTAGCCGCCGAAGATCTGGGTGGCGTCGCGGGCGTTGTCCATCGCGGCCTCGCTGCCGATCAGCTTGGCGATGGAGGCCTCCATCTTGAACGGGACGCCTGCCATCAGCTTGAACGCGGCGTCGTAGTACGCGAGCCGGGCGGCGTGCACCCTGGCCTGCATGCGAGCGATCTTGAACGCGATGTACTGGTTGGAGCCGATCGACCGGCCGAAGACGTTGCGCGACTGCGCGTAGCGCACCGCCTCCTCCAGGCAGCCCTGCGCGGCGCCCGTGCAGAGGGCGGCGAAGGCGACCCGGCCCTCGTCGAGCGTCTGGAGGAAGTTGGCGTAGCCGCGGCCGCGCTCGCCGAGGAGGTTGCCCTCCGGCACGTGCACGTCGGTGAGCGTCAGCGGGTGGGTGTCGGAGGTGTGCCAGCCGACCTTGTCGTAGACCGGCTCGGCGACGAAGCCGGGCGTGCCGGTCGGGACGATGATCGCCGACAGCTCCTTCTTGATCGAGCCGTCGGCTCGCTGCTCCTCGCCGGTCACGGCGGTGATGGTGACGAGCTTGGTGATCTCCGAGCCGGAGTTGGTGATGAACTGCTTGGAGCCGTTGAGGACCCACTCGCCGTCGCGCAGGATCGCCGTGGTCTTCGTGCCCCCGGCGTCCGAGCCGGCGTCGGCCTCGGTCAGGCCGAACCCGGCGAGCGCCTCGCCGCGGGCGAGCATCGGCAGCCACTGCTGCTTCTGCTCCTCGGAGCCGCCGCGGAAGATCGGCATCGCGCCGAGGCCGACACCGGCCTCCAGCGTCACACCGATGGACTGGTCCACCCGGCCGAGCTGCTCGACCGCGAGGCAGAGCGAGAGGTAGTCCTTGCCCTGGCCGCCGTACTCGACGGGGAACGGGAGACCGAACAGGCCCATCCGGCCCATCTCGGCGATGATGTCGTACGGGAGGCTGCGCTTGGTGTCGTACTCGTACGCGGCGGGCGCGACGACGGTGTCGGCGAAGTCGCGGACCTCGTCGCGGAGCCGGCGCTGCTCGTCGGTGAGCTCGAAGCCGGCGACGTCCAGGTCGGCCGGGCGTGGCATCTGCATGGTCATCGGAGATTCCTGTCTGTTGTGGTGACGGTCCCTGCCGCGGCGTGCTCGCCGTGGGATGAGGCGGCCGATGGTGTCGGCTCGGGGGTGTCCGCCGGGGTCGGCGGGACGTTCGGGGTGGTGGAGGCGTCGTCCGGCTCTGGTGCGTCGACGACGGCCACGAGCTGGTCGAGCTTCACGAGGTCGCCGGGCGCGACCTTCACGGTCACGGAGCCCGCGATCGGGGCGACCAGGCGGTGCTCCATCTTCATGGCCTCCACGACCGCCACGGTGTCGCCGGCCTCGACCTGCGCGCCGGACGCGACCGGCACGGCCACGACGGTGCCGGGCATGGGCGACCGCACCTCGGGATGCGCTGCGGCCTCGCCGCGCTCGCGTGCGGCGAGCGCCGCGGCCAGCCGCTCGGCGGACGTGCGCAGCCGCAGCGAGCGGGAGCGGCCGTCGTGCGCCAGCCACACCGTGGCGCCGTCACGGGCCGCGTCGAAGCGGCTGACGACGCCGTCGAGATCGAGGACGACGCTATCCGGCTTGCCGGCCGCTCCGGGCTGCAGCGCGATCCGGGCGGTGTGCTCCCGCACCCCGTCGGCTCCGTCCACGGTCACCCGGTCGCCGAGAACCTGCACCCCGGTGGCGTCCACGTCGTAGCGGACCGCCCGGGGTGCGCCGAGGCGCCATCCGCTAGGCGCTCCCCACAGCGCTCCGACTCCTGCCGGGGTCTCCCGCTCGCGCTCCCCTTGCGCCAGCAGCGCCGCCGTGACGAGCTCGGCGGTGGAGGCCGGCGCCGGCTCCAGCGCCGAGAAGCGCCGGTCGATCAGCGTGGTGTCCATGCCGCCCGCGCGGACCTCCTCGTCGGCCAGCAGGTCGCGCAGCCACGCGACGTTGGTCACGACGCCCAGCACCGCGGTGTCGGCGAGCGCGCGGTCGAGCCGGGCCAGCGCACCGGCCCGGTCGGGCGCCCAGGCGATGACCTTGGCGAGCATCGGGTCGTAATCGGTGACGACGCGCGTCCCCGCCGCCAGGCCGGTGTCGACCCGCACCCCTTCGCCGGCCGGCTCGCGCAGCGCGAGCACCGTGCCGTCGCCGGGCAGGAAGTCGCGCTCCGGGTTCTCGGCGTAGACGCGCGCCTCGATCGCGTGGCCGGTGAGCCGGATGTCGTCCTGGACGAAGCCCAGCGGCTCGCCTGCGGCCACCCGCAGCTGCCACTCCACCAGGTCGACGCCGGTCACGAGCTCGGTGACCGGGTGCTCGACCTGCAGCCGGGTGTTCATCTCCATGAAGAAGAACTCGCCGGGGCGCTCGGCCGAGACGAGGAACTCGACGGTCCCGGCGCCCACGTAGCCGACGCTCGCGGCGACCCGGCAGGCGGCCTCCCCGATCCTGGCGCGGGTCTCGGCGTCCAGCAGCGGCGACGGCGCCTCCTCGACCACCTTCTGGTGGCGGCGCTGGAGCGAGCACTCGCGCTCGCCGAGGTGGACGACCGAGCCGTGCCGGTCGGCGACGATCTGCACCTCGATGTGCCGGGGCGACGCCACCAGCCGCTCCAGGAACAGCGTGTCGTCGCCGAAGGCCGCCGCCGCGACGCGGCGGGCCGCCCGCAGCGCTTCGGGGAGGTCGGCGGCGGTGTGCACCGCCTGCATCCCCTTGCCGCCGCCGCCCGCCGACGGCTTGACCAGTACCGGGTAGCCGATGCGCTCGGCCGCCGCCACGAGCTGCTCGTCGCCGAGTCCGGGCTCCGCGATGCCGGGGATGGTCGGCACGCCGGAACGGCCGACCTCCTGCTTGGCCGAGATCTTGTCGCCCATGACCTCCAGCGCGTGCACGCCCGGTCCGACGAAGACGATGCCTGCGGCCTCGCACGCCTCGGCGAGCGCCGCGTTCTCGGAGAGGAAGCCGTAACCGGGGTGCACGGCGTCCGCCCCGGTGCGGCGCGCGGCGTCGACGATCGCCTCCACCGAGAGGTAGCTGTCGCGCGCGGGCGCCGGGCCGATCCGCACGGCGGTGTCGGCGAGCCGGACGTGCGGCGCGTCGCGGTCGGCGTCGCTGAACACGGCCACCGAGCGGATGCCGAGGCGGCGCAGCGTGCGGATGACGCGGCAGGCGATCTCGCCGCGGTTCGCCACGAGGACGGCCGCGAACGGGAGGCGGGAGGAGTCGGTCATCGTCATCACATCCGGAAGAGGCCGAAGGCCGTGTCGGGGAGCGGTGCGCGGGAGCAGACGTCCAGCGCCAGCCCCAACACCGTGCGGGTCTGAGCGGGGTCGATCACGCCGTCGTCCCAGAGCCGGGCGGTGGAGTAGTACGGGTTGCCCTGATCCTCGTACTGCGCGGCGATCGGCGCCCGGAAGGCCGCCTCGTCCTCCGCGCTCCACTCCTCGCCGCGCGCGTCGAGCTGGTCGCGCTTGACCGTGGCGAGCACGCTGGCCGCCTGCTGGCCGCCCATCACCGAGATCCGGGAGGCCGGCCACATCCAGAGGAACCGCGGCGAGTACGCGCGGCCGCACATCGAGTAGTTGCCCGCGCCGAAGGAGCCGCCGATCACGACGGTGAGCTTGGGCACCCGGGTGGTCGCGACCGCGGTGACCATCTTGGCGCCGTTCTTGGCGATGCCGCCGGCCTCGTAGTCGCGGCCGACCATGAAGCCGGAGATGTTCTGCAGGAACACCAGCGGGATGCCGCGCTGGTCGCAGAGCTCGATGAAGTGCGCGCCCTTGAGCGCCGACTCGCTGAACAGCACGCCGTTGTTGGCGACGATGCCGATGGGATGCCCGTGCAGGCGCGCGAAGCCGGTCACCAGCGTGGTGCCGTACTCCGGCTTGAACTCGCTGAACTCTCCCGCGTCCACCAGGCGCGCGATGACCTCGTGCACGTCGTACGGGGCCTGCACGTCGACGGGGACGACGCCGTAGAGCTCCTCCTGGTCGGCGATGGCCGCGCGCGACTCCAGTACGTCCCAGGCCGGCGCGGCGGGCAGCGGCAGGGTCGCCACGATCTCACGCACGATCCCGAGCGCGTGCTCGTCGTCCTCCGCGAGGTGGTCGACGACGCCGGAGGTGCGGGCGTGCAGGTCGCCGCCGCCGAGCTCCTCGGCCGTGACGATCTCGCCGATGGCGGCCTTCACCAGAGGCGGGCCGCCGAGGAAGATCGTGCCCTGGTTGCGGACGATCACGGTCTCGTCGCTCATCGCCGGCACGTAGGCGCCGCCGGCGGTGCACGAGCCGAGCACGGCGGCGATCTGCGGGATCTTGGCCGCCGACAACCGGGACTGGTTGTAGAAGATGCGCCCGAAGTGGTCGCGATCGGGGAAGACCTCGTCCTGCATCGGCAGGAACGCGCCTCCCGAGTCGACCAGGTAGACGCACGGGAGGCGGTTCTCCAGCGCGATCTCCTGCGCGCGCAGGTGCTTCTTGACGGTCATCGGGTAGTACGTGCCGCCCTTCACCGTGGCGTCGTTGCAGACGATCATCACGTGCCGGCCCTCGACGATCCCGATGCCCGCGATGACGCCGGCGGCCGGGCTCTCGTCGTCGTACATCCCGGTCGCGGCGAGCGGGGCGATCTCGAGGAAGGGGCTGCCCTCATCGAGCAGCGCGTCGATGCGGTCGCGCGGCAGCAGCTTGCCGCGGGCGACGTGGCGCTCGCGGGCGCGCTCGGGACCGCCGGCCGCGGCGACGGCCAGCCGCTCGCGGAGGTCGGCCACCAAGGCGCGCTGGGCGGCGTCGCTGGCCACGGCCGCGGTCGAGCCGGCGGCGGTGCTCCGGTCGGGCATCGTGCTCAGGGCAGGCATCGTGCTCCCGTGTCCTCCTCGACATGAGTTAGTGGTCACTAACTCGAATTTAGGTTAGTGTTCATTAACCCGAATGTCCAGCCCACTTCACGGAGTGCACCGAGAAATGACCGAAACCGTACCGGCCGACGCGCTCGCCCGCCCCACCCAGCGCAGCCAGGCGAAGGCCGACCGCCGCGCCGCACTGCTGGAGGCCGCGGCCGTCATGTTCGCCGAACGCGGCTTCAACGGCGTCTCGATCGAGGACCTGGGCGCGGCCGCCGGCGTCAGTGGCCCCGCGGTCTACCGCCACTTCTCCTCCAAGCAGGCCGTGCTCGGCGCCCTCCTGGTGGGCGTGAGCCAGAACCTCCTCGACGGCGGCAACGCGGTCGAGCAGGCGGCGGCGAGCCCGGCCGACGCGCTGCACGGCCTGATCGCCTTCCATGTCGACTTCGCGCTCGCCGAAGCGGACACCATCCGCGTCCAGGACCGCGACCTCGACGCGCTCGCCCCGGAGGAGCGGCGGGAGGTGCGCGCCCTGCAGCGCCGCTACATCGAGCTCTGGATGCGCGTGCTCGGCGACCTGCACCCCTCGCTCGCCGCCGACGAGCTGCGCGTGCGCGTGCAGGCGACCTTCGGGCTCATCAATTCCACACCGCACTCTGCGCGCGGCGGCGGCGCCGCGCACACGACGGACGCCTCGGTGCGCCCGGTGCTGGAGCGGATGGCCTGGGCCGCGCTGACCTCCCGCTGACCCGCACGCCCCGCCGCAACAGGCTCTTCGGGCACGACACCTGCGTGGGTTAGAGTCCGAAGACGCGGCCGCGACGCCGCGAGGGACTCGACGTGAGGAGCGACGTGGGCGACGACACTCCCCGGCTGAGGCTGCACCATCGCGTGCTGCGGACGCTCGGGATGGTGCTCGCCGCGCTGCTCGTGCTCGTGCTCATCGCGGGCGGCCTCACGGTCTGGACGATCACGCGGTCGTTCCCGCAGACCTCCGGCACCCTGAAGCTCAGCGGGCTGAGCGCGCCGGTGACCGTCGCACGCGACTCCGCCGGCGTGCCGCAGCTCACCGCGCGCACCGCCGACGACCTCTTCCGCGCCCAGGGCTACGTGCACGCGCAGGACCGGTTCTGGGAGATGGACTTCCGCCGGCACGTCACCTCCGGCCGGCTCTCGGAGCTGTTCGGCGCGAGCCAGGTGCCGACCGACACCTTCATCCGCACGCTCGGCTGGCGTCAGGTCGCGGAGCAGGAGGTGAAGCAGCTCGACAAGACCTCGCTGCGCTACTACCAGGACTACGCGGACGGCGTGAACGCGTATCTGGCCGCGCACTCCGGGGCCGAGCTGTCGCTCGAGTACGCGATCCTCGGCATCCAGAACCCCGGCTATCACCCGGCGAAGTGGACCCCGGCCGACTCGATCGCCTGGCTCAAGGCGATGGCGTGGGACCTCCGCTCCAACCTGGAGGACGAGATCGACCGCGCGCTGCTGGCCACGAAGCTGACGGCTCAGCAGATCGCCGAACTGCACCCCGGCTACGACTACGGCGCGCGCCCGACGATCACCGGACTGGGCGGCGGCTCCACAACGACCGTGACGCCGGACTCCCCTCCCGGCGCCTCGGCGTCCTCCTCGGCCGGCGACGCCGACGCCGCCGCGACGGCCGAGCTGGCCGACGTGCCCACCGCGCAGTACCAGGACCGGCTGGAGCAGGTCGCCGCGAGCCTGGACTCCCTCCCGACGATGATGGGGCCGGCCGGCGACGACATCGGCTCCAACTCCTGGGTGGTCTCCGGCGCGCACACCGCGACCGGGAAGCCGCTGCTCGCCAACGATCCGCACCTCGGCGCGGTGATGCCGTCCGTCTGGTACCAGATCGGCCTGCACTGCGAGAACGTCGGGCCAGCGTGCCCGTTCGACGTCGCCGGCTTCAGCTTCTCCGGACTGCCCGGCGTGATCATCGGCCACAACGACCGCATCGCCTGGGGGTTCACCAACCTCGGGCCGGACGTCGCCGACCTCTACGTGGAGAAGGTCACCGGCGACAGCTACGAGTACGACGGCAAGCAGGTTCCGCTGACCATCCGGCACGAGACGATCCGGGTCGCGGGAGGCTCGAGCGTTCGGATCACGGTGCGGTCGACCCGGCACGGCCCCATCGTCACCGACCTCAGCGACGGCTACGCCGCGATCGCGAAGGACCAGGCCGGCAAGCTCGGAGTGCCCGCCCAGCAGTTCCAGCTCTCAATGGAGTGGACGGCGCTGAGCCCCGGCCCGACCGCGAACGCCATCTTCGCCTTCGACACCGCGCGCGACTGGGCCGCCTTCCGCGCCGCAGCGGCCTCCTTCCAGGTGCCGTCGCAGAACCTGCTCTACGCCGACGTGGACGGCAACATCGGCTACCAGGCGCCCGGACTCATCCCGGTGCGGTCGAAGGGCGACGGGACCATGCCGGTGCCCGGCTGGACCAGCGAGTACGGCTGGGTCGGCACCATCCCGTACGACCAGCTCCCGAGCGTTCTCAACCCGCCGAGCGGCTACATCGTGACGGCCAACAACGCCGCGGTCGGGCCGCAGTTCCCGGCGATGATCACGAGGGACTGGGACGCCGGCTACCGCGCGAACCAGATCGAGCTCCGGCTGACGAAGCTGCTCGACGCCGGCAAGCGGGTGACCGCGAAGGACATGTCCGCCATCCAGGCCGACACCTATGACGCGAACGCGGCGACGCTCGCTCCCTTGATCGTCGCGATCGGGACCAATGCCGACCAGTCGTCCGGCGTCGCCAAGGGTGCGGCGCTGCTGCGCGGCTGGAACCACCACGACGACGGCGACAGCGCGGCCGCGGCGTACTTCGCCGTGTTCTGGAAGGACCTGCTGGCCGACGCGTTCGGGCGCAAGCTCCCCTCCTCGGCGCCGCCGACCGGCGGCGACCGCTGGTTCCAGGTCGTGCAGTCGCTGGTCGATCAGCCGGACTCCGCGTGGTGGGCCGACGACCATCTCGGCACGCTCGACCGCGACGACATGATCGAGTACGCGGCCAACCAGGCGTGGAAGGAGGCGCAGAGCAGGCTCGGTGGGGACCCGAAGAGCTGGCGCTGGGACCGCCTGCACACCCTGGAGCTCACCAACGCGTCCTTCGGCTCGTCCGGCGTCGCGCCGATCGAGTGGCTGTTCAACCGCGGGCCCTACCCGCTGGGCGGAGGCGCGAGCGTCGTGGACGCGACCGGCTGGGACGCCTCGGTCGGCTACCAGGTCGACCGCGTGCCGTCGATGCGGATGGTGGTGGACCTCGGCGATCTCGACCGCAGCACCTGGATCAACCTCACCGGCTCGTCAGGGCACGCGTTCGACGCGCACTACGACGACCAGGCCCGGCTGTGGGCCGTCGGCGAGACCCGCCCCTGGCCGTTCACGCCGAAGGCGGTGCGCGCAGCGGCGGCTCAGACGCTCACGCTGAAACCGTGACGACCGAGGACGACCGGGTCGGTCAGCGGGCGGTGGGCCAGTTGCGCTCGGCGTCGCCCACGTAGAGCTGCTGCGGACGGCCGATCTTGGTGCTCGGGTCCTGGGTCATCTCGCGCCAGTGCGCGATCCAGCCGGGGAGCCGGCCGATGGCGAACAGCACGGTGAACATCCGGGTCGGGAAGCCCATCGCCTTGTAGATCACGCCGGTGTAGAAGTCGACGTTCGGGTAGAGCCGGCGGTCGACGAAGTACTGGTCGGCGAGCGCGACCTCCTCGAGCTCCTTGGCGATGTCGAGCAGCGGGTCGTGCACGCCGAGGGCGGTGAGCACCTCGTCGGCCGACTGCTTGACGAGCCGGGCGCGCGGGTCGAAGTTCTTGTAGACGCGGTGCCCGAAGCCCATCAGCTTGACGCCGGACTCCTTGTTCTTCACGCGCTCCACGAACTTCTGGACGCTCTCGCCGGAGTCACGGATGTCCGCGAGCATCTGCAGGACGGCCTCGTTGGCGCCGCCGTGCAGCGGGCCGTAGAGGGCGTTGATGCCGGCCGAGACGGAGGCGAACAGGTTCGCCTGGGTGGAGCCGACCAGCCGCACCGTCGAGGTGGAGGCGTTCTGCTCGTGGTCCTCGTGCAGGATGAGCAGCCGCTCCAGCGCGCGCGAGAGCACGGGGTTCACCTCGTACGGCTCGGCCATGGTGCCGAAGTTGAGCCGGAGGAAGTTGTCCACGAAGCTGAGCGAGTTGTCCGGGTACAGGAACGCCTGGCCGATGCTCTTCTTGTGCGCGTAGGCCGCGATCACGGGGAGCTTGGCGAGGAGGCGGATGGTCGAGAGCTCCACCTGCTCGGGGTCGCTGACGCTGAGCGAGTCCTGGTAGAAGGTGGAGAGCGCGGAGACGGCGCTCGACAGCACCGACATGGGGTGCGCGTCGTGCGGGAGGGCGCTGAAGAAGCGGCGCAGGTCCTCGTGCAGCAGGGTGTGCCGACGGATCCGCTCGTCGAAGTCGGCGAGTTCGGCCGGCGTCGGCAGCTCGCCGTGGATGAGCAGCCAGGCGACCTCGAGGAAGGTCGAGTTCTCGGCCACCTGTTCGATCGGGTAGCCGCGGTAGCGGAGGATGCCCGCGTCGCCGTCGATGTAGGTGATCGCGGAGCGCGTGGCCGCCGTGTTGACGAAACCGTAGTCAAGGCTGGTGAGCCCGGTCTGCTTGGTCAAGGTGGAGAGGTCGATGCTCGACGCGCCCTGCGTGCTCGGCAGGATCGGGAACTCGGCGACGCCGCCGGGATAGCTCAGTTGCGCGACGGCCGCCTCCTGGGCGGGACCGCGCTGCTCGGCCCGCGGCTGAGCCGCGCTCGCCTGGTCGGTGCCGGTCTGCTCGGTGCCGGCAGCCTGCTCGGTGCCGGCCTGCTCGGTGCCGAGTCCGCTCACAACGCCTCCTGGTGTGGGATTGGGATGCTTCGCGTGCCGATCGTGTCGACGACGCAGTGAAGCCGTGCTGTTACAGCCTAGCCAACCAGCACGACAACTGTCGCATCGGACAAAGGCTGGTGGAGTCCCTTAGAGAGTCCCGCCAAAGGCCCGGAGCCGGGAGGACGCCACGGCGATCCGGTCGTCCGACGCGGTGAGCGACAGCCGCACGTGCTCCGGGTAGTGGTCGCCGTAGAAGATCCCGGGGCCGGCGAGGATGCCGAGGTCGGCCAGCCGGCCGATGCTCTCCCACGCGTCCCGTCCCTCGGTCGCCCAGAGGTACAGCCCGGCCTCGCTGCGGTCGACGCGGAAGCCCGCGGCCTCCAGCGCCGGCTTCAGCTGCGCCCGGCGGCCGCGGTAGCGCTCGCGCTGCTCGCCCACGTGCCGGTCGTCGCCGAGCGCGACCACCATCGCCGCCTGCAGCGGCGACGGCAGCATGAGGCCCGCGTGCTTGCGAACCGTGGTGAGCCGTGCGATCAGCGCGCGGTCGCCGGCGATGAATGCGGCGCGGTAGCCCGCGAGGTTGGACTGCTTGCTCAGCGAGTAGACCGCGAGCACGCCACTCCGGTCGTCGCCGACCACCCGCGGGTCGAGCACGCTGGGGGTCGGCGCGGCGTCCCACGGCGCCTCCCAGCCGAGCTCGGCGTAGCACTCGTCGCCCGCGACGACGGCGCCGAGCTCCCGGGCGCGCGCGACCGCGGCGCGCAGCTCCTCCACCGACAGCACACGGCCGTCGGGGTTGCCGGGACTGTTCAGCCAGACCAGTCGCGTGTTGTCCGGCCACTCCGCCGGATCGTCGCTCGCTACGGCCTCGGCGCCCGCGAAGGCCGCGCCGATCGCATAGGTCGGGTAGGCGGCCCGGGGGTGCACGACGGCATCCCCCGCACCAAGGCCGAGGAAGAACGGGAGGAAGGCGACGAGCTCCTTGGAGCCGATCGTCGGAAGCACCTCCTCCGGGGCCAGGCCCGGGACGCCACGGCGTCGCCCGAACCACTCGACGATCGCCTCGCGCAGCGCGGGGGTCCCGATCGTCTGCGGGTAGGCGTGCGCGTCGGTCGCCTCGGCGAGCGCCTCGCGGATCAGCGCGGGCGTCGGGTCGACCGGCGAGCCGATCGAGAGGTCCACGATCCCGGAGGCGTCGCCGAACGGCACGGCGGCGCGGGCGCGCGCCGCGTACGGCGCCATCAGGTCCCAGGGGTAGTCGGGCAGCTCTCCGAGCGCCACGTCAGTGCGCCTGCGGAGGCAGGGCGGCGATGATCGGGTGGTCCTTGGCGATCACACCGACCTTGGCGGCGCCGCCGGGCGAGCCGATGTCGTCGAAGAACTCCACATTGGCCTTGTAGTAGTCCGCCCACTCCTCGGGGAGGTCGTCCTCGTAGTAGATCGCCTCGACCGGGCAGACCGGCTCGCAGGCGCCGCAGTCCACGCACTCGTCGGGGTGGATGTACAGCGACCGCTCACCCTCGTAGATGCAGTCGACCGGACACTCGTCGATGCAGGCTCGGTCTTTCACATCGACGCACGGGAGGGCGATGACATAGGTCACGGTGGTTCCGGTTCCCTTCGAGACAGCGGGAGGCTACCTCCCTAGCTTAGGCCGTCCGGCGGTCCCGGCCGAGCCGGCTGCCGCGCAGATCCGGCCACGCGACGACGACTGCGGCGATCAGGATCGGGCCGACCAGCCAGACCTGCCCCTTCAGGTTGTTCGGGATGAGCACGGAGCCGCCCGCGCTCTGCTGCGTGAAGAGCAGGATCACGGCGATCGCCCCGAGCGCCGCGCACAGCGCCGGCCACCGCGAGTCGCTGAGCAGACGGAGTCCGACCAGGAGCGCCGTGAAGCTGAGCAGCGAGCCGATCAGCCCGATCGGGATCGTCACGCCCCACGTCACCGTGATCTGGTGCGCGACCGTCCCGATCCCGCCGATCACCGCTCCCGCGACGACCAGGAGGACGGCGTTCACGATCCGGCTGAGCATGCTCGAATCCTAGCTGGACACATCGGCCGGGCGTGATCTAGAGTCGAGAAGGTAAGGTTAGCCTTACCAACATCCCCCACCTCCCACCGAAGGTCCTCTGTGCTCGCGAACTACCTGATCGGCCTCCGCGAAGGCCTCGAAATGGCGCTCATCGTCACCATCCTCGTCGCGTACGTGGTCAAGGTCGGACGGACGGACGTCCTCTCGAAGCTGTGGACCGGCGTCGGCATCGCGCTGATCGTGCCGCTCGGCATCGGCGCGCTGCTCACCTGGGGCCCCTACGGCCTGAGCTTCGAAGCGCAGGAGATCGTCGGCGGCACGCTCTCGCTCATCGCCGTCGGGTTCGTCACCTGGATGATCTTCTGGATGGGCAAGACCGCTCGCTCCATGAAGTCCACCCTCCAGAACCGGCTGGACTCGGTGCTCGTCGGAGCCGGCTGGGGCGTCGTCATCCTCGCGATGCTGAGCGTGGGCCGCGAGGGCATCGAGACGGCGCTCTTCGTGTGGGCCACTGTCGCCAGCATCGGCGGCGGCTGGGAGCCGGTGATCGGCGCGGTCCTCGGGCTCATCACGGCCGCGGTGCTGGGCTTCCTGCTCTACCGCGGGATGGTGAAGATCAACCTGGGGTCGTTCTTCAGCTGGACCGGCGCCTTCCTCATCCTCGTCGCCGGCGGCGTGCTCGCCTACGGCATCGGCGACCTCCAGGAGGCGGGCGTCATCCCCGGCACCGGCGTCCACGCCTACGACATCAGCGCCATCATCCCGGCGTCGAGCTGGTACGGCACCGCGCTCGCCGGCATCCTCAACTTCAACCCGTCGCCGACCTGGCTGCAGGTCGTCGCCTGGGTCGGCTACCTCGTGGTCGTGGCCATCTGCTACGCACGCCAGCAGCGCGCGTCGCACGCCCGGCCGAACCCCGCCGCGGCGGCCTCCGCACCGGCCCCGCGGACGCCCGTCCACTCCTGACCCCGACCTCGCGCACCACAGCGTCCACCCGAGCAGAAAGCACAGCACCCCCATGCCCCGACTCCGTCACCTCGGTCCGATCGCCGGCTCCCTGGCCGGCGCCGCCGCCCTCGCGCTCGCCCTCACCGGCTGCGTCCCCAACAAGGCCGTGGCCGAAGCGGAGGCCATCCAGGTCACGCTGACCGACACCGCCTGCACGGTGAAGACGGCGACGGCGCCCGCAGGCCCGATCACCTTCCAGGTCACCAACAAGGGCTCCGACGTGAACGAGTTCGAGGTGCTCGCTCCGGACAAGCTGCGGATCGCCGGCGAGAAGGAGAACATCGGCCCCGGCACCACCGTCAACTACGTCGTGCAGCTCGCCGAGGGCAGCTACTTCACCGCGTGCAAGAAGGGGATGGTCGGCAGCCCGACCTCCCTCGCGGCGTTCACCGTGACCCAGGGCTCCGGCGCCGCCAAGTCCGCGAGCGAGAGCAAGCAGGTCGCGCAGGCCGTGACCAACTACATCAGCTACGTGCGGGACCAGAGCGGGCAGTTGCTCACCGCGACCAAGACGTTCGCGGCGGCCTACACGGCCGGCGACGACGCGGCCGCGCGCACGCAGTACCCCGCGGCGCGCGCCTTCTACGAGCGGATCGAGCCGACGGCCGAGCAGTTCGGCGACATCGACCCTGCGCTCGACCTTCGCGAGGCCGACCTCGAGCAGGGCCAGGAGTGGACCGGCTGGCACCGCATCGAGAAGGACCTGTGGGCGCCCGCCGGCTTCACCCCCTCGGACGCCGCCGGCCGCGCAGCCCTCGCCACCCGGCTCGTCGCGGACACCCAGCGGCTCTACGACCTGGTCCACGCGAACGACTTCACCCTGACCCTCGACCAGATCTCCAACGGCGCCAGCGGCCTGATGGAGGAGGTCGCCCGCAGCAAGATCACGGGCGAGGAGGAGACCTTCTCGCACACCGACCTGTGGGACTTCAAGGCCAATGTGGAGGGTGCGGAGGTCGCCTACGGCAACGTGCGCGGCGTGCTCCTCCAGAAGGGCGCCACCGGCAAGAGCATGGCCAAGACGCTCGACGGCGAATTCGCCGTGATCGACAAGCTGCTGGCGCAGTACAAGAGCGGCGACGGTTACGTGAGCTACACCGAGCTCACGACGACGCAGGTCAAGGAGCTCTCCGACTCGGTCAACGCTCTGAGCGAGCCGCTCAGCCAGCTCACCTCGATCCTGGTCAAGTAGGGCCGTGGCGGAGCAGAACCCGGCCGGCCACGGCGGGAGCGAGCAGACCGGCCCGGCGTTCGAGACCGGCGCCGCGCCCGAGAACGGCGCCGCGCCCGAGAGCGCCGGCCGGTCCGGCCTGTCCCGGCGCGGGATGCTCGGACTCGCGGGCGCGGCGGTCGGCGCCGGCGTCGTCGGGTTCGGCGCGGGTGCGGCCGTGGGTCACGCCATCGCCTCCTCCCCCGCCGGCGCGACCTACCCGTTCTACGGCGCGAACCAGGCCGGGATCGTCACGCCGGCGCAGGACCGCCTGCACTTCGCCGCGTTCGACGTCTCGCCCGGCCTCGACCGCGACGGCCTGATCGAGCTGCTGCGCGACTGGACCGTCGCCGCCGCGCGGATGACGCAGGGCAAGCCGGCCGGGAAGTACGGCCCGGCCTCCGGACCAGTGGATGCTCCCCCGGACGACACCGGCGAGGCGCTCGACCTGCCGCCCGGCGGCCTCACGCTGACGTTCGGCTTCGGCCCGACGCTGTTCACCGCCGCCGACGGCAGCGACCCGTTCGGGATCGCGCACCGGCGACCCGCCGCGCTGGTCGACCTCCCGCACTTCCCCGGCGACGCGCTCCTCGACTCCCTCACCGGCGGCGACCTGTGCGTGCAGGCGTGCAGCGAGGACCCCCAGGTCGCGGTGCACGCGATCCGCAACCTGTCCCGCATCGCGTTCGGCCGCGCCGCCATCCGCTGGTCGCAGCTCGGCTTCGGCCGGACCTCCTCCACCTCGCGCAGCCAGACCACGCCGCGCAACCTCTTCGGCTTCAAGGACGGCACCGCGAACATCAAGGCCGAGGACTCCACGGTCGTCGACCAGCAGGTCTGGGCCGACGGCGGCGACGGCGCGGCCTGGATGCACGGCGGCTCGTACCTCGTGGCGCGCAAGATCCGCATGGTCATCGAGACCTGGGACCGGCAGCAGCTCGGCGAGCAGGAGCGCATCATCGGCCGCGACAAGGGCGAAGGGGCGCCGCTGTCCGGCGGCACCGAGTTCACCGAGCCGAACTTCCTCGCGCTCTCGGCGAGCGGAGGCACGAAGATCGACCCGGACTCGCACGTCCGCCTCGCGCACCCCACGATGAACGACGGCGCCAAGCTCCTGCGCCGCGGTTACAACTTCGTGGACGGCAACGACGAGCTGGGCCGGCTGAACGCGGGGCTGTTCTTCATCGCGTTCCAGCGCGATCCGAGGAAGCAGTTCATCCCCATCCAGAGCCAGCTGGCCAAGAACGACGCGATGAACGAGTACCTCAAGCACGTCGGCTCCGCGGTGTTCGCGGTGCCGCCGGGTGCGCGGGAGGGGTCGTACGTGGGGTCAGGGCTGTTCGCCTGAGGCTCCGGCGCGCCTAGGCGGACGGGGTCGGCGAGGGCGTCTCCACGGCCGCGCGTGACACCGAGTAGTTGGCCACCCAGCCGTTGCCGCCCGCCTCGCTGACCACGACGAGCACGCCGTAGTCGCCGTTCGAGAACGTCCCGGTGCCGCCGCCGTCCTGGCCCTGGGCGCCGAACCCGCCGTCGAATCCGGCGTCGGTGAGCTGCTTCGCGATGTCCTGGTAGGCCGAGGCGTCCTTCACCTTGACGGTCACGTTCCAGACCTTGCCGTGGCCGGAGCCGACACCCGCGCCGAACACGACCGCTCCGTCGTGGAGCGGGACGGACGTCGGGAAGTCGGACGGCACCTTGTTGCCGCCGAGGTCGACGTTGCCGCCGGTGACGTCCTTGACCGCGGTCTGGAAGCTGCAGCCCGCGAGCGCCGGCGCCACCCCCAGCACGAGGAGGGCGGCGACCGGCAGCGCGAGGAGGCGGGAACGTCTCATGAGTCGATTATGCGCCGCGACGCAGCGACCGCTTACGCGTCCTGGCGCTTCAGGCGGGACGCGGCGCGGCCACGGGCGGTCGCGTCGAGCTCCACCTTGCGGATGCGCACGGCCTCCGGGGTGACCTCCACGCACTCGTCCTCGCGGGCGAACTCCAGGCACTCCTCCAGAGTGAGCTGGCGGGACGGCGTCATCGACTCGAAGTTGTCGGCCGTCGACTGACGCATGTTGGTCAGCTTCTTCTCCTTGGTGATGTTCACGTCCATGTCGTCGGCGCGCGAGTTCTCGCCGATGACCATGCCCTCGTAGACCTCCTCGGTGGGGTTCACGAAGAACGTCATCCGCTCCTGGAGGGCGATGATGGCGAACGGCGTGACCACGCCGGAGCGGTCGGCCACGATCGAGCCGTTGCTGCGCGTGATGATCTGTCCGGCCCACTCGTCGTAGCCGTGCGAGATCGCGTTCGCGATTCCGGTGCCGCGGCTGATGGTGAGGAACTCGGTGCGGAAGCCGATCAGGCCGCGCGACGGGACGATGAACTCCATGCGCACCCAGCCGGTGCCGTGGTTCGACATGTTCTCCATGCGGCCCTTGCGCGCGGCGAGCAGCTGGGTGATCGCGCCGAGGTACTCCTCCGGCACGTCGATGGTCAGGTGCTCGAACGGCTCGAACGTCTTGCCGTCCACCTTCTTGGTGACCACCTGCGGCTTGCCGACCGTCAGCTCGTAGCCCTCGCGGCGCATCTGCTCGACCAGGATGGCCAGCGCCAGCTCGCCGCGGCCCTGCACCTCCCAGGCGTCGGGGCGGCCGATGTCGAGCACGCGGAGCGACACGTTTCCGATCAGCTCGCGGTCGAGGCGGTCCTTCACCATGCGCGCGGTCAGCTTGTGGCCCTTCACCTTGCCGACCAGCGGGGAGGTGTTGGTGCCGATCGTCATCGAGATCGCGGGGTCGTCAACGTGGATGAGCGGCAGCGGGCGGATGTCGTCGGGGTCGGCCAGCGTGTCGCCGATCATGATGTCGGCGAAGCCGGCCACTGCGACGATGTCGCCGGGGCCGGCGCTCTCGGCCGGGTAGCGGTCGAGGGCCTTGGTGATCATCAGCTCGGTCACGCGCACGTTGTGCACGTCGCCGTCGTGACGCACCCAGGCCACGGTCTGGCCCTTGCGCAGCGTTCCGTTGAAGATGCGGAGCAGGGCCAGGCGGCCGAGGAACGGCGACGCGTCGAGGTTGGTGACGTGCGCCTGGAGCGGAGCCTCCGGGTCGTAGGTCGGCGCCGGGATGTGCTCGAGGATGGCCTCGAAGAGCGGCTCGAGGTCGCCGTTGTCGGGCAGCTCGCCGTTCTCGGGCTTGTTGAGGCTCGCGGCGCCGTTGCGCCCGGAGGCGTAGACGACGGGGACGTCGAGGATCGCATCCAGGTCGAGGTCGGGCACATCGTCGGCGAGGTCGCTCGCGAGACCGAGCAGGAGGTCCTGGCTCTCGTGCACGACCTCGTCGATGCGCGCGTCCGGACGGTCGGTCTTGTTGACGAGCAGGATGACGGGGAGCTTGGCTTCCAGCGCCTTGCGGAGCACGAAGCGGGTCTGCGGCAGCGGGCCCTCGGACGCGTCGACGAGGAGGACGACGCCGTCGACCATGGACAGGCCGCGCTCGACCTCGCCGCCGAAGTCGGCGTGGCCGGGGGTGTCGATCACGTTGATGGTGATCGGCCCGTTGGCGGCGTGCTTGCCCTTGTAGGAGATCGCCGTGTTCTTGGCGAGGATCGTAATGCCCTTCTCACGCTCCAGTTCGTTGGAGTCCATGGCACGCTCCTCGACGTGCTCGTGGTCGCCGAACGAGTTGGTCTGCCGCAGCATGGCGTCGACCAGCGTGGTCTTGCCGTGGTCGACGTGGGCCACGATCGCGACATTGCGCAGATCGTCGCGGTGGGCGACGGCGTTCTCGGACATGCGTGAAGGCTCGACTCTCGTCAGGAAGAAAAAGGGGAACGGTCTATTCTATCCCAGCGGCCGGGCGCCTCCGTTTACGGCCGATGACCGAGCGGGATGGCCGCACCGGGCACGGCGTCGAGCAGGGCGCGCGTGTACTCCTCGCGCGGCGTGCCGAACACCTCCGCGGCCGTCCCCTGCTCCACCAGCCGGCCCTTCCGCATCACGCAGACGTCGTCCGCGATGCGGCGCACCACGCCGAGGTCGTGCGTGATGAACAGGTAGGTCAGCTCCAGGTCGTCCTGCAGCTCGGTCAGCAGCTCGAGCACCTGCGCCTGGACCAGCACGTCGAGAGCCGAGACCGCCTCGTCGAGCACCACGATGTCCGGGTTCAGCGCCAGCGCCCTCGCGATGGCGACGCGCTGCCGCTGGCCGCCGGAGAGCTCGTTCGGGTAGCGCGCGGCTAAGGCGCCGGGCAGCGCAACGCGGTCCAGCAGCTCCGCGACGCGCCGCTGGCGGGACGCCCGGTCGCCGACGCGGTGCACGGCGAGCGGCTCCGCGATGCTGGCGCCGACGCTGCGGAGCGGGTCGAGCGAGCCGTACGGATCCTGGAACACCGGCTGCATCCGGCGGCGGAGGGCGGAGACCTCCCTCGCGCCGAGGCCGCCGGTGTCCTGGCCGTCGATCGCGATGCCGCCGCTGGTCGGCTCCTCCAGACGCAGGATCAGCTTGGCGACCGTGGACTTGCCGGAGCCCGACTCGCCGACGAGGGCGGTGGTGGTGCCCCGCGGCACCGCGAAGCTCACGCCGTCCACGGCCGTGAGGGACGACGATCGGAGGCCGCCGCCGCGCACCGGATAGACCTTCGTGAGCCCGCTGACCGCGATGGCCGGGGTCGCCTCGGCCGCCGCCGCCATGCGCCGATCGGTCGTGCGCAGCGCCCCGGCGACACTCGGAGCGGCCTTCACCAGTCGCCGCGTGTACGGGTGCGCGGGACGCTGGAGCACCTCGCGGCTCGGTCCGGCCTCCACGACCCGGCCCTGGTGCATCACGACGACCCGGTGGGCGCGCTCGGCCGCGAGCCCGAGGTCGTGCGTGATCAGGAGGACGGTGGTGCCGAGCTCCCGGGTGAGCGTCCCGAGGTGGTCCAGGATGCCGCGCTGGACCGTCACGTCGAGGGCCGAGGTGGGCTCGTCGGCGATCAGGAGCTTCGGGTCGCCGGAGAGGCCGATCCCGATCAGCGCGCGCTGGCGCATCCCGCCGGAGAACTGGTGCGGGTACTGCCGGAGCCGGGTCTCCGCGTCGGCGAGCCCGGCCCGTTCCAGCAGGTCGATCGCCGCGGCGCGGACCGCACGGCGACCGGTGGCGACGCCGTTCGCCCGGATGGCCTCCTCTACCTGGAAGCCCACGCTCCAGACCGGGTTGAGGCTCGACATCGGGTCCTGCGGCACGTAGCCGATCTGCCGCCCTCGGACCGCCTCCGACTCCCGTCGGCCGAGCGTCGTGAGCTCCACGCCGTCGAGCACGATCGACCCGCCGAGCACCCGGCCGGCGCCGGGCAGCAGCCCGATGATCGCCTGAGCGGTGGTGGACTTGCCCGAGCCGGACTCCCCCACGATCGCGACCGTCTCCCCGCGATGGATGGTGAGATCGACGCCGTCGACCGCGGTGGCGACACCGCCGCGCGCGGGGAACCCCACGCGGAGTCCCGAGACGACGAGGAGCGGGCTCGTGGTCTGATCCGATGGTGCGCTCACCGGCGTGCCCTCGCCTTCGGGTCGAGCGCGTCCCTGACCACCTCGCCGAGCATGATGAAGCTCAGGACGGTGACCGAGAGCGCCAGGGACGGGTAGACCAGCGTCTGCGGCGCGGTCCGGATGTCGTTCTGCGCCTGGCTGATGTCGTTGCCCCACGACATCACGTCGCTCGGCAGGCCGACGCCGAGGAACGAGAGCGTCGCCTCCGCGACGATCGAGCCCGCGAGCGACAGCGTGGTCACGACGATGACCGGCGCGATCGAGTTCGGCAGCACATGCCGCAGCAGGATGCGGAACCGGGACAGCCCGATCGCCGTCGCGGCCAGCACGTGATCGGCCGTCCTCACGCGGAGCACCTCCGCCCGGAGCACACGCGCGGTCGCGGGCCAGGCGAAGACCCCGATGGCGAGCGAGATGACCCAGACGTTCGCGAACTTCGCGAACACCGACATGATCACGACGGCCGCCAGGATGTACGGGATCGAGAAGAAGATGTCACCGACGCGCGACAGCACGGCGTCGATCCAGCCGCCGTAGAAGCCGGCCAGCGCACCGAACGCGACGCCGAGGATCGCCATGAGCGCGGTCGCGAGCACGCCCACCGAGAGCGACGTCCCCGTGCCGTGGACGATGCGCGCGTAGATGTCGCAGCCCTGCTTGGTGAACCCGAGCGGGTGGCCGGGCGCCGGGCCGCCGTTGCTGTTGCCCAGCAGGCAGTCGTTGTTCGGCGCGGCCTGCGCGAAGAGGCCGGGGAACAGGGCCATGGCCGTGATCAGCGCGATCAGGACGACGGAGCACCAGAACATCGGGCGGCGGCGTAGGTCGTCCCAGGCGTCCCACCACAGCGTGGTGGCGGCCCGGGTGGCGGCTCGGGCGGACGGCTCGTCACGACGCATGGCGGATCCTCGGGTCGAGCACGGCATAGAGGAGGTCGACCAGCAGGGTGACGACGAGGTAGAGCAGCACCATGACCGTCACGAACGAGACCACGGTCGGCCCCTCCCCGCGGATGATCGCCTGGTAGAGCGTCCGGCCGACGCCGGGGACGTTGAAGATGCCCTCCGTCACCGTCGCCCCGACGAGCATCACGCCGAAGTCCGCCGCGAGGAACGTGACCACCGGGATGAGCGAGTTGCGCAGCACGTGGACCGGCACGATCCGGCGGCGGCTCAGCCCCTTGGCCGCCGCGACCCGCACAAAGTCCATCCCGTTCGTGTCGAGGACGGACGAACGGGTCAGCCGCACGATCTGGGCGAAGCTGATCGCCGCCATCGCCACCGCCGGGAGGACGAGGTCCTGGAGGGGTGCCGCTGGACCCGCGGTCGGCCGCGCCCAGCCGAGCCAGATCCCGAACACGTACTGGAGGACGAATGCGATCACGAAGATGGGGGCCGAGATGAGCAGCAGGCTCACCACGAGCGCGCCGGCGTCGAAGAGCCGCCCCTTCCGCAGGCCGCTCACGAGCCCGACCGCGATGCCGAGGACCATCTCGATCGCGAGCGCGAGCAGTGCGAGCCGCAGCGTGACCGGGAACGTGCGCGCCAGGATCTCGCTCACCGGCTCGCCGGAGAACGACGTGCCGAAGTCGCCGCGCAGGATGCCGCCGAGGTAGTTCAGGTACTGGACGAGGAAAGGCTGGTCGAGGAGGTAGCGGCTGCGCAGCTCCGCGAGCACCGCCGGGCTCGGTGTCCGGTCACCGAACAGCGCGACGACGGGGTCCCCCGGCATGGCGAACACCATGAAGTAGATCAGCAGCGTCGTGCCCAGCAGGACGGGGACGGCCTGCAGGAGGCGGAAGCCGAGGAAGCGGAGCATCGGCGCTAGGACGCCGAGCGCTTGGTGACCTGCTCGTAGAGCGGCACGGAGTTCCAGGAGAACGTGACGTGATCGACCGACTCGCTGTAGCCTCCGGTGACGTTCGAGTACCAGAGCGGGATGGCCGGCAGGTCACGCAGCAGAAGCTCCTGCGCGGCGCGGAAGTCGGCGTTCGCGGCATCCACGTCGGTCTCGGCGAGTCCCTTCACGAGCAGGGCGTCGAACTCCGGGTTCGCGTAACCGGAGTCGTTGGTCAGCGAGCCCGACCCGTACACCGGCTGGAGGAAGGTGAGCAGCCCGGGATAGTCGCCCTGCCAGCCCGCGCGGAACGCCGAGTCGATCGTGTGATCGGTGATCGCTGTGCGGAGCAGCGCGAACGTCGGGGAGGCCTCCCCCTTCGCGTCGATCCCGAGGGTGTTCTTGAGGTTGTTCGCGACCGCGTCCACCCAGCCCTGGTGGCCGCCGTCGGCGTTGTAGGCGATGGTGAACGTCCCGGTCCACGGCGAGAGCTTGTCGGCCTCCGCCCAAAGCTGCTTGGCCTTCTTCGCGTCGTGGTCGAGCACGCCGGAGCCGTCGAGCCTACCGGACCAGCCGGGGATCGCCGGCGAGGTGAAGTCCTTGGCCGGAGTCCGCGTGCCGTCGAAGATGACCTTGGTGATCTGCGGCCGGTCGATCGCCAGCGAGAGGGCCTGGCGGCGCAGCCTGCCCTCCTCGCCCGCGAAGTGCGCGATCCGTTCCGGGATCGCGAAGTTCTGGAACACCGCGGCGGGCTGGTTGACCGCCCGGCCGCCGAGGTCCTTCTCGAACGTCGAGATGGCAGCGTCCGGGATCGCGTCGAGGACGTCGAGCGTCCCCGACCTCAAGTCGGCGTACGCGGAGTCCAGCGAGGAGTAGAACACGAAGCGGAGGCCGCCGTTCTTCGCCTTCCGCGGGCCGGTGTAGCCGGGATTCGCGACGAGGTCGATGCTCTCGTCGTGCTTCCAGGCCTTCGCGCTCGCGAGCTTGTACGGGCCGTTCCCGATCGGCTGCGCGCCGAAGGCCGCCATGTCGTCGAACGCGACGCTCGGCAGCGGATAGAACGCGGAGAACCCGAGCCGGAGCGGGAAGTCGGACACCGGGGTCTTCAGGTCGACGGTGAACTCCGTGTCGCTGACGACGGTGAGGCCCGTGAGCTCGCTGTCCGTGTCTGCGGAGAAGCCCTCGATGTCCTCGAAGAAGGAGTTGAGGAGCTGCGCGTTGCTCTTCTTCGCCCCGTAGTTCCATGCGTCCACGAAGGAGCGGGAGGTGACCTTCTCGCCGTTGCTGAAGGTGCGGTCGCCGTTGATCGTGATGATGAAGTGCCGCGAGTCGCTCGTCTCGATCGACCGCGCGACATCGTTGACCGGCTTGCCGTCGGCCTGGTAGGTCAGCAGCCCGGAGAACATGGCGTCGATGATCTTGCCGCCGCCGGCCTCGTTGGTGTTGGTGGGGATCAGGGGGTTCTGCGGCTCACTGCCGTTCGCGAAGACGACGGCGGTCGTGTCCGCCTTCGACGCAGGGTCGGGGCTGCTGCAGGCGGTGAGCGCGAGCGTTCCCGCGACAGCCAGAGCGGCCGCGGATCGGCAGAGAAGTCTGATGGACACGATTTCCTCCTGTGCGGGGTCGATTTCTGACCATATGGTCTCCACGCTGGAGTTGCAAGTTCTTCTGGTTACATTGACATTCTTACCTTCGCGGGCAAAGAGAAAGGACCGCCTCCCGGGAGGGAGGCGGTCCCTCAGCTCGTACGGCTTACAGCCCCTGCGCCACCGGCGGCTCCGGCTCCTGCGGCAGCCCCTCGTTGACCGGCACGACCTCGTCCGAGCCCGCGGCCAGCAGCTCCAGGCGCAAGGCGCGGCGGGCGCGCTGCTGCTCGGGGTCGGGCAGCGGCACCGCGGCGAGGAGGCGCTGCGTGTAGGCCTCCTTCGGGTAGCGGAGGATCTCGTCGCGGGTGCCCACCTCGACCAGGGCGCCGTGGTGCATCACGGCGATGCGGTCGGCGAGGACGTCGATGACCGCCAGGTCGTGAGTGATGAACAGGCACGCGAAGTTCATCTCCTTCTGGAGCTGCTGCATGAGCTCCAGAACGCGCGCCTGCACCGACACGTCGAGCGCGGAGGTCGGCTCGTCGGCGATCAGGACGGTGGGCTTCAGCGACAGGGCGCGGGCGATGCCGACGCGCTGCTTCTGGCCGCCGGAGAGCTCGTGTGGGAAGCGGCTGCGGTAGGCGCGCGGCAGCTCGACGCTGTCGAGGAGGCGGTCGACCTCCTTCGCCAGACCGGAACCCTTGAGGCCCTTCGCCAGGCGCAGCGGCTCGCCGATCGAGTCGGCGATCTGGAGACGCGGGTTCAGCGACGACGACGGGTCCTGGAAGACGATGCCGACGTTGCGGTGCAGCTTGCGGATCTCGTCGCGGCCGGCGTTGCTGATGTCCTGGCCCGCGACCACGAGCTTGCCGGAGTGGATCGGCAGGAGGCCGATCGCGGCGCGGCCGAGCGTGGTCTTGCCGGAGCCCGACTCGCCCACCAGGCCGACGACCTCGCCCTCGTGGATGGTCAGGTCGATGTCCGTCGCGGCCCGGAACGCGGGCACGCGGCCGTGCTTCGGGTACTCGATGGCGACCTTCTCGAAGTCGACGACGATCTTCCGCTTGTCCATCTCCGCCTTCTCGTGCTCGGCGGCGGCGATGCGCTCGTTCACGCGGATGCGCTCGGCGTACTCCTCATCGGGGTTCTCCGTGCCGGCCGCGAGGGCGGCGGTCGTGTCGATCTCCTCGTCCTCGCGCTGGCCGAGGTGCGGCACGGCGTCGAGCAGGGCGATCGTGTACGGGTGCTGCGGAGCGTCGAAGACCTGCTTGACCGTTCCGGACTCGACGATGTCGCCCTTGCGCATGACGACGATGTTGTCCGCCAGGTCGGCGACGACGCCCATGTCGTGCGTGATCAGCAGGATCGCGCTGTCGAGACGGTCGCGGAGGCTGCGGATGAGCTCCAGGATCTCCGCCTGCACGGTCACGTCGAGAGCGGTGGTCGGCTCATCGGCGATCAGCAGCTTCGGGTCGCACGAGATCGACTGAGCGATCATGGCGCGCTGGCGCTGGCCGCCGGAGAGCTGGTGCGGGTACGAGTTGAACGCCTTCACGGGGTCGGGCAGCTCGACCATCGCGAGCAGCTCCAGAGCGCGCTCCTTGGCCTCGTGCGGCGACATCCCGAAGTGGATGCGCAGCGTCTCGATGATCTGGAAGCCGACCGTGTAGACCGGGTTCAGCGCCGTCATCGGCTCCTGGAAGATCACGGCGACCTGGCGTCCGCGCACGCGGCGCATCTGCTGCGGGGTCAGGCCGGTCAGCTCACGCCCCTCCAGCTTGATCGAGCCGGTGACACGGGAGTTCTGGGGCAGGAGGTCGAGGATCGCCATCGAGCTCGCGCTCTTGCCCGAGCCGGACTCGCCGACGATGGCGAGCACCTCACCCGCCTTGATCGAGTAGCTCAGCTTCTTGGCCGCGGGCACCCAGACGCTGTCCACGCCGAAGTCGACGGACAGGTCGGTGACCTCGAGCACGGGGGCGCCGACGACGACCCCGGCCCCGCCGGTGGTGTTCTCGGTCATGATTCGTGGTTCCTTTCGGGGGCGCGCTCGGTCGAGGCGGAGACGGTGCGGGATGAGAGCATGGACCCATGCCCTACGTCTCCCCCGCCGAGCGCGAGGTTTTCGTGTCCCGGTTCAACCGGGTCCTTGCCGTTCTGATCTGGGCGGCCGCTGCCGCCCTGATCCTCGGCCTGCTGGTGAGCGTGCACGATGTGCGCCTGCTCTACGTCGTGCCGTGCGCGCTGTTCGCGTTCATCGGCTGGGCGCTGCTGTGGCGGCCGCGACTGGCGGTGGGCGACGAGGGCATCGAGGTGATCAACGTCACCCGCACCATCGACATCCCGTGGCAGGCGCTCATCCACGTGGACACCAAGTACGCGCTGACCCTCTACACACCGGGACGCAAGTTCCCGGTGTGGTCCGCTCCCGCCCCCGGCACGGCGCGCACGCTGCGCGCCACCCGCCGGGAGACCACCGGACGCGTCGGCAAGCCGAACGTCGCGGACAGCGTGCGCCGTCCGGGCGACCTGCTGTCCACCGAGTCCGGCGCCGCGGCCGAAGTGGTGCGCCGGCGCTGGGCGCAGCTGCAGCAGAGCGGCGCGATCGACAGCGGCCTCGCGGACGAGACGCCCGTGACGGTCCGCTGGCACTTCGTGTCGCTGGCCGTGCTGACCGTTCTCGCGGTCGGCACGGTCGCCGCCCTGCTGGTGGCCTGAGGAGGCCACCAGCAGCGCAGCGCGGGCGGATGTCACAGCACGTCCTCCGCGAGGGCCGCGCCCGTGCGGGGACCGTAGCCGCCGTCTTCGCCGTCCTCCGGCTCCTGCTCGCGCATCTTGCGGAGGTTGAACCGGCGGTGCCGCGGGTCGAACGCGTCGCGCAGGCCGTCGCCCACGAAGTTGACCAGCAGGGCGAGGATCACGATGAACGATCCCGGCCACCAGAACAGCCACGGACGGGTCTGGAACGCCGACTCGTTCGAGCTGATCAGCAGGCCGAGCGAGACGTCCGGCGGTCGGATACCGTAGCCGAGGAACGACAGCGCGGTCTCGAGCAGGATGGCCGAGGCCATGATCAGCGTCGAGGCCACGATGACGACGCCGATGGCGTTCGGCAGCACGTGCTTGAAGATGATCCGGGTGTCCGACGCGCCGGCGACGCGGGCCGCCTCCACGAACTCCCGCTCGCGGAGCGACAGGAACTCGCCGCGCACCAGACGCGCGATGCCCATCCACGAGAAGAAGCCGAGCATCAGGGCGAGGAAGAATGCGCCGAGGCCGCCGAACATGTGGCCGACGACGGAGCCGATGACCAGCGCCGGGATCACGATGAAGACGTCGGTGATGCGCATCAGGATCGCGTCGACGACACCGCGGAAGTAGCCCGCGATGGCTCCGACGACGACGCCGACGACGCTCGCGATGAGGCCGAGCACGACCATCACCAGCACCGAGTTCTGGATGCCGCGCATCGTGAGGGCGAAGTAGTCCTTGCCGATGCGGTCCTGCCCGAACGGGTGCTCCCAGGTGGGGGCGCCCTGCTGGACCTGGTCGTTCAGCTCGACGTAGTTGTACTTCCACCAGCCGGGGATCGGCCCGATGCCGATCGCGGAGATGGAGAACAGCACGATCAGGATGAACAGGATCGCGCTGGCGACGGCGACTTTGTTGGACAGGAAGCGCTTCCAGATCAGCTTGCCCTGGCTGACGGGCGGAGAGCTCGGCTCCTGCAGCTCGTCGGCGACGATGGGTTCAGTGGTCGACATCAGCGGACCCTCACTCTCGGGTCGAGTGCGGCGTAGGACAGGTCCGCGAGGAAGTTGAACAGGATCGCCATGATCGCGATGACGAGGAAGTACGCCATCACCGGGTTCAGGTCGCCGCGCTGGAGGCCGGCGTTGAACAGCGAGCCCATGCCCGGGATCGCGAACACCTTCTCGGTGATGATCGCGCCACCGAGCAGCGCGCCGACGTCGAAGGCGACGAGCGTGGTGATCGGGATGAGCATGTTGCGGAACGCGTGGCGGACCACGACCGTCCGCTCCGGCAGGCCCTTGGCCCGCGCGGTGCGGATGAAGTCCTGGTTGAGCACCTCGAGCATGCCGGCCCGCGAGTAGCGGGTGTACGACGCGAACGAGATCAGGAGCAGCGCGATCGTCGGGAGGGCGAGGTGCGTGAACGTGTCGAGACCCGTCACCCACATGTCCCCGGTCAGACCCGGCGTGGAGGAGCCGACGGTCGCGATCGGGCGGCCGTTGGTGTCCTGGAAGTACGTCGGCCAGGCCTGCATGAAGCGGTCGACGATGATCAGGAAGCCGGAGACGATCGTGACGATCACGGCGACCCGCATGTTCTGGCCGCGGTCGTAGCCTCCGACCAGCCAGCCGATGCCCAGGCTGACGAGGATCGCCACGATCGCCAGGATGACGATCGTCGACGGCGTCGAGATGTTGAACAGCCACTGCAGCCCGAAGTAGCAGACCAGCGCGATGGCGCCCGCGATGCTCGCGGCGATCAGCGCTCGGCGGCTCTGCAGGCCGGCGGTCAGCGCGGTCGCGCCGATGACCGTGCCGGCGATCAGGATGATCATCACGACCGGCCCGAGGCCCGGGTGCACGAACCAGTCGGTGGCGCTCATCAGCAGCAGCACACCGGCGGTCGCCACGGCGGAGACGCCGAACGTGACCGCGCGCCTGCGCATGTCGCCACCGATCAGCGACTGCCAGATGAGTCCGGCCACCACTCCGATCAGCACCGCGATCCACCAGGGGATCGTCGGGTTCGCCAGGAAGTTGTTGAAGCCGATGGCGACGAACTCCTTGAGGAGGACGGCCACGAGGAACGCCGGGAGCGAGTACAGGAAGAAGCTGAGGAACGTGACGACGTTGTCGAGTCCGCTGTACTGGCGCAGGGCGGTCACGATGCCGATGGTGACACCGAGGAGGATCGCGAGGATGAGGGCGACCGTGACCAGCTGGACCGTCGAGGTGAGGGCCTGCGGGAGGATGTCCACCACCTTCGCGTTCGAGATGGTCGATCCCAGGTCGCACGAGTTGGCGAACGGGATGAGGCACTTGGCCGCGCCTCCCAGCCAGAGCAGCCACCGCAGGGGCGGGACCACGTCGAGCTGGAGGAGCTGGATGCGCGCGTTGATGAGCTGCGTCTTATTGGGGCTGTTGCTGCTTCGCAGATCCTGGAGCGGGTCGGCGCTGTACGCGACCAGCATGTACATCAGGAACGAAGCGGCGATGATGATGAGCACTGAGACCAGGAGGCGTCTCAGGATGAAACTCGCCATAGGTTCAAAACCTTCACTGACAGGGCGCGCCATATCGGGTAGCGGCGAGGGGGCTCGCCTGGCGCGGATCGGGGAACGGTCGGATCACGACCGCCGACTACATGATAACGGGGCGCCGACTGGAAGCCGACGCCCCGTCGCAGCGGAGTGCCCGGGGGTCACCCGGGCACTCTCACTGTCGAGCGTTACTTCGCGGTCGAGGACTTGACGGTCCACTCCCAGAAGTTCCAGAACGGGCCGTTCTGGTTGCCCATGTACTTCACACCGTCGACGCGGGCGTTGACACCGAAGACACCCGGGAGCTGGAACAGCGGGAGACCGTAGCCCTGCGAGAAGGCGGTCTTGTCGATGTTCTTCTCCAGCGAGACCAGCTTGCTGTTGTCCAGCGTGGTCTGGGTGGCCAGAGCGTCGTCGTTCGCCGCGGAGAAGCGGTTGTAGTTACCGCCACCGTTGGTGGTGAACAGCTGCGGGATCTGCGCCGTGCCGGCACCCGGGCTGATCCAGCCGAAGAGCGACGCGTCGTAGTTACCGCCCGGGAGGAGCTTGCTCCAGTCCGGCGAGCCGGCGTCGACGACCTTGAAGCCGGCCTTCGCGGCGGACGCCGAGATGGCCTGGAACTCGTCGACACGGTTCGGGTTGTTCGTGTTGTACAGGATGCGGACGGTCGGGGTCGCACCGGCGAGCAGCGCCTTGGCGCCGTCGATGTCCACCTTGTCGTACGCGGAGGAGCCGTTGTTCTTCACGCTGTCGCCGTACTCGGGCTGCTGGTTCGGCAGCCAGATCTGCGAGTTGAGGACCTTGGCCTTCGGGTTCACCGGGGTGACGATCGAGTCGAGGATCTGCTGACGCGGGATCGTCTTCAGGAACGCCTCACGGACCTTCGGGTCGGCGAAGACCTGCGAACCGAAGTTCAGGTCGAGGTGGTCGTACGACGCCTGGTCGCCGGTCAGGACCTTCGCGCTGGTCTGCTTGAGAGCGGTCAGCGTGTCGGCCGAGGCCTGCGGGTTGATGACGTCGACCTCACCGTTCTGGAGAGCGGTGACCTGGGCGTTCGCGTCGGGGATGATGCGGAACACGATCTTGTCCACGGACGGCTTGAGGCCGCCGTCGTAGTACTTGTTCTGCGTCATGGTGAGCGACTGGCCCGGGGTCCACGACGACACGACGAACGGGCCGGAGGAGACCAGCAGGTCCTTGTCGGTCGGGAACGCGGTGACGTCGTAACCGGTGTTGACGAAGTCGGCGGCCTTCTTCAGGGTCGCGTTCGCGGCGACCGGAGCGTCCGGGTTGCCCTTCGGCAGCGTCTTCAGCAGCTTGGTCAGGTCGGCGGCCGAGGAGAGGCCCGCCTTCTTGGCCACGATGTGAGCCGGCTGTGCGATCGGGTTGACGAGCTCCCAGTCCACGTACGGAGTGGCGTACTTCAGGGTGATCGACGTGTTGTTGTCGCCCACGGTCGGGAAGGCGGTCGAGTCGATGCCCGCCGTCGAACCCGCGATGGAGAAGTACTGCGTGCCGCTGGTGACGTTGCCCTGGTCGTCGAACTTCGCCGAGTCGTAGTAGCCGGAGGCGATCGCCCAGGCGAGGATCATGTCGTCAGCGGTGACGGGCTGACCGTCCGACCACTTGTCGTTCTTGTTCAGGGTGTACTTGACGGTCAGCGGGTCGTCCGAGATCTTCTTGAACGTGCCGAACTTGTCGTCGTGGACGATCTTGTAGTTGTTGTCGATGTACTGGAAGCCAGTACCGTACGACCCGTCCAGGTAGCCGACCTGGCCGTTGGTGTCCAGGTTGCCCTGCGGGGTCTGCGAGTTGAACGAGGTGAAGTCGTTCACGACGGCGACCGTCACGGTTCCGCCCTTGGCCGCGGACGAGGTCCCCGTGCTGCCGGTCGTGGTGCAGGCAGACAGCGCGAGCGCTGCAACGCCGGCGACGGCGACGGCGCTGACCGCGTACCTGACCTTTCTTCCCTTGATGTGCAATGTTCCTCCTGTGCGAAGTGTGCGGCAGCACGGGCATGCGAGAGCCCCGTACCCCGCGGGATAAGAATGACCCTAAGTACGGTTGACTGGGAAAGCAAAATGGGGCTGGAAAACGTTACACAGTGGTAACTCAGTCGGCGGATTATTGCGTCTACGCCACCGATTCGGTTGTCTTCGCCCGTGAGACGCAAGAATCCGTGCGCTTCTCTCGATCCGTGAGCGGAATTCGTGAAAGCGTGTGCTCGGCGGAGAGTCGGGTCCGGCCTGGGAGGATGCACATATGAGCACAGAAGCGGTCCCGACGGGTCGAACCACGCCCGGTCTACCCACCTGGACGGCGGAGGTCCCGGTCGCCCGCGGGCAGCGCGCCCGGCTGTGGTGGGAGGTCGCGATCGTCCTCGGCCTGTCCCTCGGCCAGTCGGCGGTCTACTCGATCGTCACCATCATCGACCGCTCGACTCAGAGTACGCCGCTCGCGGATCAGACCGCGCAGGTGAACCCGTCGCAGTCGAGCAGGCAGGTCTTCGACTTCCTCTACCAGTTCCTCGACAACGCGTTCCCGCTGTTCGCGGTGGCTCTGGTGATCTTCCTGCTCTGGCAGCCGCAGCGCAGCGGGTTCCGCCGCATCGGCTTCGACCTGAGCAGGCCCGGCCGCGACCTCGGCGGCGGCCTCCTGCTCTTCCTGGCGATCGGTGTGCCCGGCATCCTGTTCTACGCGCTCGGCCGGGTGCTCGGCCTGACCGTGCAGGTGCAGGCCTCGCCGCTCGACACGTACTGGTGGACCGTGCCGATCCTGGTCTTCGCGGCGCTGCGGGCGGGCCTCCAGGAGGAGGTCATCATCGTCGGCTACCTGTTCACGCGCCTGCGCCAGCTGGGCTGGGGCAAATGGACGATCATCGTCGCCGCCGCACTCCTCCGCGGCAGCTACCACCTCTACCAGGGCTTCGGCCCCTTCGTCGGCAACGCCATCATGGGCGTCGTCTTCGGCTGGTGCTACACCCGCTGGGGCCGGGTCATGCCCCTGGTGGTCGCGCACGTCATCATCGACATCGTCTCGTTCGTCGGCTATCCGCTGGCCGTCGCGCTGTTCCCGCACATCTTCGGTTAGCTCTTCTCGCGGAAGTCCTCGACGTCGCGCGCATGTCGCAGTTGCAGCTCTCGGTAGTCCTCATCGAGGCGGGCGACCACCGCTCCGGCCGCGCGCACGTTCTCGTCGGCCTCGTGCGAGACCTCCGCGTACACCGCTCTCAAGCAGGGGTCGTCCGTCGCGCCGAATCGGGAGGCGAGCTCGAAGAAGCCCTCCTCCAGCGACCGCATCCTCGACCGGTAGTAGGAGACGTACTCGTCGGCCTGCTCGATGCGGCGGCGCGCGGTCGCGCTCTCCTCGCGCTGCGCTTCCTCCAGCTCGCGCCGGGTGCGGTGTTCGTTCTGCGTCATGGTGTGATGCTCTCCACGCCACGGGCGTAGTCGTTGTTCGCCGCGATGCGCGCGAGACCCGCCGTCACCTTCTCCTCGACCGCCCCGGAGAGGGCCGCAGCGACGTCCGCGCCGCGCAGGGTGACGTTCACCGCGGTGACGGCTCCCTCCATGGCCACCCAGTTGCCGCCCATCACGATTGCGTACTGCGCGTGAACCATCGGCGGAAGGGCCGCGTCGAGCATCCTCCTCGCCGCCTCATGGACGGCGTCGTCGACCGCGTGGATCGTCGCGTCCACCGTGTTCGTCACATCCCCGACCGCCTCGTCGATGAGGTCGCCCAGCCACGACATCATGAACCTCCTATCGGACCCGATACGAAGGCTTGCGCCCACCGCGCATCCTGCGCCGCTGCGTTCCTGACCGTGTTCACGATCCCGTGCGAGATCCGCCCCACGATGCCGATGTGTTCATCCACGAGGTCGTTCACGGCCGCGACCGCCGCCTCGTCGATGTTCTTCTCCACCTGGAGGTCGTGCGCTCTCACGCACTCCTCGATGTCCGCCTCGGTCACCAACGGGTAGAGCAGGGCGGCCACGCTCTTCACGTTCGTCAACGCCGTGGTCATCGCGGGAACGAGTCCGTTGTTCACATCCTTGATCGTCCCGAGGTGCCATGCGACACCGGCGACGCTGGATGCCAGTCCCAGCGCCGCCGCCGTGTCCACGGCGACGACGAGACCGGACAACACCGCGCCCGCGGTGACCGCACTCACCCCATTGACGACCGACACGACCCCGTGGAGAGCCCGAAGCGACTGTCCTTGACCGGGACTGGCGATGTCCGCCAGGTCGGCCAGCTCTTCGATGGTCAGCCCCTCCCCGACCAGTCCGAGCATGGCGCCGAAGGGATCGAAGTCGAACGCGTCGCCCAGGTCGTGATGCTCGATCACGCCCTTCCACAATTCGTCATCGACGAACACGCCTGCGCCCGTCCCGTGCCCGAGGACGTTCCCGATCAGATCGAACCGGTTCACATAGTTGGTCAGCGGAGGCCGCCCATGCTTGCGCTCCGCCCGAACCCACTCCTTCGCCTGCGGGGACAGCACGTCCCACGGGTCGGGAGCGTTGAAGGTGGTCGACGACCAGTGGTTCTCCGCGGCGACATACAGGGCGAGGAACCCGCCGAGGGAATGCCCCACCGTCTCGATCCGCGCCGCCGAATGCCCCTCCGCCGCGAGTCTCTTCTGGGCCTGCTCCGCGAACTTCTCGGCCTCGGCGACCTGGGTGCCCTCCCCCGTCCGGCGCCCCACCACGGAGACCAGGTCCGCGACGACGTCGGCGCGGTCGTCGGGGTTGGTGCCGGCGAACGCGATGAAGACCTGGGAGTGGTCGGGGAGCCCGTCGATGATGGGGACGACGGCCATGCCCTGGAAGCCGGTGGTGGGGTCGGTGGCGGTGTCGTAGACCTGGAACTGAGGCTTCTGAGCATCGTCGGGCGGGAAGATGTACCTCTCTCCCACCGGAGGATTCTGTGCCAGCGAGTCCACCAGGTATGCCGTCGCGGCCATGGACGCATAGTCCTCTGCGGTGGTCATTCAATCACCTCGGAACTGCCGTCGCTGTAGGTCACTGAAACTGAGGTCGGCGCATCCTCTGCGGGAATGATTGGCAGCGGTTCGGACACTCCGGAGCCCGACTTGACTCCGAGTATGGCTTGATACTCGTGGCCGCCAATTGTGATGACCGCATTGACTGCCCACGGGGCACCGAACCCCGACTGCGCGCCCTCTCTGGTGAAGGTGATCTTCTGTACGCCACGCTTATCACCGACAAAGGCGATCGCCGCCTTTCTCTGATTCGCGAGATTCGTTTCCTTGTTCACGTCATTTCCTCCCAACCCACAGCCGCTCAAACTCAGAGCGACCGCGACCCCGACGGCAATCAGGGGCCGCGTGCGCGCCGCCGTCACTCGATCACCTCTGATGACTCATCGCTGAAGATCACCGTCACGGGACCAGCCGTGGCCTCAGGAGGGATTTCCGGCAGCGGCTCTGACGAAATCAGCTGAGGGCTGAGGGTCGCACGATAATCGTTTCCCTCAACTGTCACGACTGCGTCGGCCCTCCACGTCGCTCCGAAGCCCGGTGGTTCACCTTCCTGGACAAATCGAATCGTCTCCACGCCACCCTGCGTCTCAAGAAAGGCGATGGCCGCCTTCCTCTGATTTGCGAGATTGGCCTCCATGCGAACTTCATCGCGTTCAGCAGTGCAGCCGCTCACGGTCAGCACGAGCGCGACCGCGATCATGACCATCCGGCTTCGCGCGAGTGCCCCCGTCATGAGCATCAGGCTAACACTGTCAGTACGGAATCACACCAGTTAGCATTTTTTACCTGACGCTTTGCAAGCATTTCCGCGCACAAAGCGAAACCGCCGAGTCACGAACGATTCGTGACTCGGCGGTTCGAGTGGTGTGCCCGGGGCGCGATTACGCGAACGCCTCCGGCGGCGGGCACGCGCAGAACAGGTTGCGGTCTCCATAGGCCTGGTCGATGCGCCGCACCGGCGGCCAGTACTTGTTCCGGACCAGCGTCGGCACCGGGTACACGGCCTGCTCGCGGCTGTACGCGTGGTCCCAGGTGGAGGTCGCGACCGACTCCGCGGTGTGCGGCGCGTTGCGCAGCGGGTTGTCGTCGGCCGGCCAGTCGCCGGCGGCGACCGCGTCGGCCTCGGCCTTGATCGCGATCATCGCGGTGACGAAGCGGTCGAGCTCCGCGAGGTCCTCGCTCTCGGTGGGCTCCACCATGAGCGTGCCCGCCACCGGGAACGACATCGTCGGCGCGTGGAAGCCGTAGTCGATGAGGCGCTTGGCCACGTCGTCCACCGTGACGCCGGTGCGCTCGGTCAGCGGCCGGACGTCGAGGATGCACTCGTGCGCGACGAGCCCGTTGTCCCCCGCGTAGAGCACCGGGAAGTGCTCGCGCAGCTTCGCGGCGACGTAGTTGGCCGACAGCACCGCGGCGCCGGTGGCGTCGGCGAGGCCCTGCGCGCCCATCATCCGGACGTAGGCCCAGGAGATCGGGAGGATGCTCGGGCTGCCGTAGGGCGCCGCGGAGACCGGGCCGCCGCCGTGCTCGATCCGGCCGTCCGGTCCGTCCGCCCCGACGAGCACGTGCGTCGCGTCCTGGGCGAGCGGGTGCCCGGGCAGGAACGGCGCGAGGTGGGCCTTCGCCGCGACAGGGCCGACGCCGGGGCCGCCGCCGCCGTGCGGGATGCAGAAGGTCTTGTGCAGGTTGAGGTGGCTGACGTCGCCGCCGAAGTCGCCGAACCGGGCGTAGCCCAGCAGCGCGTTGAGGTTGGCGCCGTCGACGTAGACCTGTCCCCCGGCCTCGTGCACCGCGGAGGTGATCGCGACGACCTCGTGCTCGTAGACGCCGTGCGTCGACGGGTAGGTGATCATCAGCGCGGCGAGGGTGTCGGCGTTCGCGGCGATCTTGGCGCGGAGGTCGTCCAGGTCGACGTTGCCGAACTCGTCGGTCGCGACTACGACGACGCTCATCCCGGCGAGCACAGCGGACGCGGCGTTGGTGCCGTGCGCGGACTGCGGGATGAGGCAGACCGTGCGCTGCTCATCGCCGCGCGAGCGGTGGTAGCCGCGGATCGCGAGGAGGCCGGCGAGCTCGCCCTGGCTGCCCGCGTTCGGCTGCAGCGACACGGTGTCGTACCCGGTCACGTCGGCGAGCCAGGCCTCGAGCTGGTCGATCAGCTCCAGCGACCCGGCCACGTCCGCCGCAGGGGCGAACGGGTGCAGGGCGGCGAACTCGGGCCAGGTCACGGCCTCCATCTCGGTGGCCGCGTTGAGCTTCATGGTGCACGAGCCGAGCGGGATCATGCCGCGGTCGAGCGCGTAGTCGCGGTCCTGGAGCTGGCGGAGGTAGCGCATCATCGCCGTCTCCGAGTGGTGGGTGGAGAACACCGGGTGCGTCAGGAAGTCGGACGTGCGGGCGAGCGCCTGGTCGAAGGACGGCTCGGAGCCGAACTCGAGCGCCGCGTCGCCCTCCACCGCGTCGCCCTCCACCGTGCCGCCCAGCACCTCGATGAGGTCGCCGAGCGGGAAGACGCCGTCGCGCAGGTCGGCGGCGGTCTCCTCGTCCAGGCTCAGCGAGACCAGCCCGGCGTCGACCGCGTGCAGCAGGAGGCCGCGGTCGTGGGCGCGGGCGACGACCGTCGCGGCGTCGTCCACCTCCACCAGGAGGGTGTCGAAGTACGAGCGGGACGGTACCTCCACCCCGGCGGCGCGCAGCGCGTCCGCGACGGCGACGGCCGAGAGGTGCACGTGGCGACCGATCGCGCGCAGCCCGGCAGGGCCGTGGTAGACCGCGTACATCGCGGCCATCACGGCCAGCAGCACCTGGGCGGTGCAGATGTTGGAGGTCGCCTTCTCGCGGCGGATGTGCTGCTCGCGGGTCTGCAGCGTGAGCCGGTAGGCGGGCTTGCCGATGGCGTCCTGCGAAACGCCGACCAGGCGGCCGGGGAGCTGGCGCTCCAGGCCCTTGCGGACCGCCATGTAGCCCGCGTGCGGGCCGCCGAAGCCCATCGGGACGCCGAAGCGCTGGCTGGTGCCGACGGCGACGTCGGCGCCGAGCTCGCCCGGCGAGGTGAGCTGGGTGAGCGCGAGGAGGTCGGCGGCGGCCACGACGACCGCACCGGCGGCCTTGGCGGCGGCGATCACCGCGGACGGGTCCCAGACCCGTCCGGAGGCGCCGGGATACTGCACGAACAGGCCGAAGGCCTCCTGCAGCTCGGCGGCGTCGGCGGGCGTCGAGGCGAGGTCGAGGACGACCAGCTCGATGCCGACGGCCTCCGCGCGGTTGCGCAGCAGCGCAAGGGTCTGCGGGAAGGTGTCCGCGTCCACCACGAACTTCACGCCGGCGGCCTTGGAGGCGCGGCGCGCCAGCAGCATGCCCTCCACCACGGCCGTGCCCTCGTCGAGCATCGACGCGTTGGCGGTGTCCAGCCCGGTCAGGTCGGAGACCATGGTCTGGAAGTTGATCAGCGCCTCCAGGCGGCCCTGCGAGATCTCCGGCTGGTACGGCGTGTACGCGGTGTACCAGCCCGGGTTCTCCAGGACGTTGCGCTTGATCACCGCAGGGGTGATCGTGCCGTAGTAGCCGAGGCCGATCAGGCTGCGGTTCACCGTGTTGCGCGCGGCGAGGGCCCGCAGCTCGCGGAGGGCGGCGCGCTCGCTGATCGCGGCGGGCAGCGCGGAGACGCGGCCGGGGGCGGTGCGGATGGAGTCCGGCACGGCGGCGGAGACGAGGGCCTCCACCGATTCGTAGCCGAGGGCGGACAGCATGGATCGCTGCGCGTCCCCGTCGGTGCCGATGTGACGCGTCTGGAACTGGTCGCTCATGTCTAGCGGTTGCCTTACTCGCCCGTGAGGGCCTTGTACTCGTCGTAGGAGAGGAGACCGTCGGGGAGGGCGCTGAAGGTCACCTTGATGAGCCAGCCCTCGCCGAACGGGTCGCTGTTGACCAGCTCCGGTGCGTCGACCACGGCCTGGTTGGCCTCGGCGACGGTGCCGTCCACCGGCGCGAAAAGTTCGCCGACCGACTTGGTCGACTCGATCTCGCCGACCACCCGGCCGGCCGCGACGTCGCTGCCCTCCGCGGGGAGCTCGACGAACACGACGTCGCCCAGCTTCTCGGCCGCGTAGCTCGTGATGCCGACGGTCGCGGTGTCGCCCTCGACGAGGAGCCACTCGTGCTCGGCGGTGTACTTGAGGTCCTGCTCTGCGGCCATGGTCAGTGCTTCTTTCTGCTGTAGAAGGGGAGGGCGGTGACGGTGAACGGGAGGCGGGTGCCGCGCACGTCCACGTGCAGCTCGGTGCCAGGGCGGGCGAACCGGGGCGCGACGTAGGCCATGGCGATCGGGACCCCGATGGTCGGGGACAGCGCGCCGGAGGTCACGATCCCGACCTCCTCGTCGGCGCCGTCGGCGGCGGTCGCGACGACCGGGTAGCCGGAGCGGGCGGCGCGCTTGCCCTGGCCCATCAGGCCGACCAGCACGCGGGCCTCGGCGTCCGGGCCGTCCTCGCTCGCGGCGCGGCCGACGAAGTCGGTGTCCTTCGCGAGGTTGACGACACGGCCGAGACCCGCCTGCGCAGGCATGGTGTCGCGACCGAGCTCGTGGCCGTAGAGCGGCATCCCGGCCTCCAGGCGCAGCGTGTCGCGGCTGGCGAGCCCGGCGGGGACCAGGCCCTGCGCGCTGCCGGCCTCCAGGAGGGCGTCCCAGAGGGCGCGCGCGTTGTCCGGGGCGGTGTAGAGCTCGAAGCCGTCCTCGCCGGTGTAGCCGGTGCGGGCCACCAGGACCGGGTGCGTCTCGAACTCGGCCGGGACGCTCCAGTAGTACTTGAGGTCGGTGACCCGCTGTGCGAAGGCGTCGCCGTCGATGTGGAAGCCCGGGGTGGCGAGCACGATGCTGAGCGCGGCGGGCCCCTGGACGGCGATGAGCGCGATGTCGTCGCTCTCGTCGAAGACCTCCACGTCGAACGGGGCGGTGCGGTCGCGCAGCTCCTCGGCGACGACGTCCCGGTTGGAGGCGTTGGCGACCACCATGTAGCGGTCGTCGCCGGTGCGGTAGACGACCAGATCGTCGATGATCCCGCCGGCGCGCGAGAGCAGCATGCTGTACTTCGCCTGGTCGAGTGCGAGCGACGAGAGCTTGCCGGCGAGGGCGTAGTCGAGCGCCTCGGCGGCCTCCGGCCCGATGAGCACGATCTCGCCCATGTGGGAGAGGTCGAAGAGCCCGGCCGCGGTGCGGACGGCGTGGTGCTCGGCGAGGTCGCTGGAGTAGCGCACCGGCATCTGCCAGCCGGCGAAGTCGGTGAACGAGGCGCCCGCAGCGGTGTGGGCGTCGTGCAGCGGGGAGGTGCGCTCCGTCGCGGTCTCCGGTGCGTTGGTGCTGTCCTGCGAGCTCATGAGTTCTCCGTTCGCCGGCCGTCGCCGGAGGGATGAACGGTAGCGCGGCGCGCGCTCCGTGTGAAGAACTCCCCCTCTGTCATCCGGCCTGAGAGTTTCACCGGCGACCGCGGCTGCGGCCGACGGCTTTCACCGTGGGCGAGGGCATGTGTGCTGCCCTGCTTTTCAGAGTGGCCAGTCCGATGCGGTACGCGTACCTGAGAGATTGTCGGGGAGGATTGCTCCTTCGGTGCCGCCCGCTCGCGCGCGCGACTCTCCCGCATCGGCCTGTATGGCCCGGTATTCAGTTGACTGGGCCAGCATAACGGGTCGACGACGCCGGCGCGTGCGCGGGCCTCCGCTGCCTCCATTTTGCGTTCAGGTCACCATGACACTAAGATGGTCTCAACTTAGGGTCACGTTGACCTTTAGTCGGATGGGAGGCCCGCGATGGCCGAGCACGAACGCGCGAGTGCGATCCTCGCCGTCTCGACGGTCATCTTCGCGCTGCGCTCCGACGAGGCGACGGACGGTCGCGCCCAGGTCTGGCTGCCGCTGGTCCGCCGCATCCGGGCGCCGTTCGAAGGCCGCTGGGCGCTGCCGGGCGGGCCGCTGCGGGTCGGCGAGGATCTGGCCTACGCCGCCGCCCGGACCCTCAACGACACCACCGGCCTGGCTCCGCGCTACCTGGAGCAGCTTTACACGTTCGGCGACGCCGTGCGCTCCCCCGGTGACGATCACGACGAGCGCGTGGTCTCCATCGTCTATTGGGCGCTCGTCGGCAGCGCGGAGGCCGAGGCCACGACGGCCGGCGAGAACGTGGGCTGGTTCTCGGCCGACGACCTCCCCGAGCTGGCCTTCGACCACAACGTCATCGTCGAGTACGCGCTCTGGCGGCTGCGCACCAAGATGGAGTACTCCCGCATCGCGCACGCCTTCCTCGGCGAGCGCTTCACGCTCGCGCAGCTGCGCGAGGTGCACGAGGCGGTGCTCGGCCGCCCGCTGGACCCGGCGAACTTCCGGCGGACGATCGAGTCCTCCGGCGCCGTGGTCGCCACCGGCGACTACCTGACCGGCACGCGGCACCGGCCGCCCCGGCTCTATCGCTACAACGACTCGATCGACCTCGCCGACGCGGGGCCGCTCACCCGGCAGCAGCCGCCCGTCGGCCTGCGCCACGCCCGTCCCGCCCCGGAAAGCGAGCAGTCATGACCATCGCATCGGTCGACACCACCATCCAGCTCATCTCGAGCGGCAGCATCGACGGCGCCACCTGCGCCCCGGAGCTCGCCGACGGACCCTGGCTGTTCGACTCCGCCCCGCCCTCGTACGGTCCCGGCGCCTCGCAGGACGACCCGATCCCCGCATTCGCGCCCAAGCAGGGCGAGCTGCCCGAGGAGTACCGCACGGCGTCGAAGGATGAGCTCGCCGAGCGCATCCGCGCCGCGAAGGCGACCCTCGGCGACCGGGTCGCGGTGATGGGCCACTTCTACCAGCGCGACGAGGTCGTGCAGTTCGCGGACTTCGTCGGCGACTCCT
This sequence comes from Leifsonia sp. Soil_N53, assembly GCF_057655165.1. Lineage (NCBI taxonomy): Bacteria > Bacillati > Actinomycetota > Actinomycetes > Micrococcales > Microbacteriaceae > Leifsonia > Leifsonia sp. Soil_N53. Next base: position 76,692 of record NZ_JBDGMM010000048.1, read on the forward strand.
TCCAGCTCGCCAACTTCGCCAAGGCGCGACCGGAGGCCGAGACGATCGTGTTCTGCGGCGTGCACTTCATGGCCGAGACGGCGGACATCGTCTCGCGGCCCGAGCAGAACGTCATCCTGCCCAACCTCGCCGCCGGCTGCTCGATGGCTGACATGGCCGACCTCGACTCCGTCCAGGAGTGCTGGGAGGCGCTGGAGGAGCTGTACGGCACCGAGCCGGACGCCGACGGACGCGTCCCGGTCATCCCGGTCACCTACATGAACTCGTCGGCGGCGCTCAAGGCGTTCTGCGGCGAGCACGGCGGCATCGTCTGCACGTCGTCCAACGCGGCGACCGTGCTGCAGTGGGCGTTCGAGCGCGGGCAGCGCGTGCTGTTCTTCCCGGACCAGCACCTCGGCCGCAACACCGCCAAGGCCATGGGGGTCCCGCTGGAGCGCATGCCGCTCTGGAACCCGCGCAAGCCGCTCGGCGGCAACGACGAGGCCATCCTCGGCGACGCGCAGGTCATCCTGTGGCACGGCTTCTGCTCGGTGCACAAGCGCTTCACCGTCGGCCAGATCGAGCACGCCCGCGCCGAGTTCCCCGGGGTCCGCGTGATCGTGCACCCCGAGTGCCCCATGGACGTCGTGGACGCGGCCGACGAGTACGGCTCGACCGACTACATCGTCAAGGCGATCCAGGCGGCGCCGGCGGGCTCCACGTTCGCGATAGGCACCGAGATCAACCTCGTCCAGCGGCTCGCCGCGGAGTACCCGCAGCACACCATCTTCTGCCTCGACTCGGTGGTCTGCCCGTGCTCGACGATGTACCGCATCCACCCCGGCTACCTCGCCTGGGTGCTGGAGGGCCTGGTGCGCGGCGAGATCGTGAACCAGGTGCGCGTGGCCGACGAGGTCGCGGCTCCCGCCCGGGTGGCGCTCGAGCGCATGCTCGCCGCCCGGCCGGACACGACGATGGCGGCCTGACATGGCGCGCGTCGTCGTGGTCGGGAGCGGGATCGCCGGGCTCGTCGCCGCCCTGCGCGCGGCCGAGCGGCACGAGGTCACGATCGTGACCAAGGCCGGGATCGCCGACGGCAGCACCCGGTACGCCCAGGGCGGGATCGCCGCAGCCGTGTTCGCCGACGACAGCGTGGCCGACCATGTGGCGGACACGCTGCGTGCGGGCGCCGGGCTCAACGTGGTCGAGGCCGTCGAGGCGCTCTGCGGTGACGGGCCCGCCCGGGTCCGCGAGCTGATCGCGCTCGGCGTCGCGTTCGACCGCGACGGACGCGGACTGGCCAGAGGGCTGGAGGCCGCCCACTCCAGCGCCCGCGTGCTGCACGCGGGCGGCGACGCCACCGGCGCCGAGATCGAGCGGGCGCTCGACGCGGCCGTGCTCGCCGCCGGCATCCGCGTGGTGACCGGGGCGTTCCTGCGCGACGTGCTCGTGACGGACGGCGCCGCCTCCAGTGTCGCGCTGCGGCTGGCCGACGGCACGGAGACCGAGCTGGACGCGGATGCCGTGGTGCTCGCCACCGGCGGCTGGGGGCAGCTCTACTCGCACACGACGAACCCGGCCATCGCCACGGGCGACGGCGTCGCGGCGGCCTACCGGGCCGGCGCGCTGCTGGCCGACCTGGAGTTCACCCAGTTCCACCCGACCGCTCTGCGCCTGCCCGCGGTCGACGGCGGCACGCGCACGTTCCTGGTCTCGGAGGCGGTGCGCGGCGAGGGCGCGGTGCTGCGCAACGCGCGCGGCGAGCGCTTCATGCTCGACGTCCACCCGGACGCCGAACTCGCGCCACGCGATGTCGTGGCCCGCGGGATCGCGGTCGAGATGGCGGCGCAGGACGGCGTCCCGGTCGTGCTCGACGCCACCGCGCTGGGCGCGGACTTCCTCGCCCACCGCTTCCCGACCATCGACGCCGCCTGCCGCGCCGCCGGGATCGACTGGTCCCGCGAGCCGGTGCCGGTGACGCCCGCCGCGCACTACGCCATGGGCGGCGTCGCCACGGACGTCCACGGCCGCACGAGCCTCCCCGGGCTGTTCGCGGTCGGGGAGGTCGCCTGCACGGGCGCGCACGGCGCGAACCGGCTGGCCTCGAACTCGCTGCTGGAAGGGCTGGTGTTCGCACACCGCGCGGCCGAGGCGATCGGGGAACCGTGGGTCGAGACTCCCGAGTGGGTCGCGGAGCCGGCCGCGACGGGTGTCGCCCCGCTCGCGACGGACCTCCCCGACGCCGACCGGCCGTTCGACCGTGCCCGGCTCCAGGCGATCCTGTGGGCGGGCGCCGGCCTCCACCGCGACCGTGCCGGTCTCGAGCGCGCCGCGCGCGAATTGGCCGCGATGGGCGCGCCGGAGCCCGGCGAGGACGCGAACCTCCTCCTGCTCGGCCGCCTCGTCGTGGCCGCTGCGCTGTCGCGCGAGGAGTCGCGCGGCGCCCACTTCCGTTCCGACCACCCGCTGCCGGCCGCGGGGACGCCCCGCCACACCGTGCTCGCTCCCCTGCTCGTTCCTACCGAGGTGACCGTTCCATGCTGACCCGCCAGACCATCCACGACGTCGTCCGAGCCGCTCTCGCCGAAGACGCCCCGTGGGGCGACCTGACCAGCGAGCTGCTCATTCCCGCGACGGCATATGCCACCGCGCGGCTGTCCGCACGGGAGCCCGGCACCTTCTCGGGCGGCGCCGTCTTCGCCGCGGCGATGACCCTGACCGACCCGGCGATCGAGGTCGACCTGGCGGTCGCGGACGGCGACGCCTTCGAGGCCGGCGACACCCTCGCGACCGTGACCGGCCCGGCGCGCGCCGTGCTGCAGGGCGAGCGCGTCGCCCTGAACTTCGTGCAGCGGATGTCCGGCATCGCCACCCTCACCGCGGCCTTCGTGGCGGAGGTCGCCCACACCTCGGCCCGCATCGTCGACACCCGCAAGACCACGCCGGGTCTGCGCGCGTTCGAGCGTCACGCCGTGCGCAGCGGCGGCGGCCACAACCACCGGTACTCGCTGTCGGACGCGGTGATGGCCAAGGACAACCACCTCGCCGTCCTCACCGCGCAGTCCGGGCTGTCGGTGACCGACGCCCTCCGGCGGGTGCGCTCCGAGCTGTCGCACACGACGCACTTGGAGGTCGAGGTCGACCGCATCGACCAGATCGAGCCCGTGCTCGCCGCCGGGGTGGACACGATCATGCTCGACAACTTCACGCTCGACCAGCTGCGCGAGGGCGTCGCGATCGTCGGCGGCCGCGCGATCGTGGAGGCCAGCGGGAACGTCAGCCTCGCAACGGTCCGCGACATCGCGGAGACCGGTGTCGACGTGATCTCGTCCGGCGCGCTCACGCACAGCGTCCGGTCGCTCGACCTCGGGCTGGATGTGGTGCTGGAGGCCGCATGAAGGGCCTGTACCTCGACGCCGCCGCGACCTCCGCGGTGCGCCGCGAGGTGCTGGAGGCGATGTGGCCGTACCTCACGGGCGACTTCGGCAACCCGTCGAGCCACCACGCGGTCGGCGAGTCTGCGGCGCGCGCGCTGGCCTCCGCGCGCGCGACCGTCGCGGAGTGGCTGGGCTGCCGGGCGTCGGAGGTGGTGTTCACCTCCGGAGGCACCGAGGCGGACAACCTCGCGGTCAAAGGGATCGCGCTGGGCGCACCCCGTGGCCGGCATCTCGTGACGACGCCGATCGAGCACGAGGCGGTGCTGGCCTCCGTGGAGTACCTGGTGCGGGTGCACGGGTTCGAGGCGACCTTCGTCCCGGTCGGCCCTGACGGGCTGGTCTCCCCCGACGACTTCGCGGCGGCCCTGCGACCGGACACGACGCTGGCGAGCGTGATGCTCGCCAACAACGAGGTGGGCACCGTCGAGCCGGTCGCGGAGCTCGCGGCGCTGGCGCACGCGCACGGCGTCCCCTTCCACACCGACGCGGTGCAGGCCGCGGGCTGGCTCACGCTCGACGTCCGCGAGCTGGGCGTCGACGCGCTCAGCGTCTCCGGGCACAAGATCGGCGCCCCCAAGGGGATCGGCGCGCTCTACGTCCGCGGCCGGATCCCGCTGGAGCCGGTGCTGCACGGCGGCGGCCAGGAGCGCGGGCGCCGCTCGGGGACCGAGAACGTCGCGGGCGCGGTCGCACTGGCGACGGCGGCCCGGCTGGCCATGCGCGACCGGGAGGCCAACGCCGCCCGGGCCACCGCCGCGCGCGACGCCTTCACGACGGCGGTGCTCACGCAGACCCCTGGCGCGCAGCTGACCGGGCACGCGTCCGCGCGCCTGCCGGGCACGGCCTCCTTCGTCTTCCCCGGGATCAACGGCGAGACGGTGCTGCTGGAGCTGGAGCGCCGTGGCATCGTCTCCTCCAGCGGCTCGGCCTGCGCGGCCGGCAGCGAGGACGCCTCGCACGTGCTGCTCGCCCTCGGCTTCGACGAGGACGTCGCCCGCACCGCGGTGCGCTTCTCGTGGGGTCCCGACGTGACGGAGACCGACCTCGTGGCGGTCGCGCCGGCCGTCGCGGAGGCGGTGCGCGAGGTGTCGGGGCTGGGCTCCTGAGCGCGAGTTAAGCGGAGAGTGAACGCGGGCCCGAGTTCACCTGTTCGAAACCCACGGTGTCGGAGGTCGTGGATAGGGTTGACCGGTGACTGAGAAGACCTCACCTGCGCCCGCCGACGCCATCGACACCGGAGCGCTCGAAGGGTCCCGGGGAGAGACGGCGCACCCGCGGATCGCCCCGCGCGACCAGCGCGTCATCTGGCTGCTGCTCGCGGCCACGTTCGTCGTGATCCTCAACGAGACGATCATGAGCGTCGCCATCCCGAAGCTCATGGACGACCTCCACATCGACGCGCTCGCCGCCCAGTGGCTCTCGACCGCGTTCATGCTGACGATGGCCGTCGTCATCCCGATCACCGGCTTCCTGCTGCAGCGGTTCACCACCCGCCAGGTCTTCATCGCGGCGATGTCGCTGTTCTCGCTCGGCACGCTCGTCGCCGCCCTCGCGCCGGGCTTCAGCCTCCTCGTCGTCGCGCGGGTGATCCAGGCGTGTGGAACGGCGATCATGCTGCCCCTGCTGATGACCACGCTGATGACCCTGGTGCCGCCTGCGTTGCGCGGGCGCACGATGGGCAACGTCTCGATCGTCATCTCGGTCGCACCCGCGATCGGCCCGACCATCTCGGGCGTCATCCTCAACTTCCTCGCCTGGCGCTGGATCTTCCTCATCGTGCTGCCGATCGCCGTCGTGATGCTGCTGATCGGCATCAAGTTCGTCGAGAACGTGACCGAGACCCGCAAGAGCCGCATCGACGTGCTGTCCGTCATCCTCTCGGCGTTCGGATTCGGCGGCCTCGTCTACGGCCTCACGCTGAGCGGCGAGACCGGACCGGCCGCGGCGGCCAACGAGCCGATCCTGTGGACTTCGCTGGCGGTCGGCGTCGTGTCGCTCGCGGCGTTCGTCACCCGGCAGCTGCTGCTGCAGCGCAAGGACCGCGCGCTGCTCGACCTCCGCACCTTCCGCAGCCCGATCTTCACGGTGGCGATCGTGCTCATGGCGATCACGACGGCGTCGCTCTTCGGCGTGATCATCGTGCTCCCGCTCTACCTGCAGCACGTGCTGCACCTCGACGTGCTGGGCACCGGGCTGCTCCTCCTGCCCGGCGGACTGGTCATGGGCCTCGCGGCGCCGTTCGTCGGCCGGCTCTACGACCGGATCGGCCCGCGCCCGCTGGTGATTCCGGGGGCGATCCTGGTGAGCCTGGTCATGTGGTCGCTCACGATGGTGACCGAGACGACGCCGGTGTACCTGGTGCTGATCGCGCACATCACGATGAGCCTCGGCCTGGCGCTCATGTTCACGCCGCTCTTCACGGCGGGCCTCGGCGCGGTTCCGCCGCACCTGTACTCGCACGGCAGCGCGATCCTCGGCACCATCCAGCAGGTGGGAGGCGCGGCGGGCACGGCCCTGCTCGTGGCGGTGCTGTCGGCGCAGACGGCGGCGCTGGCCGCGGGCGGCGCGAGCCTCGACGCGGCGACGGCGGGCGGCATCCGCACGGCGTTCTTCGCGGCGGCGATCATCTCGCTCTTCGGGGTCGTCGGTTCGTTCTTCATCAGCAAGCCGGCGGACGCGCCGTCGGAGGCGGCGTTCGCGCACTGAGGGCCTGGCCCGAAACAAGGGGGATGCCATGGCGCGCGGAGTCGACGCGGACACCGTCGAGGAGTACCTGGACCGGATCGGCGAGCCGTTCGGCTCCGCGCTGAGCACGGTGCGCGACCGCATCCTCGCCATCCTCCCGGACGCGGAGCAGGTGATCAGCTACCGCGTCCCGACGTTCCGGCTCGACGGGCGGAGCGTGGTCGGGCTGTCGGCGACGGCGAAGGAGTGCAGCCTCCTGCTGATGTCTCCCCCGGCCGCCGCCGAGCTGGCCGGCACGCTGTCCGAGGGGACGATCACCGGCGCGACGCTGCACTTCCCGCCGTCCGCGCCGCTCGGCGACGACACGCTGCGCGCCGTGCTCGCCGTCCGCTTGCGGGAGCTCGGCCGCTAGGGCGTTCCTCTGGCATCCGCCGTCGCGTGGTGGCACGATGAGTCCCGCGACATTCGAGGAGGAGCCATGGCCATCATCGAGACCGTCGACCCCGGCGAGGCGACCGGGGCCACTGCGGAGATCTACGCGAAGGACGAACGCGACCTCGGCTACGTGGCCGACTACACGCGCGTGATGGCCGCCAACCCCGAGGCCTACCAGGCCTGGGAGCAGCTCATCCGCGCCATCGTGGCGCAGCTCGGCGTGCGCAGATACGAGCTCGTGACCCTCGCCGCGGCCGAGGGCACGCACTCCCAGCACTGCCGGCTCGCCCACGGCCGCAAGACCCTCGCGGTCATGGACGCCGATGAGGTGGAGGCCGTCGCCCGCGACTTCCACGACGCCGGCCTCAGCGAGGCGGAGGTCGCGATGATGGAGTACGCGCGGCGGATCAGCACCGACGCGTCCTCGATGACCGAGGCCGACTCCCTGCGGCTGCGCGAGCTGGGCTTCACCGACCGGGAGATCGTCGACATCACTCTGGCCGCCGCGGCGCGCAACTACTTCAGCCGGGCCATCCAGGCGCTCGGCGTCTCGGTCGAGGTCCCGCCCGGGATCAGCGAGAGCCTCCGCGACGCCCTGCTGGCGCCGCTGTGAGCGCCGAGGAAGCGCCGCCGGTCGAGCGGGAGATCGTGCAGGACGTGACGCTCGCCAACCCGCGGCCGGTGGGCCGCATCCAGACCCGGCGCATCACGATGCAGCCGGACGTCGCAGGCGGCCTCCACCTCCACAACGGCCCGGTGGTCGGCTCGATCGAGCGCGGCTCCGCGATCTACCAGGTCGAGGGCGGCCCGGCGCGCACCCTGGAGGCCGGCGACACCTTCTACGAGGAGGAGGGCGCCAGGATCGCCCGGTTCGACGCGGGCCCGGACGGCGTCGTCTTCCTGGCCCACTTCCCGGTGGGCACCCACGAGGAGCCCACCCTCACGATGCTCTAGGAGGCCGCAGATTCAGGCTTGGCTGCCGTCCGGAATTCCTGTTCGAGTCGGTGGAGCACCATGTGCGCGTCAGCAGACCAACGCTGGTCAAGGTTGTCGGTGAAGCTGACGGAAAGAACCCGGTAGCCCTCGGTCCGCGTATATGGACGAAGAGCTCGGCGATGCTCGCTCGCCTCAATTGCGAACTTCCATTCGTCCTCCACGTATTGGACGAAGAACTCGCCCGGAGGAAGAACCTGGAAGTGGATCGCGGGCACGATCTCCTTCTTGTGCAGCTTGGCGAGAATGGACACGTCGTGGAAGGTCGAAACTGATCGGTTGCTCACCACCACCCCGAAAATGAGTGGGTCCTCGCTCCGATCCGAGGCAGCCCACGCCGAGAGTTTCGATGCCTGCGCTTTGGCTTCACGGTCTTCCTCGGCCGCACGTCGCCTCCGGTCCACCAGAAGCTGCGCTCCGGCGAAGCCCACGGCAACCGTCGTGATCCACGTAGGGATGTCTCCGGCCCACGCTGGCCAGCTCATTCGGCGTGCTCGCTGAAACTGACTCGGTGTCCACTCTCGCCGGCGCTCAACTGCAGTGAGCCGACAGAGCCGCCTTTGTGGTCGGACAGCAGAGGGAGAAGCTTGACGAGCCGCGAATTGATAGCGCTGGTCTGGCGACCGTGCGCGGCCGCGATCTCCGCAATCGGAACCTCTCGTGCATGAGATTCGAGGAGTCGCGAATCCTCGTCCGCCGTCCAACGCGCGTAAGCGTTGGGGTAGGTCTCGCGAATCGCTTCGACGGAATAGCTCGGGCCGCCCGCTTCATCGGTCGTATCGATCGCGAACTCGAGGCTGATCTTGGCAACCTCAGCACAACTAAGCTCCGATACAACCGTTCCCGACCTCAGGAAGGCCATCGCCGTTCCGTCGATCGTGATCTGGTCGACGTCAAGTGCGACGGCGCCACCTGACGCCAACCGAACGTCGATGTCCATGTCGATGCCTCCCCATGTTTCAGCGAGCGAGTCAGTGCCGCAGGCACCACGAAAAACGTAGCATTAACAATCTAACTCTCGACTCTGCGGCACGGGGCCTGCGTCATTGCCTCCTAGTCGCTACTTTGCCCTCACGGCCTACCATGCGTATGAGGCGGCGATCTCATCACCGCCTCACGACAACCTTCTAGGAGGCCGCAGTGGTGTACCGAGTGAAGCGCGTCTACGACACGCCGGCCGTCGAGGACGGCCTGCGGGTGCTCGTCGACCGGCTCTGGCCGCGCGGGCTCACCAAGGAGAAGGCGAAGGTGGACATCTGGCTCAAGGATGTCGCGCCCTCCACCGAGCTGCGGCGCTGGTTCCACCACGAGGCGCCCTTGTTCGACGAGTTCACAGCCCGTTACACGGCAGAGCTCGACGCGAACCCCACGGTCGCGCAGTTGCGCGAGCTCGGCGACACCCATCCGGTCGTGACGCTGCTGGTCGGCGCCCGCGACCCGGAACTGAACCAGGGGGTGGTGCTCGAGAGGTATCTCGAACACCACCCCCGGTGACGGCCACCACAGCCGTCGGCGCCGGACGTGCCCGGTTCAGACGGCCGGCGCCAGCTCCTGCTCGATCTCCTCGGTCGACTCCGCCTCGTCCACCAGGAACCGGGTGTACGCCGGGATGGTCAGGAAGGTCGCGAACTCCTCCCCCAGCGACACCTCGGCGAGCAGCTCGGCCGCGTCGTCGAAGCGGTCGTCGACGCCCGCGCTGCGCCCGGCGGAGCTCAGCCGGATGTGCTCCTCGGCCAGGATCCCGGCGACGAGCTCCCGGTCGACCGGCGTCCCCTCCGCGGTGACGATCCGGTTCTCGATCCACTGCCGCAGCAGCGAGCGCGAGATCTCCGCGGTCGCGGCGTCCTCCATCAGGCCGTCGATCGCGACGGCGCCGGCGCCGCGCAGCCAGGCCTCGATGTAGCGGAGGGCGACCGAGACGTTCGAACGGACGCCCGCGTCGGTGACCGTGCCGCGCGCCGAAGTGACGTCGAGCAGATCGGCGGCTGTCACGTGCACATCGTCGCGCTGCCGGTCGACCTGGTTCGGCCGGTCGCCGAGCACGGCGTCGAACTCGGCGAGCGCCGTCGGGATGAGGTCGGGATGCGCGACCCAGGTGCCGTCGAAGCCGTCGCCGGCCTCCCGGCGCTTGTCGTCGGCGACCTGGCCCAGGGCGCGCGCGGTGGCCTCGGCGTCCCGGCGGCTCGGGATGAAGGCGCTCATCCCGCCGATGGCGTGGGCGCCGCGCTTGTGGCACGTCGCGACCAGCAGCTCGGTGTAGGCCCGCATGAACGGGACGGTCATCGTGATGCCGCTGCGGTCGCCGAACCCGAAGCGCCTGCCACGGCCGAGGAACGTCTTGATGATCGAGAAGATGTAGTCCCAGCGCCCGGCGTTGAGGCCGGCGCAGTGGTCGCGCAGCTCGTACAGGATCTCCTCCATCTCGAACGCGGCCGGGATGGTCTCGATGAGCACGGTCGCGCGGACGGTGCCGACCGGCATCCCGATGCGCTGCTGGGCGAACACGAAGATGTCGTTCCAGAGCCGCGCCTCCAGGTGCGACTCCAGCTTGGGCAGGTAGAAGTACGGCCCGCGGCCCGAGGCGACGAGCTCTTCGGCGTTGTGCCAGAAGTACAGCCCGAAGTCGGTGAGGGAGGCGCTGGCGGGGGAGGTGCGGCCGGCCCGGTCGGTGAAGGCGAGGTGCTTCTCGACCAGGGGCCAGCCGCGCGGCCGCATGACGATCGTGGGGGTGTGCTCGTGCGGCGTGGTGACCCGGTAGTCCTTGCCCTCGGGGCTGGTGAAGGCCAGCCGCCCGCGGACGGCGTCGCGCAGCGTGTGCTGGCCGCCGACGACGTTCGCCCAGGTGGGGCTGGTGGCGTCCTCCTGGTCGGCGAGCCAGACCCGGGCGCCCGAGTTGAGGGCGTTGATCGCCATCTTCGGGTCGGTAGGGCCGGTGATCTCCACGCGGCGGTCCTCCAGGCCGGGACCGGCGCCGGCGACCCGCCAGTGCGGGTCCTCCCGGATCACCGCCGTCGCGCTGAGGAAGCGCGGGTCGCGGCCGTTGCCGGCATCCTCGCGACGGCGCCGGCGCTCCTGCAGGAGCTCCTGCCGGCGGGCGGCGAAGGCCTGGTGCAGGTGGTCGACGAAGGCGAGCGCCTCCGGGGTCAGGATGTCGTCGGTCCCGGCGACGCGGGGCCCGTTGATCTCGATCATGGTCGTGTCCTTTCGCTGATCCCCTCACCATCGATTCCGGAGTTGTGCACGCTTCGCACGGCGTGTCGGCGTACGTAACTCCGGGAGAGATGGTGGGGGTGCGTGGGTGGGAGGGTTAGAACTGGTGCTGTTCGGTGGAGCCGACGAGGGCGAGGGTGGCGCTGTCGGGGTTGAGCGCGGTCGCGATGCGGTCGAAGTAGCCGGTGCCGACCTCCCGCTGATGGCGGGTGGCGGTGTAGCCGGAGCTCTCGGAGGCGAATTCGGCCTCCTGGAGGTCCACGTACGCGCTCATCTGCCGGTCGGCGTAGTCCTTGGCGAGCGTGAACATGGAGTAGTTGAGGGCGTGGAAGCCCGCGAGGGTGATGAACTGGAACGCATAGCCCATCGCCGCCAGCTCGCGCTGGAACCGGGCGATGGTCTCGTCGTCGAGGTGCAAGCGCCAGTTGAACGACGGCGAGCAGTTGTATGCGAGCTTCTTGCCGGGGAACTCGGCGTGCACCGCCTCGGCGAACCGTCGGGCGAGCTCCAGGTCGGGCTCGGCCGACTCCACCCAGAGCAGGTCGGCGTACGGCGCGTAGGCCAGGCCGCGTGCGATGACCGGGTCGATGCCGCTGCGGACCTCGTAGAAACCCTCCGCCGTGCGGGTCCCGGTGAGGAACGCACGGTCGCGCTCGTCGTGGTCGCTGGTCAGCAGGGTCGCCGCGAGCGAGTCGGTGCGGGCGATCACGATCGTCGGGACGCCGGCGACGTCGGCGGCGAGCCGCGCGGCGTTCAGGGTGCGGATGTGCTGCCCGGTCGGGATCAGCACCTTGCCGCCCATGTGGCCGCACTTCTTCTCGCTGGCGAGCTGGTCCTCCCAGTGCACGCCCGCGGCGCCGGCCTGGATCATCCCGTGCATGAGCTCGTAGGCGTTGAGCGGGCCGCCGAAGCCGGCCTCCGCGTCGGCGACGATGGGTGCCATCCAGTCGGACACCAGGCCGTCGGTGCCCTCGACCTGTCCCGCCCGCAGCAGCGCGTTGTTGATCCGGCGGACGACCGCGGGGACGGAGTTGGCCGGGTACAGGCTCTGGTCGGGGTAGGTCTGGCCGGACAGGTTGGCGTCGGCGGCGACCTGCCAGCCGGAGAGGTAGATCGCCTCCAGGCCCGCTCGGACCTGCTGGACGGCCTGGTTGCCGGTGAGCGCGCCCAGGGCGGCGACCCACTTCGGGTCCTCCCCCGCGCCGTCGCGCTGGATGAGCTGCCAGAGCTTCTCGGCGCCGCGGCGGGCGAGGGTCTGCTCCTCGCGCACCGGTCCGCGGAGCGCCACCACGTCCTCCGCCGTGTAGTCGCGGCGGATGCCGGACCAGCGCGGGTCGGCGTCCCACTCGAGGCGGAGCTCGGCGGCGGTCTGCGTGGTGTCGCCGGGACGGGCTGCGGGGTTCATGGTGACCTCCATCGGTCGGATCGGTTGACACGATCGTGCCCGGCCCGCAGCAAGTGTGGAGAGGATCCGTCGACAGAAATTCCCGGGTTCTTCTGTTTGCTAGAACTTCGTGGGAGTGTCAGCATGGCCTGCATGACCGACACCGCTGTCCGAATCGACGACGAGCCGACGGGAGCAGACGCGCTCACGCTCGGCCGGCGCGTGCGCGCGTTCCGCCTCGAACGGGCGATGACGCTGGAGGCTCTCGCCGCCGCGATCGACCGGGCGCCCTCCCAGGTCTCGGCGATCGAGAACGGCAACCGCGAACCGCGGCTCGCCCAGCTGCGCGCGATCGCCGGGGCCCTGGGCGTGACGGTGGACGACCTCCTCGCCCCCGACGCACCCGACGAGCGCGCCGCCCTGGAGATCGCGGTCGAGCGCGCCCAGCGCGGACCCGTCTTCAGCGCCCTCGGGATCGACCCGGTGCGGGTGTCCAAGTCCGTGCCCGACGCGACATTGCGGGCGATTCTGGCGTTGCACCAGGAGGTGGCGCGGCTGCACAAGGAGCGGGCCGCTACCCCCGAGGAGGCGCGCCGCGCCAACGCCGAGCTGCGCGCCACGATGCGCGCCCGCGACAACTACTTCGCCGACCTGGAGGCCATCGCCGCCGACCTGCTCGGCGCCGTCGGGCACACCGGAGGCCCGGTCTCGCACCAGACCGTGGCGGACATGGCCGACCGGCTCGGCTTCTCGCTGCACTACGTCGGCGACCTCCCGCACTCGACCCGCTCGGTGACCGACAAGCGCAACGGCCGCATCTACCTGCCGACCGAGCAGTCGGCCTCCCGCGACTCCCGCTCCCCCATCCTGCAGGCGTTCGCCTCCCAGCTGCTCGGCCACGACGAGCCGGGAAATTACGCCGACTTTCTGCGGCAGCGGGTGGAGACCAACTACCTGACCGCTGCGCTGCTGCTGCCGGAGAAGGACGCTGTGGCGTTCCTGACCGAGGCCAAGAACTTCCGCCGCATCTCGATGGAGGACCTCCGCGACGCCTTCGCGGTGTCGTACGAGACCGCCTGCCACCGGTTCACCAATCTGGCCACCGCACGGCTCGGCATCCCGGTGCACTTCATGAAGGTGCACGAGTCGGGCACCATCATCAAGGCGTACGAGAACGACTCGGTGGCGTTCCCGTCCGACGCGCTGGGCGCGATCGAGGGCACCCCGGTCTGCCGGAGCTGGACGGCCCGCACGGTCTTCGACGTCGCCGACCGGTTCAGCCCGTACTACCAGTACACCGACACCACGCGCGGGACGTTCTGGTGCACCTCCCGCATCGAGAAGGCCAAGGAGGGCGACTACTCGGTGAGCGTCGGCGTGCCGTTCGCGCACGTGAAGTGGTTCCGCGGCCGCGAGACCGGCCACCGGGCGGTGTCGCGCTGCCCGGACGAGTCGTGCTGCCGCCGGCCACCGGGTGCGCTGGCGGACCGCTGGGAGGGCATGGCATGGCCGGCGGCCCGGACGCCCACCTCGCTGCTGGCGGCGCTGCCGACCGGGACGTTCCCCGGCGTGGACTCCACGGAGGTGTACGACTTCCTGGAGCGGCACGCGCCGGCTTGACCCACCCGCCGAAGGGCACGTTGTTGTCACTTTTGGCGTCCAAAAGTGACAACAACGTGGCCCTCGGGGAGAGATGTCGGGAGGGTGGGCGTCAGTCGAGGACGAGTTCGCGGACGGCGACGCCGTACGGCGCGAGCGCCAGCTCGGCGGCCGGCTCGCCGGCGAGCGTCCGCAGCTCTCCCGCCACCTCCGGCCGCACCGTGACCGCGGTCGCGTGCTGCGACACGAACACCGCGAACCGCCGGCCATCGTCGTGCACCAGCGTGTCCACGAAGACCCGCGGGTCGTCGAGGCGCACGTCGCGCTCCACGTCGGCCACGGCGGCCAGCGCGTCGTACAGCCGCCAGGTCTCCTCCGGATTGCTGCGCGCCCGCACGGACGCGAAGTACTCCAGCGGGTAGGTCGACAGCACCGCCCGGCCCGCGCCGTGCTCCGTGACCACGATCGCCGGCCGGCCGTGCGCGTCCACCGCGACGACGGTTCCGGAGGTCGCCCGCACCGGCAGGAAGGTCCGGCCGTTCTCGTTGCCGGCGGCGGGGAAGGTCAGCACCGTGCCGGCCGGGAGCGACCCGAAGTCCGCCACGAACCGGATCGTCGCCGCCTCGTCGGTCACCGGCTCGGCGAGGCCGTAGGAGCTCTGCATCCGCACGCCGAAGAGCGCCTCCGTGTTCGTCCACCACGGCCCGCGCTGCACGCCGCTGTCGCCGTGCGAGTAGGAGGCGTACACGGTCGCGCCGTCCCGGGCCAGCTCCTCCAGCTGCAGCCAGGAGGTCGCGCAGAGCTGCTTGACGGACGGCAGCAGGTAGAGGCCGTAGCCGACCGGGAGGCCGCCGTCCTCCCGCTCCCGGACCACCGCGACCGGGATGTGCGCCTCGTGCGCCGCCAGGTACGCCTGCTCGCCGGTCCTGACGATGTGGGCGCGCTCGGCCTCGTTGGTGAACGGGTAGTCCGCCTCCAGGTGCGACGGCACGACGATCGCGGCATCCACCGGGGTTCGCCGCACGTTCGCGAGGTCGATCGCCGCGAGGTCGGCGGCGAACCGGGCGAGCTCGCGCAACGGCGGCTTCGGTGCGCCGGTCCGGTCGGTGATGCCGAAGTGCATCTCGAACGGGTGGTGCGAGTACGGCCGCTGGCCGGCGAGGTCGTCGTAGTCGGTGTTGTTCCAGGCGATCCAACCGGTCGCGCCGGCGAGCAGGGTCGTGTACAGCAGCTGCCGGTAGTAGGCGGCCGCACCCTCGTCGGAGACGAAGTCGCTGGTCAGCCCGAACTCCTCCATGATCACCGGGAGGCCCACGCCGGACAGTTCGGCGATGTACGCCGCCTTGAGATGCTGGCGGGTCTGATCGGTCTCCATTCGATAGACATGCGGGCCGACGAAGTCGGTGAACCGCGCGAGGTCGCGCACCGAGAACCCGTTGTCGTGGCCGGTCGTCTCGATGCCCCACGCCCCGTCGCCGACCGCCACCGGCTGCGTCCCGCCGCCCGCGCGCACCGCGTTCACGAGCAGGGACGCCCACGCGTCCACGACCGGCCGCGGCGCCTCCCCGCCGTAGATCGGCACCTCGTTGGTCAGCAGCCAGCCCGCGACGGCGGGGTGCGCGGCGAACCGCGCGGTGAGCTCCCGCACGTACCAGGCCTGCCGCCCGACGAACCAGACGTCGCGGTAGAGGTCGCGTCCCTCCCGCCAGACCGGGTCCCAGTTCTCGCCCGACATGTGCCCGACGAGGAAGGTCGGCACGGTCATCATCCCGGTCTCCGTGTGCGCGTCCAGGAAGTCGGCGAAGTTGGCCAGGCACTGCTCGTCGAGCGTGTCCGGCGTCGGGTGGAAGTCGGGCCAGTAGAAGAACGACCGCGTCATGTTCAGGCCGTGGTCGGCGAGCACGCGCAGCTCCTCGCGGATGACCGCGGGGTCGTGGCGCTTCCACATGAGCGGGCCGCCGGTGCGCGACCAGAAGTTCGCCCCGAGCCAGACCACGGGGGATCCGTCGACGGCGAGGACGGGGGAAGGGCGGTCCATGATTCCTTTCGGGTCGTGCTTGTGGGGAGCTGCCGCGGGGGCTACTTGACGGCGCCAGCGGTGAGCCCGGCGACGAAGCTCCGCTGCAGGATGAGGAACGCGACCACGATCGGGATCGACACGACCAGCGAGGCTGCCATGATCTGGTTCCAGTACACGTTCGTCTGCGTCGAGTACAGCTGCAGGCCGACCGCGAGCGTCCGATTCTCGTCGGTCGTCATCACGGACGCGAACAGCACCTCGCCCCAGCTGGTCATGAACGAGTAGATCGCCACCGCGATGAGCCCGGGCTTGGCCGCGGGCAGCACGACGTGCCACAGCGCGCCCATCGGGCCGGAGCCGTCGACCATCGCGGCCTCGTCGAGGTCGCGCGGGATGCCGTCGAAGTAGCCGGCCAGCATCCAGATCGCGAACGGCAGCGCGAAGGTCAGGTAGGTGATCACCAGCCCCCAGCGGGTGCCGACGAGCTGGATGCCGACCGCCTGGTTGATGTTCACGAAGATGAGGAACAGCGGCAGCAGGAACAGCACGCCGGGGAACATCTGCGTGGACAAGACGGTCGTGGTGAACACGCCGCGGCCCTTGAACCGGTAGCGCGACACCGCGTAGGCGGCGAACACGGCGATGATCAGGCTGAGGATGGTCGCCGCGCTGGCCACGATCACGCTGTTGACGAAGTACGACGCCAGCGGCACCGTCGACCACATGTCGATGAACGGCTGGAAGGTGATGTTCGTCGGCCACCAGGTGAAGGCGCCCTGGACGTCAGCCAGGGGCTTCACTGACGAGGTGATCATCACGTAGAGCGGCACCGCCGTGAACAGCGTCAGGAAGACGACGACGACCCAGCGGAAGACTTTGGACGAGACGGTCTCACGCATGGCGGTTCCTCCGGTTGAGCACGATCAGGTAGATGCCGGACACGATGAGCAGGAAGATCAGCAGCAGCACGCTCATCGCGGCGCCGGAGCCGAAGTTCCAGGTCAGGAACGAGGCGTTGTAGATGTGGAACGAGATCAGGTCGCCCGCCGCGGGTTGCGCGTTGCCGAACAGCACGAACGGGGTGTTGAAATCGTTGAAGGTCCACAGGAACATCACGAGCAGCAGCACCGCGTTGACCGGCCGCAGCATCGGCAGGGTGATCGACCTCCACTGCCGGAACGGCTTGGCGCCGTCGACGGCGGACGCCTCGTAGACCTCGTCCGGGATCGACTGCAGGCCCGCCATCAGCATCAGGAACGCGAACGGCCAGAGCCGCCAGATCGCGACGATCACGATCGACCAGAACGCGTTGTCGCCGATCAGCCAGAACGGCTTCTGCCCGGGGAGGCCGAGGTTGTCGAACAGGAAGTGGTTGACCGCTCCGGTGTCCTTCTGGAGCATGAACTTCCATGTGATGATGCCCGCGTAGAGCGGCAGCGCGTACGGCACCAGGAACAGGGTGCGGAAGAACCCGCGCCCGCGGAACCTCCCTTGCAGCGCGACGGCGGCGGCCATCCCGAGGGCCCAGGACAGCCCGACCACCAGGATGGTGAACCCGCAGGTGATGAGGAACGAGGCCAGCAGGCCGGCGCCGATGGACGTGTTGAAGTCCAGCGCGACCTGGTAGTTCTTGAGGCCGACGAACGGCGCCTCGCTCCAGTTGGCGATGAAGAACTTGGTGAGCTGCAGGAAGCTGATCCAGATGCCGGTGAGCATCGGGATGACGTGGATGAGCAGCTCGAAGACGATGGCCGGCGCCAGCAGCACCAGCGGAAGCCACCAGCCCTTGGGCCGTTTGCGTCGGGTCTTCGCGGGGGCCGGCGCCTCGGCGGGGCTGGTCCGGACGGATGTCGTCGTCGACATGGAACTCCTTCGGTGGGGTGCGGCGGCCGGGCGGGAGGCGAGTCCCGCCCGGCCGTCGCGATGGGGCCAGGGGACCTAGCCGCCGATCGACTGCTTCACCTGGTCCTGAGCCGTGCTCAGCGCCGACTTGATGTCGGAGTCGGAGACCGTGCCTCCGGTGGCGATCTTGGCGAACATGTCGTTCATGGCCTTGCCGACGGTGTTCTCGAACTGGTCCTCCGCCGGAACCAGCGGCAGCGGCTTGGACATCTCGTTGTAGATCTTCTGGAACGTGGCGGCCTCGTCGGCGTTGTCGGTGAAGTTCGGCTTGGCGCCGTTCAGCACCGGCAGCGTGGCGTACGGCTTGCCGAGCGTGGACTGCACCGACTCGCTCGTCATGTACTTGACGAACTCGAGGGCGGCGTCCTTGTTCTTGGTGTTCTTGAAGATCGAGAGGTTGATGCCGGCGACGTGGCTGGCGACCGGCTTGCCGCCGTCCGGCGACGGGAACGGCACGACGCCGTACTGGTCGGCCTTCATCCCGTTGGCGTTGATCGACGAGTCGGCGTTGTTCTGGCTGAGGATCATCGCGACCTTGCCGGTGGCGAAGTCGTTCACCGCCTGCACGCCGTTGTCGTACTGCGCGTTGGAGGTGTTGACCACCTTGTCGGTCTGCATCAGGTCGAGGTAGCGCTTGACGCCGTCGATGTTCGCCTTGCTGGTGAACGTCGGGTTGCCCTTGCTGTCGAACCAGGCGCCGCCGTTCTGCGCCGAGTTGATGAAGGCGAAGTGCGCGTTCTCGGTGTAACTGCCCGCCGCGAGCGAGAAGCCGTACTGCGTGCCGTTGGTCAGCTTCTTGGCGGCGGCGACCAGGTCCTCCCAGTTGGTCGGCGGCTGCACCCCCGCGTCGGAGAACATCTTCTTGTTGTAGTACAGGCCGTAGGCGAGACCGTAGAGCGGGACGCTCGTGACCGTCTTGCCCGCCGCGCCGCCGGTGTCGAGGGCGGTCTTCACGAACTTGTCGCTGCCTCCGATCGCCTTCATCTCGCTGTCGCCGAACGGGAGGAACGCCCCGGTCGCCTGCAGCGAGGCGGCCCAGGTGTTGCCGATGTTCAGCACGTCGGGGCCCTGCCCGGACGTGACGGCCGTCTGGATGCGCGTCTGCAGGTCGTTCCAGCCGATGACCTCGAGCTTGACCTTCACCCCGGTCTTCTTGGTGAAGTCGTCGAGCACCGGCGTCAGGACCTGCTTGTCGTTGTCGAGGCTGGTGCCCTGGTTGCTCGCCCAGTACGTGATGGTCGAACCGCTGGCCGACGACCCCGAGCCCGAGCTGCTGCAGCCCGCGGCCACGAGCGAGATCGTGGCCGCCAGCGCCGCGGCGGCGATAACGCGTTTCCTCATTAGTGACTCCTTCGTCTCTTGATGGGCGCCCCGCCGCTCCCGTCCCCGGGGAGCGGGCCTCGCGCCACGGCGACTATAACTGAACCGGTTCAGTGATTCCAAGCGTTGACACCCCTGAATTGGGGGGTATATCGGATACGTTTCCGGGCGGCTCAGGCGGAGGCGCGCACGCTGGTGGATCGCACCACCAGTTCCGAGGCGCGCGCGGCGTGCGTCGGCGTCTCGACGCCGGCGAGCTCGTCCAGCAGCATCCGGGTGGCGCGCCTGCCCTGCTCCTCGGGGAAGCGCGCCAGCGCGGTCAGCGGCCGCGCGCCGAGGCGGCAGATCAGCGAGTCGTCCCAGCTCACCAGCGCCACATCGTCGCGGCCCGCGCGGCTCAGAGCGGACTGGGCGCCGAGCGCGAGGAGGTCGTTCGAGGTGATCAGCGCGGACAGCGACCGGTCGCCCGCGTGCGCCGCGGCGATGCGCTCGCCGGCCTCCATCGAGTAGTCGGTCGGTTCGGAGTCCGCCCGCATGCCGAGCGCGGCGGCGAACCGCGCGACCGCGTCGGCCCGGTCGCGCTCGTGCTCGAACTCGGCCGGACCCTGGAGGTGCAGGATGCGCCGGTGGCCGAGCGCGTGCAGGTGCTCGACGAGCATGCGGGCGTCGCCGGACGCGTCGTACAGCAGCACCCGGCCGGGGGCGACGGACTCGTCGTTGCCGTGCAGCACGAACGCCAGCCCGAGCTGGTCGAGGAGCGCGGGGCGCGGATCGCCGACCGTGATGTCGAAGAGCATGACGCCGTCGACCCGCCGCTCGGCGCTCCAGCGACGGTAGGCGGCGAGGTCGTGCCCGTCCGCGCCGGGGACCATCCGCAGCAGCAGCGACTGCCCGCCCTCGGCGAGCTCGGCCTCCACACCGGCCAGCAGGCTCATGTAGTACGGCTCGGTGCCGAGCAGGCCGGGATCGCGGCGCAGCACGATGCCGATGGCGTCCGACCGCGCCCGGGAGAGCGCCCGCGCACTCGAGCTGGGATGCCAGCCGAGCTCCGCCGCGAGGTCGAGCACGCGGCGCCGCGTCTCGTCGCTGACGCCGGGCTGACCGTTGAGCGCGTACGACACCGACGCCTTGGACAGCCCCAGCCGATCGGCGAGCCCGCCGATCGTCACCCGGGTCGCTGACACCACGTTGGCGCTCCTCTCGTGCGACCGCTCCGCGCGGCCGATCGGGGAAAGAGTACCCCGGACTGAAGCGGTTCAGCCCACGGGGGCGCCTCCGACTCTTCAGAGCCGCGTCCGAACGAGCAGCTAGAGTGCGGGCCATGCGAACACCGAGCACGAGACTGGTCGCTCTCTTCGGCGCGGCTGCGACGTTGTCGTTCCTCGTCGGATGCGCCCAGCCATCCGTGGTGGTGCGTGCATACGACGGATTTCCCGAAGGCACCGGTCCACCGTCAGCCGCGCCAACGCCGGGCGCATCCGAGCTGCCCGAGCCGGACTTGGGGCCGAAAGTGCAGTGGGCCGACCGATCGCGGATGATCGCCGTCTCACTCTGGGGAAGCTCCTCCTGCCCAAGCGAGCCGGATGCTGTCGAGGTGGTCACGCGGGACCGTCTCGCCATCACAACGCGCGCACGCAGCGGTTTTCTCGGCGCGTGCACAGCCGACCTGGCCGTCCGCACGTACGAAATCCGCGTTCCGGCATCCGTCTCCACCTCGCAACCACTGACCGTCACGGTCGACAGGCACACGCTGCGTCTCAGGCCTGAGATGTGAGCGCACCGCCGGACGGTCTGCCCGGAGTCTGCGCGGATTCGCGACGAACCTCCGGAGCCCCGCGCGGCAGAATGGGCGCAGAGCGGACCCACCAGACCGCACCAGGAAGGGCATCCCGTGACGGCCACCGTGTTCGAACGACAGGCACCCGACGCCGCCGTGGTGAGCCACGCGCTCGCGCCGGCCCGGCAGAGCGTGTTCTGGATCGAGGACGCCCCCGGCGACCGGTTCCCGCGGTTCCGCGGCGACATCGAGTGCGACCTGGCGGTGGTCGGCGGCGGCTACACCGGGCTCTGGACCGCGCTGCTCGCCAAGCGCGCTGACCCGTCGGCGCGCGTCGTCCTGCTGGAGGGCCGGCGGATCGGCTGGGCGGCCTCCGGGCGCAACGGCGGGTTCTGCGAGGCGAGCCTCACGCACGGCGACGAGAACGGCCGCACCCGCTTCGGCCACGAGTTCGACGAGCTCCAGCGGCTCGGGATGGCGAACCTCGACGAGATCGAGGCCACCATCGCCGAGCTCGGCCTCGACGCCGAGTTCGAGCGCAACGGCGCGATCGACCTCGCCACCGAGGCGCACCAGGTCGAGTGGCTGCGGGAGGCCGCCGACGGCGAGGAGGCGCGCTTCCTCGACCGGGAGGCGGTCCAGGCCGAGGTGCACTCCCCCACCTACCTCGCCGGGCTGCTCCGCACCCGCGACTCGGCGCTCGTCCACCCCGCCAAGCTGGCGCGCGCGCTCGCCCGGGCCTGCGAGGCGGCCGGTGTCGAGCTGTTCGAGCACTCCCCGGTGGAGGGCATCGGCGAGGGCACGACGCTCTACACGCCGGAGGGCGTCGTGCGGTCGAAGCGCACGGCACTCGCGACGAACGTGTTCCCGAGCCTGCTCAAGCGCAATCGCCTCGCGACGGTGCCGGTCTACGACTACGTGCTGATGACGGAGCCCCTGAGCGCCGCGCAACTCGCGTCGATCGGCTGGTCCGGCCGTCAGGGCCTCGGCGACTCGGCCAACCAGTTCCACTACTACCGGCTCACCCGCGACAACCGCATCCTGTTCGGCGGCTACGACGCCGTGTACCACTACGGCGGACGCGTCCGGGAGCGGTACGAGGACCGGCCCGCGACGTTCCGGAGGCTGGCCTCGCACTTCTTCACGACCTTCCCGCAGCTGGAGGGGCTCACCTTCAGCCACCGCTGGGCCGGCGCGATCGACACCTGCAGCCGGTTCTGCGCGTTCTTCGGCACGGCCAGGGGCGGCACGGTCGCGTACGCCACCGGGTACACGGGGTTGGGTGTCGCCGCGACGCACTTCGGCGCCAGGGTGATGCTGGACCTGCTGGAGGGCCGGGAGACCGAGCGCACCAGCCTGGAGATGGTGCGTACCCGGCCGCTGCCGTTCCCGCCCGAGCCGGCGGCCGCCCTCGGCATCAACCTGACCCGCTGGTCCCTCGACCGGGCGGATCACCGCGAGGGGCGGCGCAACCTGTTCCTGCGCACGCTCGACGCCGTCGGCCTGGGGTTCGACTCGTGAGCGCGAGCGGCGACGGGCTGGAACGCACCACGCGCATCCCGGCCCTCGGGCTGCCGCTGGAGCCGTCGCCGGAGGATCCGCTGACCGCCCTCGCGGAGCTGGGGACGTTCGCCGGTCTGGAGCTCGGCGTCTGGGAGATGGCCCCGGGCACGACCACCGATGTGGAGGCCGACGAGGTGTTCGTCGTCATCGCCGGGCGGGGGCGGGTCGACTTCCCCGACACCGGCCGGAGCCTGGAGCTCACAGCCGGCGACGTCGTACGGCTGACCTCCGGCGACCGCACGGTGTGGACGGTGACCGAGACGCTGCGGAAGGTGTACCTGACGCCGCCCGGCTGACCAGCTGCCGGCAGCGTCAGCCGCGGAGCGTCAACCTCGCAAAGTCAGCCGCGGATGCGGCGCGCGAGCACCGCGGCGTGCAGCGCGCCGATCGTCTCGCCGTCGTCCAGGTCGAGGCCGAGCAGGTCCTCGATGAGCGCGATCCGCTGGTAGAACACCGAGCGGGACAGGTGGCTCGCCGCCGCCGCGCGTGTGCGGTTGCCCGGATGGCTGAGGTAGGCGCGCAGCACCTCGATCAGGTCGCCGTCGTTGGCGAGGTCGTGCTCGATCAGGGGCCGGAGCATGCGTTCGGCGTACTCCTGCAGCCGGGGGTCGTCGCCGAACGCCGTCACCAGGCGCAGCAGCGGCCGGCTCTCCGCACGCTGCACCACCGCGTGCCTGCCGCGCCCGCCTCCGCCGCGGCCGGTGAGCTCCACCGCCTCCTCGACCGACGACAGCAGCCCGGGGATGCCGTGCGCGTCCGAACCCACGCCGACGACCGCGGCGTCACCGCCGGCGAGCGCATCCGCCACGGCGTCCGCGCCGGGCCGTCCCGCCCGGGACGACACGGCGACCACGAGGAGGCCGGGCGCCCCGGGATGCGG
>NZ_JBDGMM010000049.1:0-19036 GCF_057655165.1 Leifsonia sp. Soil_N53
GACGCCGGCCGCGCGCGGGCCGTTCGGCGCGCAGGCGGCCGGCGGCGGCTGGTGCCGCTGGGGCGACGACCCGGCGGATTCGGCCGGGGCAGCCGCTTCACAGTCGATGCACCTGCTGTCGGTGCAGGTCCTGCCGCGCGCGGCGGCGAGCTGGCAGCGGCTGGCCGAGCAGTATCCGGAGTCCGCCGCCAACGGCGCCCACTACGACGGCGGCGACTCGCGCGGCGGCGACTGCGGGCACGCGGCGACCGGAACCGGGAGCACTTGTCACACGAACGTCCTGGTCGGCGGTTCCTGGCTGGCGGTGGACGCCGTCAGCGGCACCTCCGCGATCGACGAGAAGGCGTTCCACGCGCTCGTCCAGTCGTTCGTCCCGACCGTCGCTGCGATCGACACCCGGACGGCCACGCCCGCCCCGAGGAAGCCGCTGTCGTGCGGCGACCCCGCGTGGCTGAAGGCCGTCGCCGGCGTCTACGGCCCGTCGTCCGTCGCGACGCTCGACCCGGCCGGGAGCTTCGGCGTGCAGAGCGCGCTCCAGGACGTCCCCGGCGCGACCGTCTGCGCCTACCGCGAGGGCGGGGACTCCGGGTCGTCCCTGATCGGCACCGTCTCGGTGCTCCGCGACGCGGCCGCCGCCTACGCGACCTACCACGGTCTCGTCGTGAGCGACCCGGACGCCAGCGGCGGCACGGTCCAGCTCGGCGGCACGGAGGTCGCCACGCTGGTCCGCTACACGAATGCGGCCGGCTCGACACCCGCAGAGACGGTGGTCGACGCCCTGGTGGGCGACGCCTGGATCCAGTTCGCGGCGGTGACGGGCTCCGACGATCAGGCGTCGTCGGTGGTGGAGTGGGTGGCCGGCCGGCTGTGAGGCGCCGTCCCCGCTGCGAGCCGGCGGCCGATGCCCGGCGGGTCAGGCGCGCGGTCGGGCCTGCTGACCGGCCAGCGGCAGGGACACCCGGAAGGTCGCGCCGCCGCCGTCGGTCTCCACGACCTCCACGGTGCCGTGGTGGGCCGCGAGGATCGAGGAGACGATGGCGAGGCCCAGGCCGCTGCCGCCGGTCTCGCGGGCGCGCGAGGTGTCGGCGCGCCAGAAGCGCTGGAAGATCTTGTCGCGGATCTGCGGCGGGATGCCCTCGCCGTGGTCGCGCACCTCCAGCAGCGCGCGGTCCGTGCGGTGGTCGACCTGCACGGCGATCTCGATCGGGCTGTCTTCCGGGGTGTAGCGGAGCGCGTTGCCCATCAGGTTCGTGACGACCTGGCGGAGCTTGTTCTCCTCCGCCATCACGATCGCCGGCTCGGCGGGCGGCGTGGCGAGGGCGACGTGCTCGGCCGTCGTGACGGCGAGCTGGCCCGTCGTCCCGCGCCGTCCGCGGCCGCCGCGGCGCAGACGCGCGAGGGCCGAGCCGGCGAAGGCGATCGGGCCGGTGGCGCCGGCCGGGCGCGTCAGATCATCCGGGAGTGTCATCGGGACGGTGTCGAGCCCGGGCTCCGGCGGTCCGGCCTGCAGCTCGGCGAGCACGGGTGCGGGCGTGAGCACCGTCACGCGGCGGCCCGGGGCGCCCGCCATGGCGTCCATCGCCGCGTCCTGCGCGATACGCACCAGGTCGACGGGGTGCAGGTCGAGCGGCTTGGTCTCGTCGAGACGCGCCAGCTCCAGGAGGTCCTCGACCAGGAGGCCCATCCGGATGGCCTCCTTCTCGATCCGCTCCATCGCCTGGGCGACGTCCTCGGGCGTCTGCAACGCACCCATCCGGTACAGCTCGGCATAGCCGCGTACCGAGACGAGCGGCGTTCTCAGCTCGTGGGAGGCGTCGCCGACGAACCGGCGCATCTGGTCGATCGTGCGCGCACGGTCGTTGAACGCCCGGTCGATGCGGTTCAGCATGGTGTTGAGCGAGCGGTTGAGCCGGCCGACCTCGGTGTTCGGGGTCGCGCCGCCGAGGCGCTGGCTGAAGTCGCCGTCGGCGATGGCGGCGGCGGTCCGTTCGACCTCCTGCAGCGGCGAGAACGTCGTCGTCACCAGCATCCGGGTGAGGCCGGCGCCGACGATGATGACGATGACGCCGAAGCCGAGGAAGATCGCCAGGAAGCTCGCCATCACGGTGTCGATCTGACTGGTCGTGGTGGCCACGACCGCGGTGGCGAGCTCACCGGTCTGCGCGAAGGTCTGCGTCGTGGCCAGGGCGCGGTACGCCGTGTGCCCGTCGTTGCTCAACAGCGAGAAGCCGCCGGCCGGCAGGGCCTTGGCCTCCGACAGGGTGAGCTTCTCGGGGACCGCAGGGCGGTGGGCGAACGGGATGTTGCTCCAGTTCGTCTTGACCAGGTTGCCGCTGGCGTCGTACAGCGCGGCGAAGTAGTCCGACGGGCTGGAGTCGGTGGCGATCTTGTCCTTGTCCGACGAGCCGAACAGATACGTGTTGACGTAGGTCGCCCCGGACGCCGCAGACAACTGCGCATCCAGCTGGTCGATCAGCACCGGCTTCAGCATCGACATCGTCCCGATGCCGGTCACGAGCAGCCCGAGCGTCAGCATGAGCACGGTCACCCCGGTGATCTTGGTCCGGAGGGAGATCGCGTTCCAGCGGTCGAGCAGGCGTGAGTGCATCAGGCCGTCAGTCTATGCAGACGTTGCTGAGCCGACGATGTGCGCCGGGGTCACGCCTTGGCGGCCTTGAGCATGTAGCCGAATCCGCGCTTGGTCTGGATGAGCGGCTCGCTGGAGTGCGCGTCAACCTTGCGGCGCAGGTACGAGATGTACGACTCCACGATGCCCGCGTCGCCGTTGAAGTCGTACTCCCAGACGTGGTCGAGGATCTGCGCCTTGGACAGCACGCGGTTGGGGTTGAGCATCAGGTAGCGCAGCAGCTTGAACTCGGTCGGGCTGAGCTCGATGGGCGTTTCGCCGACGTAGACCTCGTGGGTGTCCTGGTCCATCGTGAGCTCGCCCGCGCGGATCACGGCGTCCTCGTCGGCCTGCATCGTGCGGCGCAGGATGGCCTTGATGCGGGCCACGATCTCGTCGAGGCTGAACGGCTTGGTGACGTAGTCGTCGCCGCCGACCGTGAGGCCGGTGATCTTGTCCTCGGTGTCGTCCTTCGCCGTGAGGAACAGGATGGGCGCGGTGTAGCCCGCGCCGCGCAGCCGCTTGGTGACGCCGAAGCCGTTCATGTCGGGGAGCATGACGTCGAGGATGATGAGGTCTGGCTCCTCTTCGAGGACCGCGGAGATCGCCTGCGCGCCGTTGCCGACCGCGCGCACGGCGAAGCCGGCGAAGCGGAGGCTGGTGGTGAGGAGATCGCGGATGTTCGGCTCGTCGTCGACGATGAGAATGCGGGGTCCTGCGTTCATGCGAAACAGTATCTGCGCGTCTGCTGAATTCTGCCTGTGAGCCGACGGTGCGCGGTGAGTGCGAACGGCAGGTGCGGGCCGTGCGGTTCGACCATGCGCGCAGTGCGAGGGCTGGCGCGGGCCGTATGAACAGTGGATGCTGAAAGGACCAGCGATCGGAGCAGGCATGTCGAATCCCACCGTGGTCATCGTCGGAGCAGGGCTCGCCGGGGCGACGACCGCCGTCGAGTTGCGCTCCCGCGGGTTCGCGGGGCGCATCATGCTGCTCGGCGCGGAGGAGCACCCTCCCTACATCCGCCCGCCGCTGTCCAAGGAGTACCTGAAGGGCGATTCCGAGCTGGACGAGGCGTACGTGAAGCCCGCCGACTGGTACGCGGACAACGACGTGGAGTTCTTGCCCGGGACCGACGCCGGGTCGTTCGACCCGGGCGCGCACGAGCTCTTCGTGGCCGGCGGCGCCCGGATCACCTACGACAGCCTGGTGCTGGCGACCGGGTCGCACGCCCGGCCGCTCGGCGTCCCGGGCAGCGGGCACGGCGCCGTCTTCTCCCTGAGAACCATCGAGGACTCGCAGTGGCTGCGCGCCGCTCTGGAGGTCGGGTCGCGGCGCGTCGTCGTCGTCGGCTCGGGCTGGATCGGCATGGAGGTCGCCGCGGCGGCGCGCGGCTACGGCAACGAGGTGACCGTCGTCGGGCGCTCGCACGTGCCGCTGGGGCCCGCGATCGGACCGGAGCTCGGCGCGGTGTTCGAGACGCTGCACCGCGA
Organism: Leifsonia sp. Soil_N53; assembly: GCF_057655165.1. Classification (NCBI taxonomy): domain Bacteria; kingdom Bacillati; phylum Actinomycetota; class Actinomycetes; order Micrococcales; family Microbacteriaceae; genus Leifsonia; species Leifsonia sp. Soil_N53. The sequence goes on from NZ_JBDGMM010000049.1 coordinate 4,117, forward strand.
CAACGGCGTGGTCTTCCGCAACGCCGCGCATGTCGTCGCCGTGGAGGGCGGCGACGAGCAGGTCGTCGTGCTGGCGACGGGCGAGCGCCTCCCGGCGGACGTGGTGGTGGCCGGCGTCGGCGCCGCGCCGAACACCTCGATCGCCGAGCAGTCGGGCGTCGCGCTCGACAACGGCGTTCCCACCGACGAGGCCATGCGCACCGCCGTCGAGGACGTCTACGCCGTCGGCGACCTGGCCAACCCGCTGCTGCCCGCGATCGGGCAGCGCCTGCGCAACGAGCACTGGGCCAACGCCATCGCGGGCGGCACGGTCGCCGCTCGCGCGATCGCGGGCGAGGACGCGAGCTACGACGACATCCCGTACTTCTACTCCGACCAATACGATCTGGGCATGGAGTACTCCGGCTATGCACCCCTGGCGTCCGGCGCGAAGGTCGTCTTCCGCGGCGACGTGTCCGCGCGCGAGTTCATCGCCTTCTGGCTGCGCGACGACCGCGTGGTCGCCGGCATGAACGTCAACGTGTGGGACGTGCAGGAGCAGATCCAGCGCCTGATTCGCGGCCGGGAGGCCATCGATCCCGACCGGCTCACCGACGAGAGCGTGGACCTTGCAGAGCTCTGAGACCGGCGTCGCGATGTACCTGCCCCCGCTCCGCGTCCCCGTGCGTGTCATCGGCGCGCGCACCTTCGACTTCTCGCGCCGCGTCGCCGTCATGGCGGTGGTGAACCGCACGCCGGACTCGTTCTTCGACCAGGGCCGTACCTTCGCGTTGGACGCGGCGGTGGCCGCCGCCTTCGACGCCGTCGCGGCCGGCGCCGACTGGGTCGACATCGGCGGTGCGCCGTTCGCGCCCGGCGCCCCCGTCCCGCCGGAAGCGGAGGCCGACCGGGTGGTGCCCGTCGTCGCCGAGCTGCGCGCCGGATCGGACGTCGTGATCTCGGTCGACACCTTCCACGCGTCGGTGGCCGCCCGCGCCATCGCCGCCGGGGCGACGGTGATCAACGACACCACCGGTCTCAGCGACCCCGACCTGGCCCGCGTCGTCGCGGACAGCGACGCCACGCTCGTGCTCACGCACAGTCTGGCCGCCCCGCGCACGTTCTACCCGCGGCCCACGTACGACGACATCGCGCGGGAGGTCGCGGACTTCCTTCTCGAGCGGGTCGACCGCGCGGCTGCGGCGGGCGTCCCGGAGGAGCGCATCATCCTCGACCCCGGTCACGACCTCAACAAGAACACGCTGCAGTCGCTGGAGCTCACCCGGCGGCTCTCCGAGATCGCCGACCTCGGCTATCCCACCCTCGCCGCGGTCTCGAACAAGGACTTCATCGGCGAGACGCTGGACGCCCCGCGCTCGGAGCGCCGGGACGGCTCGATCGCCGCCGCGGTCGTCGCGATCGTGAACGGCGCCCGGATCATCCGGATGCACGACGTGCCGGGCTCGGTCGCCGCGGCCCGGATGACGGAGGCCATCCTGGGGCTGCGCGAGCCGGCCTATCTCCGGCACAACATGGGCGACGTGAATGAGTGAGGCGGCGATCGACCGCCTCCTCCCGCTCCCGGCGGAGGAGGGGATCGGCGACCGGCAGATCGCCGAGCTGTACTCCGACGGGGCCGGGGACCCGTGGCTGCGCGTCAACTTCGTCTCCAGCATCGACGGCGCCGCCACCCGCCAGGGACTCTCCGGCGGGCTCTCCGACGACGCCGATCACCGGGTGTTCGACATCCTCCGCCGGCTCTGCGATGTCGTGCTGGTCGGCGCGGGCACCGTGCGGGCGGAGGGCTACGGCCCCATGCGCGTGGACGCGCTGTCCCAGCGGACGAGGCGCGACTCGGGGCTGACCGCGCACCCCGTGTTCGCGATCGTCTCGGCGAGCCTCGACCTCGATCCGGAGAGCCCGATCTTCCGGGACGCGCCCGAGCGGCCGATCATCGTCACGACCGAGCTCTCCCGGGCGGACACCCGGGAGGCGCTCGCCGAGGTCGCCGACGTCATGGTCTGCGGCGAGGTGCGAGTGGAGCCCGCCCTGCTGCTGGACAAGCTGATCGCACGCGGCCTGACCCGCATCCACTGCGAGGGCGGCCCGCACCTGTTCGGCGACCTGATCGCGACGGGCGTCGTGGACGAGCTCTGCCTGACCGTCGGTTCGACGCTGGAGGCCGGGGCCGCCTCCCGCATCGCGGCGGGCGCCGCGCCGATCCTCCCGCTGGGGATGCGGCTGGCTCACGTGCTGCGTGCCGGTGACACTCTGCTGCTGCGGTACGTGAAGCGCGCGTGAGCGACCGCGTCCCGATCGACGCGGCGCTCGTTCGCCGGCTGGTCGACGCCCAGTTCCCGGAGTACCGCGCGCTGCCGCTGCGGCCGGTGGACCTGGACGGCTGGGACAACCGGACCTTCCGGCTCGGGGACGGGCTCAGCGTGCGCCTGCCGAGCGCGCGCGGCTATGTCGAGCAGGTGGCGAAGGAGCACGAGTGGCTGCCGCGGCTCGCTCCTCAGCTGCCGTTGCCCATCCCGCAGCCTGTCGCGCAGGGCGTGCCGGGGGAGGGCTACCCGTTCGCCTGGTCGATCTACCGGTGGCTGCCGGGCACGCCGCTCGGGCTGGCGCGCGACGTGGACGACGTCGCGCTGGCCGCCGACCTCGGCGCCTTCCTGACGGCGCTCCGACGCGTCGACGCGACCGGCGGCCCGGCGGCCGGGAGTCACAACTTCTACCGTGGCGCCCCGCCAGGGGTCTACCGGGAAGAGGCGCTCGCGGCGATGCGCGCCGGCGCGCCGGACATCGACCCGCGGCTGGCGAGGCGGATCTGGGACGCCGCCGAGGCGTCGGAGTGGGAGCGGCCGGGCGTGTGGCTGCACGGCGACGCGGCCCCGGGTAACCTCCTGGTCCGGAACGGGCGGCTCTCCGCCGTCATCGACTTCGGCACCTCCGGGGTCGGCGACCCCGCGTGCGACCTGGTGCCGGCCTGGACGATGTTCGACGCCGACGCCCGGCGTGCCTTCCTGGACGCGATCGGCCTGGACGCCGCGACCCAGCAGCGGGCGCGCGCCTGGGCGCTCTGGAAGGCGCTCATCACCGTCCGCGACAGCCCGGACGACGCCCCCTCCCGCCGCACCCTCGCCCGCCTCGCCGCCGACCCCGGCGTCTGAGGTCGGCGGCAGGCTACGCCGCCGCGAGCGCGTGCGCGTCGAGGATCGTGTACGAGTACCCCTGCTCCGCCAGAAACCGCTGCCGGTTCTGCGCGAAGTCCTGATCCACCGTGTCGCGCGACACCAGCGTGTAGAAGTTCGCCGACAGCCCCGACTGCTTCGGGCGCAGCAGCCGGCCGAGGCGCTGCGCCTCCTCCTGCCGCGAGCCGTACGAGCCGGACACCTGGATGGCGACCGTGGCCTCCGGGAGGTCGACCGAGAAGTTCGCCACCTTGCTGACCACCAGCACCGGTGTCGTCCCCTCGCGGAACTCCTGGTACAGCCGCTCCCGCTCGTCCACCGGCGTCGCGCCGGTGAGCTGCGGCGCGCCGAGGGCTTCGGCGAGCTCGTCGATCTGGTCGAGGTACTGCCCGATCACCAGGATGCGCTCGCCCGCGTGCCGGTCGACGAGCTGCCGGACGACGTCCAGCTTGGCCGGGGCGGTCGCCGCGAGCCGGTAGCGCTCGTCGTCGGCCGCCGCGGCGTAGCTCAGCCGGTCGGAGGCCGGCAGGTCGATCCGCACCTCGAAGCAGGAGGCGGGGGAGATGAAGCCCTGCGACTCGATCTCCTTCCACGGCGCGTCGAAACGCTTCGGGCCGATCAGGCTGAACACGTCGCCCTCCCGGCCGTCCTCGCGCACCAGCGTCGCGGTGAGGCCGAGGCGGCGTCGGGCCTGGAGGTCGGCCGTCAGCTTGAACACCGGCGCGGGCAGCAGGTGCACCTCGTCGTACACGACCAGCCCCCAGTCCAGCGCATCGAGCAGCGCCAGGTGCGCGTACTCGCCCTTCCGCTTAGCGGTGAGGATCTGGTAGGTCGCGATCGTGACCGGCTTGATCTCCTTCACCTGGCCCGAGTACTCGCCGATCTCCTCCGCGGTGAGAGAGGTGCGCTTCAGCAGCTCATCCCGCCACTGCCGCGCGGACACCGTGTTGGTCACCAGGATGAGCGTGGTGGTCTTCGCCGTGGCCATCGCCCCGGCGCCGACCAGCGTCTTGCCCGCGCCGCAGGGGAGTACTACGACGCCGGACCCGCCGTCGAAGAAGTTGCTGACGGCCTTGCGCTGGTAGTCGCGCAGCGCCCAGCCGCTCTCGTCCAGCTCGATCGGGTGCGGGGTGCCGGGGGTGTAGCCGGCGAGGTCCTCCGCGGGCCAGCCGAGCTTGACCAGCTCCTGCTTGAGCTGGCCGCGCGCCCAGGCCTCCACGGTGAAGGTGGTCTCGTCGCGGCGCTCCAGCAGCAGCGGGGCGATGCGCTTGGCCGTCGCGACCTCCAGCAGCACCGGCCGGTCGGAGGATTGCAGCAGCAGCGTGCCCTCCTCGTCGCGTTCGATGACCAGGCGGCCGTAGCGGGCGACGGTCTCGGAGACGTCCACCGTCACCGTCTGCGGGATCGGGAACTTGGAGTACTTCTCCAGCGTCCCGAGCATGTCCTCCGCGGTGTGCCCGGCGGCGCGGGCGTTCCACAGGCCGAGGCGTGTGATCCGGTAGGTGTGGATGTGCTCGGGCGCGCGCTCCAGCTCGGCGAAGACGGCGAGGTCGTGCCGGGCGTCCTCCGCCGCTGGGTGCGCGACCTCGAGCAGGACGGTGCGGTCGCTCTGGACGATCAGGGGGCCATCGGACATGACCGCTCAGTCTACGCTGCGCAGCCCCTTGACGCTGGAGAGCGGCAGGGTCCGCTCGATGTCCGCCGCTCGGTCACGGCCGCGCAGCCGGCCCCCGCCGATGCCGGTCGGCTCCAGCAGGTAGTCGACCAGCCGGCCGTCCGGCATCGCGACCTGCACGACCACGGTCTGCCGCGCGCGCACGGCCTGGTCGAGCTGACGGGCGAGCCACTGCTCGCCGGTGTCCTCGTCGGAGGCGTCCGCGTCCCGGAGCCGGGCGACGAGCTCCGCCGCCGGATCCCGCGGCGCGACGGGCGCACTCCGCTCCGCGATCCTCCGGCGCTGCGGCGTCACGAGCGCTCCGGAGGCGTCCTCGGCGACCACCGGGTAGCGGGCGTCGCTGAGCGCCCAGAAGACCACGTCGCGCGGGAACCGGCTGACGAGCGTCCGCTCGTCTGCGCGCAGCAGCCGCAGCGACGACAGCGACTGGTCGACCGCGATCGTGCCGAGCAGGGTGGCGTCGTCGGAGCGCACCAGCGCCTTTCCGTCGGTGTCCCCGTCGGCGTCGCGCACCCGCACACGCCCGTGGCGCTCGACCGCGTCCGCGATCAGATAGTCCAGCGGCTGCGGCACGCCGGTGAGCGAGACAGCGGCGAGGAAGTCGTGGATGCTGGCCGCGGTCTCCCCGGCGGTCACCGCGCGGTCGATGGAGGCGGCGGAGAACCGGAAGGTGGACGCCAGCGCCCGGCTCTCCAGGTCGGCCATCGTGCGCAGCCGGGCCTCCACCTCGGGGGCGAGCGGGCCGGGGGAGATCACCGTCAGGTCGTGCTGCAGGTAGACCTGCGACACCTCGGCGGGGAAGTGCGCGACCATCGCCGCGGTCGCCTCCGCCGGCCCCGACTCCAGGAGTGCGGCGCCCGCGCTGCCGGGAGCCCCGCCCGCGGCGACGCCGAGCCATTCGGCCTCCCGGAGGTGCCGGTCGACGCGCTCTTCGGTCTCCGCGACCGCCGCCGGGTGTAGCCAGGCGATGTGGGCGCGCAGCGAGGCGCCCCACGGCCTCCGGCTGCGTGCGAGCAGCAGCGCACGGAGGTCGCGCGGGAGGTCGCTCGGGAGGCCGCCGAGCCAGGAGGCGGCGAGGTCGCGCCAGCGGTCCGCCGTCGTCGCGTGCTGCCAGCCGGAGGCCGCCGCGGTCGGCAGCCAGACCCCGTCCGCGACCGCCGCCAGCCCCGCACTGGCGGCCACGGACAGCGCGACCGGGACGATCGCGGACTCCACCGCGAGGGCCTCGGCGAGCCGTTTGGCGGCCGGGAGCGCGAGGCCGCCCTTCTGCAGCTCGCGCGCGCCCTCCCGCCCCAGCTCGGTCAGGAGCTCGGAGACGCCGGCCACCGCCTCGAAGGCGCGCTCGGCAGCGAGCCGGTCGGAGGCGGCGAGGTCGCCGGGCGTGAGCGGGCCGGGAACGGCCGGCGGTGGCGTGTCGAGCAGGGCGGACGGTGCGGGGAGGCCGAGCTCCGGCCAGGTCTCGAGCCGCGCGGTCACGGCGTCGTACGGCGCGGTGCCGTCGGGCGTGGCATCGTCGTCCGCAGGATGCACGAGGGCGAGCCGGGCGAGCGCGTCCACTGCGTCGCGGACCGCCGCGACCATGGCATCGGCGGTCGCGGCGTGCTCGCCGAGCCGGGCGGCGATCCACTCGGGGCTCCTGGCCTCGCCGGAGCGACCGAGCACGGCGAGCGTGCAGAGCCGCAGGCGGTCGAGCGGCGCGAGCGCCCGCTGCACCGACTCCGGGTCGAGGAGAGCCTCCGCGAGGTCGAAGAAGTCGGAGATGCCCACGCGGCGCACCGGGCGGGCCCGCAGCAGCGCCGCGAGCTCGTCGTCCGGCAGGGCGCGCAACCGCGCCGCCAGGGCGAGCGTGGTCGTCATCTCGCCGGCCCGGAGCGGGAGGTCAGCGCCGGTCCTTGGGGCCGGCGGCCTTCGCTGCCCGGCTGCGCTGGCGGCCGGTGACGATGATGAGCGTGATCAGCAGGACGAACGCGATCGGGAGCGCGATGAGGGGCAGGACGAACACCGCAGGCCACACCCCCTGACCGGAACCCTGGGCGGGCATCCCGCCGACGGCGGACCCGATCAGGATGGCCGCGATGCACACCAGCGACACGACGACGAGCGCCGCGACGATGTACGAGAGGACGCGTTGGAGCCGGGATGCGGGCGGCGGGGTCTGCGAGGTCACGAAATCAAGGATAATTGAGGTTGGTCATTCGATCCCCCAGAAGTGAGGTTCCCATGCCGACCGGCAAGGTCAAGTTCTACGACGAGGAGAAGGGCTTCGGCTTCATCGCCACCGATGACGGCCAGGAGGTCTTCCTGCACGCTTCGGCGCTGCCCGCCGGCGCCGTCGTGAAAGCCGGGTCGCGGCTCGAGTTCGGCATCGCCGACGGCAAGCGCGGCGCCCAGGCGCTCTCCGTGCGCGTGCTGGAGGCGCCCCCGAGCCTGGTGAAGATGAAGCGCAAGTCGGCCGACGACATGGCGATCATCGTCGAAGACCTCGTGAAGCTTCTCGACGGCATCGGCGCCAACCTGCGCCGCGGCAAGTACCCGGACAAGGCGCACGGCGCCAAGATCGCGGCGGTGCTGCGCCGGGTTGCGGACGATCTGGATGCCTGAGGATCCGAGCACGGAGGAGCCCGAGACGGCCGCTGAGGCGACTGGCGCTGAGGCGAACGGTGCTGAGGCGAACGGTACTGAGGTGACGGACGCTCAGGCGGCCGACGCTGAGGTGGCGGACGCTGAGGTGGCCGGTGCTGAAGTGACGGACGCTCAGGCGGCCGACGCTGAGGCGACGGCCGCTGAGGCGGCGGCCGCTGAGCTGACCGACGCCGAGGCGACCGCGGCTGAGCCGGCGGACACCGGCGCGCCACTGAGCGCGGAGGACGTCTCCGACCTCCTCGCCGCTCTCCCGCTCGCGCGGGCGGCGCTCGCCGAGATCACGCCGGAGAGCACCATCGGCGAGCCCATCGGCCACGTCGTGGAGTCCGCCGGCGCGGTCTCGCTGCAGTTCGCCGCGGCACTTCCCGGCTATCCGGGCTGGCACTGGACCGTCACGGTCGGCCGCGCCGACGACGACGCCCAGCCCACCGTGCTCGAGGCCGAGCTGATGCCCGGCGAGGACTCGCTGCTCGCTCCCGACTGGGTGCCGTGGTCGGAGCGCCTCGCCGAGTACCAGGCCGCCCAGGAGGCGCTCGCCGCCGAGGCGGAGACGGCCGGCGCCGAGGGCGACGACGAAGGCGACGATGATGAAGACGCCTACGACGAGGACGAGGACGAGGACGAGGACGGCGACTACGACGACGAGTCCGACGACGCCGAGGCCGACGACGACCGCGACATCCACGACCTCCACGGTGACGACGACGTCGACGGTGTCGACATCGACTCGGTCGACGTCGGGTTCGACGAGGACACCGACGTCGACACCGAGCTCGACCTCGCGACCGAGGAGGCCGCGGCGCTCGCCGACGACTCGGAGCCGGATGACGCCGACCCTGATGACGCCGAGCCGGATGATGCTGATCCCGTCAGCGACTCAGCGGCGCCTGCGGGCGCGGGTGACGCTGAGGTAGGCGAAGCCGAGCAGGCCTAGCGCGATCCCGACGACGACCGTCCAGATCCACCAGCCGCCGCCCGCGGCCGTGATCGGAGCGGCGAAGATCAGCGTCGGGATCAGCGCGAGCGCCCAGAGTCCGATGCCGACGAGCACGGCCCGCCGGTCGTCCGTGGGAACGGGCACCGGGTCGGGTCGGCGCTCGTCGTCGCGAAGCCACAGCCGCACGATCGTCGCTCCCTTCTCCCGGCTCTCCCGGTTTCGTCCGGCCGGGCTCAGCCCAGCCGCTCGACCACGTACTCGACGCAGCCGATCAGCGCGCGGACATCCGCCGGCTCGATGGCCGTGAAGGTCGCGACGCGCAGCTGGTTGCGGCCGAGCTTGCGGTACGGCTCGGTGTCCACGATCCCGTTCGTGCGGAGCGTCTTGGCGACCGCCGCCGCGTCGATCCGGTCGTCGAAGTCGATCGTGACGACCACCTGCGACCGGTGCGCGGGGTCCGCGACGAACGGCGTGGCGTAGTCGACGCCCTCGGCCCACGCGTAGAGCGCGTCCGACGACTCCTTCGTACGGGCGTCGGCCCAGGCGAGACCGCCGTTGCCGTTCATCCACTCCAGCTGGTTCTCCAGCAGCACCAGCGTCGCGACGGCCGGGGTGTTCAACGTCTGGTCGAGCCGCGAGTTGTCGATCGCGTTCTTGATGCTGAGGAACTCTGGGATGTAGCGGCCGCTCGCGGCGATCCGCTCCACCCGCTCGATGGCGGCGGGGGAGAACAGCGCGAGCCAGAGGCCGCCGTCGGAGGCGAAGTTCTTCTGCGGCGCGAAGTAGTAGACGTCGGTCTCGGCGATGTCGACATCCACGCCGCCCGCCGCGCTCGTCGCGTCGATGACGGTGAGCGCGCCCGCGTCGCCGTTCACGCGCTTCACCGGCGCCATCACGCCGGTGGAAGTCTCGTTGTGGGGCCAGGCGTAGACGTCGACGCCGGCCACGGCCTCCGCCTCGGCGCGCGACCCTGCCGGCGCTTCGATCACCTGCGGTGCCTGCAGCCACGGGGTCTGCGCCGCCTTCGCGAACTTGCCGCCGAACTCGCCGAAGACGAGGTTCTGGCTGCGCTCCTCGATGAGGGAGAACGCCGCGGCGTCCCAGAACGCGGTCGAGCCGCCGTTGCCGATGACGACCTCGTAGCCGTCGGGCAGGCGGAAGAGCTCGCCGAGCCCCGAACGGACCCGGCCGACCAGGTTCTTGACCGGCGCCTGCCGGTGGGAGGTGCCGAGCAGCTCGGCGCCGGGGCCTGCCAGGTACGCGACCTGCTCCGGGCGGACCTTGGACGGGCCGCAGCCGAATCGTCCGTCGGCGGGCAGGAGGTCGGTGGGGATCGTCACGTCCGGCATAACTGAAGTCTATTGGCTGTTGCATTGCACGGACGGCCGTGGAGTCGCCCGCGAGCGGGGCGCCGTCACCTCCCCGTCACCTGCAGCAAGTAGGCTCGTACGCGACATTCGCGCGCCCGCACGGGAGGGATTCATGACCGACCTGATCGACACGACAGAGATGTACCTTCGCACCATCCTGGAGCTGGAGGAGGACAACATCGTCCCGCTGCGTGCGCGCATCTCCGAGCGTCTCGGCCACTCGGGCCCGACCGTCTCGCAGACCGTCGGCCGCATGGAGCGCGACGGCCTCGTGGTGGTCTCCGGAGACCGCCATCTGGAGCTCACCGACGACGGCCGCAGGAAGGCCGTGCACGTCATGCGCAAGCACCGTCTGGCCGAGCGGCTGCTCAGCGACGTCATCGAGCTCGAGTGGGAGTACGTCCACGAAGAGGCCTGCCGCTGGGAGCACGTCATGAGCGAGCAGGTGGAGCGCAAGCTGATCACCATGCTCGGCCACCCGACCGAGTCGCCGTACGGCAATCCCATCCCGGGGCTCGGCGAGCTCGGCGCGCCGGACGCGGCCTCCACCGCCAACCTCGTGAACCTCGTCGACGCCGTCCGGGAGTCCGATTCGGAGGTGACTGCCAGAATCCGCCGCCTGGGCGAGCCTGCGCAGGTCGACCCCGAGCTGCTGCTCCAGCTCAAGCAGGCCGGCGTTTTTCCCGGCTCCACCGGCACTTTCGCCGCGGCGGGCTCGTACGTCTCCGTGCAGGTCGACGGCTTCGACACCGGCCTCGAGCTCCCCAACGAGCTCGCGGCGCACATCTTCGTCGACGCCTGATCTTCGTTACCGATTCGTTAAAGAGTGCGTCAAAAGATGTGACAAATGCCGGGTGGTCCCGTAGTCTCTAACGAGTTCGAACGGGCCAGAAGCCGGCCCATCAGGACCCCGACCGGGACGCTCCAACCCCCCTCAAGCCCGTCTCCCGGCCGGTGACGCCGAATGCCTATCGCATCGGACGGGGGCAGCCCCCTAGTGCTGCCGGAGCGCAGGAGGTTGCACTTTGGCACACTCTGACACGCCCGGTCCCGCCCAGGACCGGTCCCCTCAGGACCCGGATTCCCTCTCTTCGACGTCGCCGGCCACTGCGCCCGCCGCTTCGCACGTCGTCTCCCGACGGTCGCTCCGCGCGGCGAAGGCTCCGGCCGCCGCCACCCCGTCCCGGCCCGCGGCTGCCAAGCCCGCGGCTGCCAAGCCCGCCGCCGCCGAGCCCAAGCCGGCCGCCAAGCGCAAGGGCGGCTGGATCCTCAACGTCGGCGTCATCACCGTGGCTACCGGCATCATCGCGACGATGTCGCTCCCCGCGTTCGCGTTCAACCCGAACGGCGCGGAGTCTGCGGGCTTCGGCCCGAGCGCTGCCGACAGCATGAAGAAGGCGCAGGCGCAGTCCGTCGCCGTCGGCGAGGGCGTGAGCGCCGCCGCGGTCAGCCGCGACGCCGCCACAGCGACCAGCCAGCAGCAGCTCGACTCGCAGAAGGCCGCGGCGGCCGCCGAGGCCGCCCGCCAGCGCGCGGCGGTGTCCCTGGCGAACTACGCCAGCTTCTCCGGCCCGTCGGTGTCCGACTTCCTGGCCAACCCGCCCTACCCGAGCTTCAGCCTCGCGCAGGTGTTCTCGGTGGCGAAGCAGTACATCGGCACGCCGTACGTCTACGGCGGCGACAGCCCCGCCGGCTTCGACTGCTCGGGCTACGTCATGTACGTCTACGCCCAGTTCGGCATCTCCCTCCCGCACTCGGTGTCGGGGCAGGCCGCGCGCGGCACGAAGATCTCGATCAACGACGCCCAGCCGGGCGACCTGATCGTGATGCCGGGCCACATCGGCTTCTACGCCGGCAACGGCAACATCATGGACGCCCCGGACTCGGGCCGCTCCATCTCCATCCGTCCGATCTGGACCAGCGACTACTACGTCGTCCGGCTCGGTATCTGACAGCCGAACCCGCGGTTAACACTGCGGTTCGCCGAGGAGCGATGGCGCGCCACGAATAGGTGGCGCGCCATTTCTGCGTTACTCTGTTGCCCTGGCGCACTGCCAGGCAGCCGTGCAGATCGGAGCATCCGATGGCCGAGTCGACCACCGTGCGGTCACCGAGGGTGACCACTGCGGTCGGTTGCGGCCTCGGAGCCGGGCGCGAGCTGCTGCCGCGCCACCGCGACTTCCTCGCCTGCCGCCACCATGTCGAGGCCTGCCACCGCCACCATGTGGTGTGCCGCCACCATGCCGCCGTCTTCCAGGGCGCTGTCCGTTCGGACAGTGCCCTTTTTGTTTCCCCGATCCGTGTTCACCGAGCGCACCCGAAAGGACGCAGATGAAGACCCTGGTCCTCAACGCCGGCTACGAGCCCCTCGCAGTCGTCTCCTTCAAGCGCGCGATCGTCCTGGTGATGAATCAGAAGGCCACGGTGCTCTCCAGCGACGCTGCCCACCCGGTCTGGAGCATCTCCGGCCGCTACGACCGCCCGTCGGTGATCCTGCTCACCCGCTACGTGCGCATCCCGCACGGCCGGCAGGTGCCGGTGTCCCGCCGCGGTGTGCTCCGCCGCGACAGCCACCGCTGCGGCTACTGCGGCAAGACAGCGACGACGATCGACCACGTCCTGCCGCGCTCCCGCGGCGGCGCGGACAGCTGGGAGAACCTGGTGGCGTGCTGCCTGCGCTGCAACAACGTAAAAGGCGACCGCACCCCGGCCGAGATGGGCTGGACCCTGAAGCTCACCCCCCGCGCCCCCCACGACAGCTCCTGGGTGGTCCGCGGCGTCGAGGGCGGCCAAGCGGACTGGCAGAACTACCTGGGCATCGCGGCCTGACCCCACGCGGGCTCCGCTAGGCTTAACGCGCTGGCCTCTGTAGCTCAATGGAAGAGCTGCTCCGTCCTAAGGAGAAGGTTGGGGGTTCGAGTCCCTCCAGGGGCACCTTTAGGGTGCAATGAAATAGCTGGTCAGAACCGATTTTCGATGATACGAAAATCGGCCATTTTTGTTTTTGCCCACAATTTGCCCACAGAGACGTCGAAAAACTCTAAGAAACTCTAAGAGATCTCTGGTGATCTCAATCGCCCTCATTTGATCACTCCAAATGACGCGGCGATGCAGTCAGCGGCATGCGTCGGAGCGACGCCCCATTTCAAAAGAACCCAGTCGCGCCCGGATTCAGTCCTCACCCCGCCGCCACTCGCGTCGACGTCGCCGCCGCTCTCGGAGCGTCATCACGTGCCGGTTGACCGCGAACGTGTTGACGGACCACGCGATGTGCCGTCGAAAAGATCGCCACGACCCGAGCTGACGCCCTGAGACGCCCACGACGAGGGTCGGGTCGTACATCACAGTCATGTCGGGCTCGAGTTGGATGCTGAGGTCGGAGTCGTCGTGGATGTCCCTGCGGCCGCGGTGGACGAGGGGGCTCATCCGCGACCAGGCCTCGCGACGGATTGCGAAGTTCGAACCGAACAAGGGAGGGTGGCCCAGCATCGGGCCGACGACGTGGAAGTAGCCGCCGAGGTAAAGAACCCGGCCCGCCCACGCGAGAAGCGCGTTGGTTCCGTAGAACCGGCCGGTGCCGGTGACCGCGCTCCACGAACCGGGCGACGCGAAGTCTTCACAGATGCGCTGCAGCCAGTCGGGGGAGGGGCGCGAGTCGGTGTCGATGCGCGCCAGGATGTCCCCGCGGGCGGCATCCAGCCCGGCAGCCGTCGCATCGGGGATCCCGCCTGTGGCGATGATCACACGAGCGCCGGCCCGCGCGGCGACGTCCCGGCTGCCGTCGGAGCTGCCGCCGTCGACGACGATCACCTCGAACGCCTGCGCCGTCTGGGCGGTGAGCGATTCCAGACACCGCGCGAGCATCGCGGCATCATTCAGACACGGGATCACCATCGAAACGAGGGGTATGCAGCCGGCAGGGGATTCGTCATGATTGCACCTCGCATCGTCAGTCGCCACTCGCCGACGCGATTGAATACACCACCCTGAGGAGGCGCAGGGACTGCCGCTCAAGGCCGAACCTACTCCTCCTCCATCATCTTCGGACCGACACGCGCTGCCCTCCGAGCGCGTGCCTCGGACGGGGACTTGTCTGCTCCACACCGAGAACACGATCCTGATTGCTGGCCGCGACGCCCGATGACGGCTGCTCTTGCTCGTTCCGCGCACCAACCGAGACCAGGAGAAGTCAACGGATGCCATTCATCACTACGCTCCTCGGCAGTAAGCTCGCAGTCGCGGTCGTCGCCCTTGGAACCCTGACGGTCGGAGGCGCCGCGGCAGCCGCATACACAGGGACGCTCCCTGGGGGGCTCCAGGACGAGGCGCATTCGATCATCGGCGCGCCGACCGCGAAGCCCACTGACGACGCTATGGCAACGCCGAAGCCCAGTGGCACCTCGTCTCCCACCGACACACCCGCGCCTAGCCCAACAGATCCGGTTGGTCCTGACGCGTCCGGGCCGGCGGCGCACGGCCTGTGCACCGCCTTCGAGCACGGTGGTCTCGACCAGGCGTCGGTCGCGTATGCAACTCTTGCGAAGGCGGCCGGAGGTGCGGACGCGATCACGGCCTACTGCGCTGCCGTCGTAGCGCCCGGACATTCCGCCGGCCACGGCCCTGAGAACTCGGTGAAGCCGACGACCGGACCGAGCTCGGACGCCACGGAAGCTCCGGAAGCCCCGGAAGCTCAGGACCAGCCGAAGGGGTCGCAGGATCACTCGGACCACGGTGCACCGGAGACATCGGCGGGTTCAGCCCGTTCGGGCGGAAGTCACGCTCGTCCCTAGAAGACGTCGAAGCCACGTGACCCGGATCCGCGACACCGGACGTGTCGTCGTCCACAGCTCGGCCGACAAGTCGAACAGCTGCCGTCTGGCCCGTCGTCCATCCGGCCGCGATCCGAGGGACCATGGTCCCGCAGACGTCGCCTCTGACGCTGAATTATTGAGAGGGGGTTCGATCAATCGGGCTCGCCCCGCGGATGGAAGGGGCAGGAACTCATGAAGCGGTTGCCTGTTCAGGTCGTCCTCGGAGCAATTGTGCTGGCCGCCGGGGTCCTCCTGCTGCTCGAATCTCTCGGGGTGATCATCACGCCCGTCTTGTGGGCGCTGGTGCTGGTGTG
>NZ_JBDGMM010000050.1:0-10063 GCF_057655165.1 Leifsonia sp. Soil_N53
CGTGGCCGGCCTGGCCCGGCTCGACGCCGAGGCCCGCGTCGAGGTGCCCGAGCCGTTGCGCGCGGCGCGCGCCAACGCGGCCGAGGCGGCCGAGATGGCGCGCCTCGTCGAGAAGGTCGAGGCCGAGCGCCTCGACGAGCCCGCCACCTCCGCCGCGTAGCGAGCTCCCGAGGGGCACGTCGTTGGTGGATGTGGGTTACGCGCGGGCGGCAGCCTCGCTGCGCCAGCGCGCGAGCAGCAGCCACGGGTCCGGCACGCCGACCCGCAGGGTCGCGACGTGGGCGCGCAGCGCGTCGTCGGTCTCGAACCACTCCGTGCCGGGGATCCGCAGCGCCGCGAACTCGGCGTGCCGGAGCTGCTCCAGAGCCCGGTCGCCGCGCTCGAAGGCGAGCACCTCGTCATGCCGGAGGCTCGAGAACCGCTGCGCCGGGTTCGCCGTGGTGCCGATCTTGATCCGGTCGCGGAACCGCAGGTAGTAGACGACATCCACCCGCGAGACGGTCGCGCCCTCGGGCGGCGGTTCCCCCACGCGCCACTCGCACACCGCGCAGAGCCAGCCGGACGGGTACCGGACGCCGAGCCGCGAGCCGCAGAAGGCGCACGGCGAGGGCAGGACGTCCGTCCGGCCGTACTCGCCCTCCACCCACTCGTGCGCCTCCAGCAGGTGCCCGAGGCACAGCGCGAGCGGCGCCCCGGGATACGCGGGAGCGCCGCACAGAGAGCACGCGTCGGTCACGCGGCGAACGTACCGCCCGCCCCCGACACGGGAGGCGCGCTCAGTGCGCCGTCCCCGCCAGCACCTCGCGCTGCCGGGCGCGCCCTGGCTCGTCGTAGTACTTCGCCCACCACGCGTCCGTCGGGTCGAGCCCGACCGCCGCCACCACTCCGCTCTGCGGTCCCGGCGTCGGGTCGTGCGGCCGGAGTGACAGCGTGTACCGGAACCGGTAGTGGTCGAACAGCCGCATGAACTCGGTGAGGTAGGCCTCCGCGACCGCACTGTTACCGCGGATGACCAGCATGTTCTCGTCGTTGCCCGTGGTGGAGGCCACGCTGAAGTTCGCCGAGCCGGTCACGACGATCGGGTCGTCGCCGAGCGGGTCGATGAGCAGGTACTTGCTGTGCACGTACTCCACATTGGTCGAGAGCGGGTTCCGCATCTCCTCCACGAAGCCGGCGAGCGCGCCCGCAGGGAGGAAGGCGCCGGCGACGATGGCCGTCTTCGGGTCCGTGACGGCTTCGGCGGCCGCGGCCGCCGCCTTCGCGTCCTCGAACAGCAGGTAGCGCAGGGCGTCGTGCGTCCCCGGCAGTGCGTCTCCGAACCGCGAGTCGAGCGTGAACGGGAACGTGCCGCAGGCGATCGTCGTCGCACCGCCGAAGAGCGCCGCGTACCGGTCGAGGGCGGCGCTGTGCGTGTGCGGGCTGAACACCACCGAGACACCGCCTGGCCAGTCGTCGGGCAGTGCGTCGTTCGCGTCCACCCAGTCGTTCAGCGCGCTGTACGGAGGGTCGTCGAGCAGCCGCGTCCAGTAGGCGAGGTAGGCGGCGGCGATCGCCGGGTCGTCGATCGAATGCCCCACGTTCGACTGGCCGAACACCCCGTTGAGTGTGACGTTCGTCGACCCGGTCCACACCGCCACAGGCGTACCGTCGTGGGACGCGACGATGAACTTGTTGTGCGGGATCTTCGCGTGCGCCCGCCAGAGCGCGATCAGGTCGCCGATCCCCGCCGAGCTCACCGCGTCGTGGTTCTTCGGGTTGCCGTCGTCGACGATGAGCTTCACGGAGGCGCCCGCCCGCGCGGCGACCCCGAACGCGTCGAGGACGGCCGGGAGCTGGAACTCGTAGAAGCAGCCGTGCAGCTCCCAGCTCGCGTCCAGCGCACGGCCGATGAACGCCAGGAGGGCCTCCTCGAGCCCGCGGGAGAGCCAGATCCACGCGGCGTCGTTGGGGACGTCCTGCGGCTCGGCGTTGTGGAAGCGCTCCGCGTACGCCTGCGACGAGATGGCCCCGCGGTTGAACCAGACGCCCTGCGTGCCGGGCTGCCCTGTCGAGATCGGCAGGGTCACCTCCTCGCGGGAGATCAGCACCTGACCCGGCGTGCCCGCCAGGCTGTGCACGATGTAGGTGTAGTCGTGGCCCGGCTTGGCGGTGTAGTCGCCCCAGAGGAAGGTCTGCAGCGGGTTCACGTCGGTCGTCCAGGCGCCGGCGGGAGCGCCGGTGAACCGGAGGCGGTTGGGCAGCCAGCGGTGCTCGCCCTCGGTGTGGTCGAGCCGTTCGATGCCGAAGCCGTGGATGCCCGGCATCGCCGCCCGCTCGTGGTCGATCCCGATCAGCACGACGTCGTTGCCGGCGATGGCCTGCGCGGACAGCGGCCCGCTGCTGCTGGTGACTTTCATGTGCACCCCCGCCCGGAGCCTAGGAGGGCCGCCCTCGGTCGCACCACCCCCTTCCTCCGGTGGCACGCCCTGGTCCCCAATCGCACGTCCCGGCGCTCCGCGCCAGCTTCGATGACGCCCTGTTTCACCCGCGAAACACAGTGTCACGCCCGCTGGACCGCGCTTGCGTCGGCCTTCATCCTGGGCTGCATCCCGTCCCGCACCCGACGCATCCCAGGAGTCCTCATGCCTTCCCGTTCCCTCCGCACACTCGCCGGCGCCGCCGTCGCCCTCACCGGCGTCCTGGCCCTCGCCGCGTGCGCCGGCAGCTCGAACGCCGCGACCGGCGGCCAGAAGGTCGACGGCGGCACCATCGTGTACGCCCACCAGCAGGAGCCCGCCTGCGTCTTCGGCGGGTGGATCGAGCAGGCGTACCTCTCGTACCAGGTGCTCGACAACCTCACCTCGCTGGACGCCGACCACAAGGTCGTCCCGTGGCTCGCGACCGCGTGGAAGCAGTCCGACGACGGCCTCACCTGGACCTTCACCCTCAAGAAGGGCGTGAAGTTCACCGACGGCACTCCCCTCACCGCAGCGGCCGTCGCCTACAACTTCGACTACTGGGTGAAGGGCGGCAACAGCACCGCCAAGGTCTGGCTCGACGGCTACTACAAGGATGCCAAGGCGATCGACGACCAGACCCTCCAGATCGACCTGTCGCGTCCGTACCCGCGGCTCGCCGACAACCTCAGCCAGGGCTACTTCGGCATCCAGTCGCAGCACGCGCTCCAGACCCGCACCCAGGAGCAGAACTGCGAGGCGCCGATCGGCAGCGGCGCCTTCACGGTAGAGAAGTGGAACCGCGGCCAGGACATCATCCTGAAGAAGAACAAGGCCTACACGTCGCCGCCCGCCAACGCGAAGCACACCGGCCCCGCCTACGTCGACACCATCGACTGGAAGTTCGTCGCCGACCCGACCACCCGGGTCGCCGCGCTGCAGGGCGGCCAGGTCGATGCGATCTACGACGTGCCCTCCGTGCAGTGGAGCGTGCTGAAGAGCGGCGGCTACCAGCTCGAGAAGTTCGTCACCCCCGGCCGCCCGCAGCAGATCTCGTTCAACACCGCGAAGGGCCCGTTCACCGACGAGCAGGTGCGCCAGGCCTTCGCCTACAGCCTCGACCGCCCGGAGATCGTGAAGACGATCGGCCGGGGCGTCATCCCGTCCGAGGGCAACGGCGGCGTCAGCCAGGCCACGCCCGGATACAGCACGAAGGCCGCGGACTGGTACACGCAGGACGTGAAGAAGGCGGTCGCCCTCCTCGACGCCGCGGGCTGGAGCCAGAAGAACTCCGACGGAGTGCGGGTGAAGGACGGCCAGCCGCTGACCGTCCGGCTGCCCTACGGCGCGGGCTCGATCATCAACGCCGACGGCGCGGCGATCCTGCAGGGCGTGAAGGAGCAGGCGAGCAAGGTCGGCTTCGACGTGAAGCTCATCCCCGTCCCGCAGAGCGAGTTCTTCTCCGGCAAGTACTCCGGCCCGGACGCGTACGACCTCCAGGCGGGCTACTGGACGAGCGTCACGGCCGGCATCCTCTACATCAACTGGAGGCCGTCGACCGCCGACCACCCGAACTACAGCAACAGCGCCTTCTACAACGACCCGGTGCTCGAGCAGTACATCCTCGACGGCAACTCCGCCGCAACCGTCGAGCAGCAGAACGCCGACTACCAGAAGGCGCAGGACTACATCGCCCAGCACGCGCTGTCCATCGGCGTCTACGACCGGCTGAGCACGCTCGCCGTGGCGCCCAAGCTCCACGGGGTCTGGCAGGAGCACGCACAGGGAGGGCCGACGTTCTATGACGCGTATTTCACCAAGTAGCCCGGCACCGAGCGAGTTGCGGGCCCCGGCAGGGGTGGAGGCCGCGGCCGGCGGCGCGGCGGTCCTCTCGACCGTCCGCCCCCGGCGCGGCCGGGCCGTCGCCCTCACCCTCCTGAAGAAGGCGGGCGCGGCGGTCGTGGTCCTCTGGGGCGCGGCGACCGTGGCGTTCTTCGCCCAGCTCGCCCTCCCCGGCGACCGGGCCACGACCATCCTGAACATCCGCGCCGGGCAGGTGCAGCTCCGGACGCCGGCCGAGCTGGAGCAGATCCGCGCCCAGTACGGCCTCACCCGCCCGGTCATCCTGCAGTACATCGACTACCTGCGCGGGCTCATCGCGGGTGACTTCGGAACCTCGTACCAGCAGTACCGTCCGGTCACCGCGATCATCGGCGAGCAACTGGGCAGCACCGTCACCCTCTCGCTCACGGCGATCGCCCTGGCCTGGGTGATCATGGTGGTCTGGGTCACCCTCACCGCGGGGCGCGGTCCGCGCGTCGGCGCGCTCGGCTCGACGGTGGACGTCGTCACCGCCGGCCTGCCCGCCTACTGGCTCGGCATCATCCTGCTGCTGGTGTTCGGGCTGGGGCTGCGCTGGTTCCCGATCATCAGCGGCTCGTCGCCGAACGGGATCGTGCTGCCCGCGCTGACGCTCGCGATCCCGCTCGCCGGGTTCATGGCGCAGAGCGTGCGCACCGAGTTCGAGCGCTCGCTCGACCAGCCGTTCGTGCTGTCGGCGCGGATGCGCGGGATGGGGGAGTGGGGCATCCGCCTGCGGCACGTCCTCCGTCACGCCGTCATCCCCGCCGTCACCCTGTCCGGCTGGGCGCTCGGCGCGACGCTGTCCGGCGCGGTGATCGTGGAGTCGATCTTCTCGCGGCCGGGGATCGGCTCGGTGCTCGTCACGGCCGTCAACTCCCAGGACCTGCCGGTCGTCACCGGCATCGTCACCCTCGTCGCGGTGGTCTACGTGGCCGCGAACCTCATCGTGGACGTCGTGTACACGGTGATCGACCCCCGGTTGGAGCTGTCATGACCTCCGTCACCGCCGCGCCGTCCTCGAAGCGGAGTCCCGCGGGACTGTCCGCGGGTGCACGGCTGGCCCGCGCGCCCTGGGGACTGTTCCTCGCGATCGCCTTCGCCGTGCTGCTCCTCGTCGCGGTCGTCGCCCCGCAGCTCCTCACCACGCACCTGCCGACCGCGATCGACTACGGCGCGGCCCTGCAGCCGCCGAGCTGGGCGCACCCGTTCGGCACCGACGAGTCCGGGCGCGATCTCTACACCCGCGTCGTCTGGGGCGCCCGCGACTCCCTCACCATCGGGGTGGGCGCCGCGGCCGTGAGCATCGGCCTGGCCCTGATCCTCGGCACGCTCGCGGCGCTGGGAGTGCGGCCGGTCGCCGTCGTGATCGACCGGTTCGTGGAGATCCTGTTCGCGTTCCCCGCCCTCGTGCTCGCGCTGCTGCTGATCGCGATCGCCGGGCCGAGCGCCGCGACCCAGGTGCTCGCGGTCGGCATCGGCACGGCGCCGGGGTACGCGCGGATGATCCGCGGGCAGATCCTCGGCGCGCGGAACTCCGGCTATGTGGAGGCCGCCACCGCGCTCGGGCACTCGCGCTGGCGGATCGTGCGCGCGCACATCCTGCCCAACGCCCTCCGCCCGCTGGTCGCGGTGTTCGCGCTGTCGATCGGCCAGTCGATCGTGTGGGCCTCGAGCCTGTCGTTCCTCGGGCTGGGCGTCGCGCCGCCCGCCTCGGAGTGGGGCGCCCTGCTCGACGCCGGGCGCGCCTACCTCACCACGGCCTGGTGGCTCGTCGTCATCCCGGGCCTCGTCATCGTCGCGGTCGCGCTCGCCGCGACCACCATCGGCCGCCACATCCAGACGCGTCTGGAGAGAGGGGAGCGATCGTGAGCATCGCCGAGCAGGGCACCGCCGCATCCACTGGCAGCGCCGAGTCCACCGACACCGAAGCGTCCACCGACACCGGGGGCCTGGCCCGTCTCGACTGGCCGGCCGTGCGCCTCCGGGTGCGCAACCTCCGCACCGGCTTCCGCGTGGACGGCGTCCTCCGCCCGATCGTCGCGGGCGTCTCGTTCGACCTCCTCCCCGGCCAATGCGTCGCGATCGTCGGCGAGTCGGGCTCCGGCAAGTCGGTGACCGCGCGCAGCCTCGTCGGCCTCGCCGGCCGGAACGCCGTCGTGGCGGCCGACGAGCTCGAGCTCCACCACGAGGACGCCCGCTCCTACTCCTCGAAGCGCTGGCGCCGCGTCCGCGGCCGCGACATCGGCTTCGTGCTGCAGGACGCCCTGGTCTCCCTCGACCCGCTGCGCCCGGTCGGCGCCGAGATCGCGGAGGCGCTGCGCCTGCACGGCTGGGGCGACCGAACCGCCCGGAAGGCCCGCGTGCTCGAACTCCTGGAACGCGTCGGCGTGCCGTCCCCGGCCGTCCGCGCCCGGCAGCGACCCGATCAGCTCTCCGGCGGTCTCCGCCAGCGCGCGCTCATCGCGTCGGCGATCGCGCTCGACCCCGACATCGTGATCGCGGACGAGCCGACCACCGCGCTCGACGTGACGGTCCAGGCGCAGGTGCTCGCCCAGCTGGAGGCCATGAAGGAGCGCGGCGCGTCCCTCATCCTGATCAGCCACGACCTGTCCGTCGTCGCACGGCTGGCCGACCACATCCTCGTCATGCGCGGCGGCGAGGTGCTGGAGCAGGGCTCGGCGGCGCAGGTGCTCGCCGCGCCCGAGCACGAGTACACCCGCGCCCTGATCGCGGCGGTCCCCGGCGAGACGACGCGGGGACGCGCGCTCACGCCGGGCGCACCGGAACCGGGCCCGAGGCCCGCGATCGGCGACCCGGTGCTGGAGGCGCGCGACCTGGTCAAACGGTTCCACACCTCCGACGGCACCGTGACCCGCGCGGTCGACGGCGTCTCGTTCACCCTCCGCGCCGGCGAGACGCTCGGCATCGTGGGGGAGTCCGGCTCGGGCAAGAGCACGACGGCCCGACTCGCGCTCGGCCTCGAACGCCTCGACAGCGGCGACGTGCGGCTGCTCGGCCAGGACTGGTCGGCGCTGCCGGAGTCGCGGCGCCGCGCGCTGCGCCGGCGCATCTCGGTCGTCTACCAGGACCCGCTGAGCTCGTTCGACCCGCGCTGGACCGTCGAGCGCATCCTGCTCGACTCCCTCCGCTCGGAGCGCTTCGCCTCCGGCGCCGACCGCGACGCCCGGGTGCGCGAACTGCTCGGCCAGGTCGGGCTGGGCGCCGAGGTGCTGCCGCGGTTCCCGCTGACGCTCTCCGGCGGCCAGCGCCAGCGCGTCGCGATCGCGCGCGCCCTCGCACCGCGGCCCGACATCATCGTGCTCGACGAGGCGGTGTCCGCGCTCGACGTGACCATCCAGGCGCAGATCCTCGACCTGCTCGTGGCGCTGCAGCGGGAGTCCGGCGTCGCCTACCTGTTCATCTCGCACGACCTCGGCGTCATCAGCCACCTCAGCGACCGCGTCCTCGTGATGAAGGACGGCGTGGTGGTGGAGGAGGGGACGGCCGAGGATGTCTTCGAACGCCCGCAGCAGCCGTACACTCGTGATCTGATCGCCGCGATCCCGGAGTTCGCTCCGGCCGGCGACCCCCGCAGCATCAGCCCGGAAGGCGACGCATGACCACCGAACCCAAGCAGCTCTTCGTCAACCTGTTCGAGATGGCGTGCGTGAGCCACATCACGCACGGCCTGTGGCCGCTGCCCGGCAACAACCGTGAGCGCTTCGCCGACCTCGACTACTGGCTGGAGCTCGCGCGGCTGCTGGAGCACGGCGGCTTCGACGGCATCTTCCTCGCCGACGTGATCGGGGCGTACGACGTCTTCCGCGGCGGCCCGGAGACGGCGCTGCGGGAGGGCCTGCAGAGCCCGAACCTCGACCCGCTGCTGCTGGTGCCGGCGATGGCGGCCGTCACCGACCGGCTCGGCTTCGGCGTCACGTTCTCGACGACGTACGAGCCGCCGTTCGCGTTCGCCCGTCGGATGTCGACCCTCGACCACCTGACCAAGGGCCGGATCGGGTGGAACATCGTGACCTCCTACCTCCCGAACGCCGCCCGCAACTTCGGGCTCGACGACGAGGTGCCGCACGACGAGCGCTACCGCCGCGCCGAGGAGTACCTGGACGTGCTCTACAAGCTCTGGGAGGGCTCCTGGGACGACGACGCCGTCATCGCCGACCGGCAGGCGCGCGTCTTCACCGACCCGTCGAAGGTGCGCTACATCGACCACGTCGGCGACCGGCACCGGGTGGCCGGCCCGCACATCGTGCACCCGTCGCCGCAGCGCACGCCCGTGCTGTTCCAGGCGACGGGGTCGCCCGCTGGCATCGAGTTCGCGGGACGGCACGCGGAGGTCGTCTTCACCGGCGGCCGGACGACAGAGGAGTTCCGCCGCAACGCCGACGGGATGCGCGACGCCGCCGAGCGCCACGACCGCCGCCGCGACGACGTCCAGTTCATCGCGATGGCGGGCGTGATCGTCGGCCGCACCACCGAGGAGGCCGAGGACAAGTGGCGGCTGTACCAGCAGAACGCCAGCCTCGACGGCATCCTCGCCCACAGCAGCCTCCCGGTCGACCTCACGGCGTTCCCGCGGGACATCACCGTGCGGGAGGCGCTCGCGCGGGCGGAGTTCCCGGCCGAGCGGGTGCCGTTCCTCCCGCTCGACAAGACGGTCGGGCAGGCGCTCGACTTCGTGAAGAACGGCCGCGACGACCGGTTCCTGGTGGTCGGCGACGTGAAGACGGTGGCGGACGAGATCGAGCGCTGGCTGGACGAGGACGGCCTGGACGGCATCAACCTCCGCCAGTACCACTCGTTCGAGACGGCCCGCGACTTCGCCGACCTGGTCGTGCCCGAGCTGCGCCGCCGCGGCCGTCTGCCGAAGGAGGGCGAGCGGTCGGGGACGCTGCGCGAGCGCCTGTTCGGCGACGGGCACAGCCGGCTGCCCGAGCGGCACCCCGCGACGCGGTACCGCGGCGGCGCGAACCTGCATCCGGAGGCGGTGTCCGCGGCCCGCTGAGCCGGCTCACCGTCACCGATGTGCGACAACGCGCCTGTCGGGGGCGGAATCCGCACAGGAGGTGCGTGAGCGCGCGCTAGGTTGGGGGAATGCGTGCGAGGGGGGCGTTCTGGCTGCGGCGCTCGCGCGCGCAGGCCGGCACCCTCGTCGCGACCGGGCTCGTGGTCGTGGTCGTGGCGGCGCTGGCCGGCCTGATGACCGGGCTGGCGTTCCGGTCGCCGACCTCCGCCGTCCATGCGACGCTGACAGCCGAGCCTGCGGCGGTTACGTCGCTCGCGCTCGAGTCGAGCGCGCTGCCGGACCTCCCCGCCCAGGATGCGGAGGTCCGCAGGGTGCTCGCGAAGCGGCTGTCCGGCCTCCCGGTCGCCGTGGCGGGCACGTTCGCCGCGCCGTCCGTCCCGGTCGCGGTCGCGGGCGTGCGCGACACGTCCGACGCACTGCTCCTTGTGGCGGCGGACGACCTCCAGCACCGCGTCACGCTGACGCAAGGCCGCTGGCCCGGCGGGGGAGACGCGTCGTCGGGCTCCGCGGAGGCCGCGGTCGACGCCGCGTTCGCGCGCGCCCACTCGGTCGCGGTCGGCGACCGGCTGACGCTGCGCGGGCCCTCGGCTCCCGTGACGGTCACGGTCAGCGGCGTGTGGCGCGCGGCCGAGCCGGGCGCCCCGGCCTGGCTCGGCCTGACCTCCGGCGGCGGCCGGCTGATCGTCCCGGCCGCGACGGCTGCTGCGGCGAGCGACGGGCTCGT
>NZ_JBDGMM010000051.1:0-36933 GCF_057655165.1 Leifsonia sp. Soil_N53
GGCGCCGCGGCCGCCGGCGTGCACCGGGTCGCCGTGGCCGGCCGGGAGCAGCCGGAGGACGCCGGTCCCGCGGTCGTGGTGGTGAAGGCGTCCTCGGCTCCGGCCGAGGCGGCGCGGCTCGCCCGTCTGCTGCGCGAGCGCCGGCTCATCGACGGAGTGCCGTGGAGCCGCATGGCGGTCGTCGTGCGCTCGGGGGCGCACATCCCCGGGCTGGCGCGGGCACTCGCCGTCGCGGAGGTGCCCACCACGACCAGCATCGCCGGGCGGCCGCTGCGCGACGACTATGCGGCCCGCCAGCTCATCACGATTGCCGGGGTGTGCCTCGGCGCGCTGGAGCTGACGCCCGCGGTGGCGACCGAGCTGCTGCTGGGGCCGTTCGGCGGCCTGGACGCCATCAGCCTGCGCCGGCTGCGGCTCGCCCTGCGCCAGGAGGAGCTGGCCGGGGACGGCAACCGTGCGGGGGACGACCTCCTGGTCGAGGCGCTCGCCACGCCCGCGAATCTCGCGACGATCGACTCGTCGCCCGCCCGCCGGGCCGCGCGCCTCGCCGAGACCCTCCGGGCCGGCCGCGAGAAGGCGGCCGCCGACGCCACGATCGAGGAGCTGCTCTGGCACGCCTGGGAGCGCAGCGGCCTGGCCGCGCGCTGGCTGGAGCAGTCGGAGCGCTCGGGGATCGTCGCCGACGAGGCCGACCGGCACCTCGACGGCGTGGTCGCGTTGTTCAGCTCGGCCCGGCGGTTCGTGGAGCGCTCCCCGGAGCGCCCTGCGTCGGACTTCGTGATCGAGCTGCTGGGCGCGGAGGTGCCGGAGGACACCCTCGCGGCGCGCACGACCGGGGACGCCGTGCTGGTGTGCACGCCGAGCGCCACGGTCGGCCGCGAGTTCGACGTCGTCGCCGTCGCCGGCCTCCAGGAGAGCGTGTGGCCCAACCTGCGGCTGCGCGGCTCGCTGCTGCACCCGCAGGACCTGGACGACGCGCTCGCCGGCCGCCGTGCGGCCGTCGCCGGCGACGAGGGCCAGGACACGGCGGACCAGCGGGCGGAGGTCCTGAGCGACGAGCTGCGGATGTTCGCGCTCGCGGTCTCCCGCGCCCGGCGCCAGGTGCTGCTGACCGCGACGGCCAACGACGACGAGCAGCCGTCCCCGTTCCTCCGGCTCGCCGCCGAGCTCGCCGTCGAGGACGACGATCCCGGCATCCACCCCCTGTCGCTGCGCGGCATGGTCGGCCGGTTGCGCCGCCGGCTGGTCACCACGGGCTCGCCCGACGCCGCCGACGCGCTGGCGCGGCTCGCCGACGCCGGGGTGGAGGGCGCGGACCCCGCCGACTGGTACGGCCTCGCCGAGCCGTCGACGACCGAGCCGCTGATCGACCTGGACGACCCCGACGCGATGGTGAAGGTCTCGCCGTCGCGGCTTGGCACCTTCGAGAAGTCGCCGCTGGCCTGGTTCGTCGACGAGATGGCCGCCTCCCCGAGCGGCCTCGCCGCGGGCATCGGCACGGTCGTGCACGCCGTCATGGAGGAGGCCGCGGCGACGGACGAGACGAGCGTCGAGCTGCTGTGGTCCGGCATCGAGCGCCGTTGGTCGCAGCTCCAGTTCGAGTCGCCGTGGATCGAGGAGCGCGAGCGCCGCCGCACGCGCGGGCTCGTCGCCGGCGTCTCGGAGTATCTGCGCGACTTCGGCCGGGCCGGCGGGCGGCTGCTGGGCTCGGAGGGCGAGTTCCAGCTCGAGCTCGGCCGCGCGAGGATCAGCGGCAAGATCGACCGCGTCGAGGAGACCCCCGACGGCACCGTCGTGATCGTCGACCTGAAGACGGGGCGCACCGTTCCCACCGCCGCGGAGACGGCGTCGCACGCCCAGCTCGGCGTGTACCAGCTCGCCCTGGAGCACGGCGCCGTGGAGCACGATGCGCTGGAGGCGTCCGAGTTGCCGCCCGGCGGCGCGAAGCTGCTCTTCGTGGCCAAGGGCGTGCGCGGCAAGGCGTACCGCGAGGTCGTGCAGGAGCGTGTCGACGCGGAGGCGCTCGTCCGGCTGGAGGAGCGCGTCGCGCGAGCCGCCGAGGGCATGGCCGGGGCGACGTTCGCCGGCGTGATCGACCTGGGCGACCGCGACCCGCACGCGGCCTACGGGTACCGCATCCATCTCGTCCCGGCGGTGAGCGCATGAACGACGACGGACTCCTGGACATCGCCGACGACCAGAGCGGTCTCGACCTGGTCGAGCTGGCCTTCGCCGCCGAGGCCGCTGATCCCGAGCCGCAGCGTCCGGCCCGCCGCCTCGGCGCGGCCGAGATCGCGGACGCGCTCGGCCTCCCGCGGCCGACCCCGCAGCAGCAGGCCGTCATCGAGGCGCCGCTCGCGCCCGCGATCGTCGTCGCCGGCGCCGGCAGCGGCAAGACCGAGACGATGGCGAACCGGGTGGTCTGGCTGCTCGCCAACGGCCTGGTGCGGGTGCCCGAAGTGCTGGGCCTGACCTTCACCCGCAAGGCGGCCGGCGAGCTCGCCGAGCGGATCAGGCGCCGCATCGAGCAGCTCGCGGACTCCGGGCTCACCGAGGTGGTCTTCGACCCGTTCGACGCACCGGAGGTCGCGACCTACAACGCCTTCGCCAACGCCCTGTTCCGCGAGAACGCGCTGCTGATCGGCCGGGAGCCGGAGTCCGCCATCCTGAGCGAGGCGTCGGCCTGGCAGCTCGCGCGGCGGGTCGTGGTCGCCGCCGACGACGAGCGGCTCGTGGAGCTCGACAAGAACGTCGACGCGGTCACCACCGCCGTCCTCGACCTCAGCCGCGCACTCAGCGAGAACGTGGCGGACGCCCGTGACGTGCACCGGATGGTGGCGGGGTTCGGCCGGCTGCTCGAGCTGCCGACCGGGAGCGGGCGGGTCAAGGACGCCTACGCGTCCGTCCGCGCCGCCGTGGCGACGGTCGGCGCGCTGCCGCCGCTGCTCGACCTCGCCGAGCGCTTCGCCGACGAGAAGCGCCGCCGCGGCTTCGTGGAGTACTCCGACCAGGTCGCGCTGGCGCTGTCCGTGTGCGAACGGCTGCCGGAGGTCGTCGCGGACTACCGGCGCCGGTACCGCGTCGTGCTGCTGGACGAGTACCAGGACACCTCGGTGGTGCAGACGCGCCTCCTGTCGTCGCTGTTCGCCGGGCAGGCCGTGATGGCGGTCGGCGATCCGCACCAGTCGATCTACGGCTGGCGCGGCGCGAGCGCGGCCAACCTGGGCCGGTTCGCCCTCGACTTCACCGGCGCGACCGACGGCGCAACGGGCTTCGCGCTCAGCACCAGCTGGCGCAACCCGACGCGCGTGCTCGACGCCGCGAACGTCCTCGTCGCCCCGCTGTCGGCCGACGCGCCGGTGCACGTCGAGCAGCTCCAGCCGCGGCCGGGTGCGGTCGCCGGGGAGCTCGACCACGCCTTCGGCCAGACCGTCGAGGACGAGGCGGCGACGATCGCCGAGTGGCTGCGGATCCGGCTGGACCGGCGCGACGCCCAGGGGATGCCGCCCTCGGCCGCGCTGCTCTGCCGGTCGATCAAGAAGATCGACGCGTTCACCGGTGCGCTCGCGGCGCGCGGCGTGCCCTTCCACGTCCTCGGGCTGGGCGGCCTCCTGGAGCAGCCCGTGGTCGCCGACCTGGTGAGTGCGCTGCGGGTCATGCACGACCCGACGGCGGGCTCCGAGCTGATCCGGCTGCTGACCGGCGCGCGCTGGCGGGTGGGGCCGCGCGACATCGCGGCGCTGCGCCGGGTCGCGAGCTGGCTGGCGGCCCGCGACCACCGTTTCCAGACCCTCGACCCGGAGGTGCGCGACCGGCTGCGCGGCTCGGTGGTGGCGGAGGAGTCGGCCTCGCTGGTCGACGCGCTCGACTTCGTGGTGGAGGCGCCGGACGGCCACGGCCAGCTGGCGGGGTTCAGCCCCGTCGGCCTGGAACGGCTGCGAGCGGCGGGCGGCCAGCTCGACCGGTTGCGCTCGCGCGCCGGCCTCGACCTCCTCGACCTGGTCACGCTCGTGCAGCAGGAGCTGCGGCTCGACATCGAGGTCGCCGCCAACGAGACCGCGCAGCTCGGCCAGGCCTCCCTCGACGCGTTCGCCGAGCAGGTGGCGTCCTACCTGGCGAGCGACGACCGGGCGACGCTCGGCTCGTTCCTGGCCTGGCTGGCGGAGGCGGAGCAGCGCGACAATCTGGCCCCGCGCAGCGAGGACCCGGAGCCCGGCACGGTTCAGATCCTGACCATCCACGGCGCCAAGGGACTGGAGTGGGAAATCGTGGCCGTGCCGCGCCTGGTCGAGGGCGAGCTGCCGGGGCCCCCGCAGAGCAAGCGCGGCTGGCTGGCTTTCGGCCAGCTCCCCAACGAGTTCCGCGGCGACTCCGCCGAGCTGCCGGTGCTGCCGTGGCGCAACGCCGAGGACCAGAAGCAGGTGGACGAGGGGATCTCGGCCTTCGAGGCCGCCAACGTCGCCCGGCATCTGGAGGAGCAGCGCCGGCTGATCTACGTCGCGGTCACCCGCGCCAGGCACAGCCTGCTGCTGAGCGGGTCGTACTGGTCGACGCAATCCCGGCCGCGCCCGCCCGGCGCCTACCTGCTCGAGCTGCAGCAGGCCGGTCTGCTCCCGGAGGACGCCTTCCCGCCCTGCGACGAGCCGGACGAGAACCCGCTCGCTCCTGAGTCGCGCACGGTGCTGTGGCCGCTCGACCCGCTGGGCGTGCGCCGCACCCGGGTGGAGGCCGCCGCGGCGGCGGTGAGCGCTGCCCGCGAGAGCGGCGCGGGCGACGGCGGCGTCTACGCGCTCGACGTCGACCTGCTGCTCGCCGAGCGCGCACGGCGGGAGGCGGAGGACGGCCTGGTGGAGCTCCCCGCCCGCATCCCGGCCTCCCGGTTCAAGGACTTCGTGAGCGACCCCGCCGGGGTCGCGGCCCAGTTGCGCCGGCCGATGCCGGAGCGGCCGTACCGGCAGACCCGGCTGGGGACGCTGTTCCACCGCTGGGTGGAGGAGCGGTACGGCGTGCCGGGAGGAGCTGCGGACGCGCTCGACGCGACGGTGGCCGAGCTCGACGATCCCGCGGGCGAGCTGATCGGGGCGGAGGCGCTGGCCGAGCTGCAGGCGACCTTCGCGGCGAGCGAGTGGGCCGATCGGGCGCCGGTGGAGGTCGAGCTCGAGATCCACGTCACGCTGGCCGGCCAGGTGGTCGTGTGCAAGCTCGACGCGGTCTATGCGGTGGCGGACGGCCACCATGACGTGCAGATCGTCGACTGGAAGACCGGCAAGGCGCCCCGCGACGCGGCCGACCTGGAGCGCAAGCAGCTCCAGCTGGCCCTCTACCGGCTGGCCTACGCGAAGCACGCGGGGATCGACCCGGCCCGCATCGACGCCGTCTTCTACTTCGTCGCCGACGACCGCGTCGTCCGCCCGGAGCGGCTCTACTCGGAGGCCGACCTGGTCGACCTGTGGGAGGCCGTCCGCTAGCAACTCCGGAAAATCCGCGCCACCACCGTCCAAAATCTCCGTAACTCCGGAAAGGTCGGCCCGCTCTCGGCCGATTCTCCGGATGACCGGACCGGCCGCTCCACTGTTCGTAACTCCGGAGATCGGGCCCATTTCGGGCTGGATGTCCGGTCGAACGGGCTTTGCTCAGCGTGTCGCGGCCGATGCTCCGGAAGAGCCGGCGTCAGGCCTCGTCGACCGGGCGCATGCCGCCGGGGCGGACCGACGCGCGGTCGCCCGGCGTGCGGTCGAGCAGCGCCTCCACGTCATCCACCGCCATGATCGGGCCGGTGGCCGTCGAGAGCGGGGTGACCGTGTTGCTGTGCACGCGATCGACCAGGCCGTCGAGCATCTGCACGGCGTCGTCGACGATGCCCTGGTCGCGCAGCTCGCGGCCGTGCAGCAGCCAGCGCGCGACCTCCAGCTCGGCGTACAGCATGGCGCGCTGGGTGAACTGGCGGTCGGTGGCGACTTGGCGAGCGGAGGCGTAGGCGACGAGGGCGCCGTCGGTGGCGTCCGGGTTCATGGCGAGCAGCCAGTGCAGGTCGCGGGCCGGGTCGCCGACGCGCAGCGCCGACCAGCCGAGCACGGCGGAGACCGACTCGCCGTCGACCAGGAACGAGTCGGCGGTCAGCGCGCCGTTGATCACGGTCGGCTGGAACTGCCAGACGGAGTGGTCCGCGACGGCGTCGCGCCAGCGGTCCCGCAGCGCGGCGGGCAGCTTGCCGGTCGCGGCGGCCGACTCGATCAGGGCGGCGG
The DNA here is from genome assembly GCF_057655165.1 of Leifsonia sp. Soil_N53. NCBI lineage: Bacteria > Bacillati > Actinomycetota > Actinomycetes > Micrococcales > Microbacteriaceae > Leifsonia > Leifsonia sp. Soil_N53. The sequence goes on from NZ_JBDGMM010000051.1 coordinate 6,246, forward strand.
TCGAGGACAGGCACTCGGCCGCAGAGAGCACCGGGAGACCGGCCTCCCCGACGAAGCTGGTCGGCAGCGTGTGGATCGCGGCGATGGCGTGCCCGATGGACCCGGCGAGGCCGTCGCCGGGCGGCACGTCCTCGACGGCGACGTGCTCGCCGGCCAGGAAGTCGTAGACGATGGCGCGCGTGCCGCCGACCGGCGCCTGACCGCGATAGGTCGGCACGTCGAACGGGAGCCGGCTGCGGATGCCCGTCGTGAGGGCGCGGAGGGCGACCAGGTCGGAGCTCTGCTCGGTCTCCGCCGCCTGGGTGAGCGGGACGCGCACGATGCGGGCGCTCCCGTCGGCCGCGGTGAGCACGGCGGAGTCGAACTCGCCCGCTCCTCCCGCGGTGTGGGCGCGGGTCGCGGTGACGTTCAGGTCGGGCACGGCCGAGCTGGCCAGCGCGGCTAGAGTGAGAGGGGATCTGGCCATGGACCTAGGCTAAATGGACATCCGCGCGTGAGCAGTTCCGCCACGCCTTGCAACACCGCCACGCTTCGAAGGGATCCCGATGTCGTCAACATCGACGTCCGCGCTGCCGCTCGCCGCGCTCCCGCTCTCGCGCCACGAGATCGACCGCGATCATGCGGCGCGCTCCCGTCCCGCGCTGTTCGACGAGCTCTGGGAGGAACCCGGCACCCGGGTGCTCGCGCTCTGGAAGGGCAGGGCCTTGCTCACTCCCGAGAGCGTGCCGGCGGCGACCCCCGCCCCCGACGGCTGGAGCGCCCCCGACGCCGGTCCCGCCGAGCTCGACCTGCTCCCGGTGGAGCGGGTGACCGCGGCGCTCCTGCGCGTCTACCTCGGCCGCACCCTCGTGGACGCACCGGGGCAGCCTGCCGGATCGGCGGTCGTGCTGGAGGTCCTCACCGACGCCGCCGCCACCGAGCTGGAGCCCGACGAGGCGCGCTGGGGCAACCTCCGCACGGTCGCCACCGCGCTGAGCGACCGCGACGCCGGTCTCTTCACCGAGGCGCTCGCCATCGCGAACTGGCACGCCTCGCATACGCACTGCCCGCGCTGCGGGACGCCGACCGTCGTCGAGCAGGCCGGCTGGGTGCGCCGCTGCTTCGAGGACGGCTCCGAGGTGTTCCCGCGCACCGATCCGGCGGTCATCGTCACCGTCCTCGACGCCGACGACCGGCTGCTGCTCGGCTCGAACGCCATGTGGGAGCACTCGCGGTACTCGCTGCTGGCGGGCTTCGTGGAGCCGGGGGAGTCGTTCGAGTCCGCCGTCGAGCGCGAGATCTTCGAGGAGGCCGGCGTCCGGGTGACCGACGCCAGGTACAAGGGCTCGCAGCCCTGGCCGTTCCCGGCTTCTGTCATGGTCGGGATGACCGCGCGGCTCGCCGACGACCAGCCGCCGGCCGCGCTCGCGCCGGACGGCGAGGAGATCCTCGACCTGCGCTGGTTCAGCCGGGACGAGCTGTGGGAGGCCAGAGAGCAGATCATCCTGCCCGGCCGGTCGTCCATCGCCCGCGCCCTGATCGAGGACTGGTACGGCGGCCCGCTCGACGAGCCGCCCGCGTTGTGAGCGCGGCGTGAGCACCGCGACGGCGTCGGGCCCCGACGGGCTGCTGGCCGGCCTGGACGCACAGCAGCGCGTCGCCGCCGAGGCCCTGTTCGGCCCGGTGTGCGTGCTGGCCGGCGCCGGCACCGGCAAGACCCGCGCGATCACGCACCGCATCGCCTACGGAGTCGCGTCCGGCGCGTTCACGCCGAACCGGGTGATGGCCCTGACCTTCACCAGCCGGGCCGCGGCGGAGCTGCGCGGCCGGCTGCGCCAGCTCGGGGCCGGGGGAGTGTCGGCCCGCACCTTCCACTCCTCCGCGCTGGCGCAGCTCAACTACTTCTGGCCGCAGGTGGTCGGCGGCCAGCTGCCGAGCGTGCTCGACGGCAAGGGCCGCGTGCTCGGGCACGCCGCCGAGAAGCTCGGGCTCCGCGTGGACACGGCGACCCTCCGCGACGTCGCGGCGGAGATCGAGTGGCGCAAGGTCTCCAGCATGGGCCTGGAGGAGTACGCCGCCGCGCTGGCGTCCCGTCCGCTGCCCGGGTCGCTCAAGCCCGAGCAGCTGGTCGACCTCCACAAGACCTACGAGGAGCTCAAGGACGAGCGCAAGCAGATCGACTTCGAGGACGTGCTGCTGGTCTGCGCCGGGATGATCGAGACCGAGCCGTCGGTCGCCCTGCAGGTGCGCGAGCAGTACCGCTACTTCGTCGTCGACGAGTACCAGGACGTCTCCCCGCTGCAGCACCAGCTCCTGCGGCTGTGGCTCGGGACCCGCCGCGACCTGTGCGTCGTGGGCGACGCGAGCCAGACCATCTACTCGTTCGCGGGGGCCCGCAGCGAGTACCTGCTGGACTTCGAGCGGGAGAACCCCGGCTCGACGGTGGTGCGGCTGGAGCAGAACTACCGGTCGGCTCCCGCGGTCATCGATACGGCCAACCGGCTGATGCGCGGCCGCTCCGGCGCGCTGACCCTGCACGCTGTCCACGACGCCAAACCGGGCGACGAGGTGCCGGCGCCCGCGGCGTTCGAGGACGACCGGGCTGAGGCGCGCGCGGTCGCGCAGAGCATCGCCGCGGAGCTGGCCGGCGGAGCCCGGCCGGAGAGCATCGCGGTGCTCTACCGCGTGAACGTGCAGGCGGCGGCACTGGAGCAGGCGCTCGGCGATCTCGGCATCAGCTATCAGCTGCGCGGCTCGCGGCGCTTCTTCGACCTCCCGGAGGTCCGCCAAGCCGTGATGACGCTGCGCGCGGCGAGCGTCGCGGCGACCGACGAGCCGCTGTTCAAGTCGGTCAGCGACGTGCTGCGCACCCTCGGCTGGTCCGTGCAGCCTCCCGAGGGCCGCGGTGCCGTGCGCGAGCGCTGGGAGTCGCTCAACGCGATCATGGGGCTGGTCGACGAGTTCCCGGAGGGGGCGACCTTCCGGCGCTTCACCGACGAGCTGATGGCCCGCCAGGCGGGACAGCACGAGCCGACGATGGCCGCGGTGACCCTGGCGACGCTGCACGCGGCGAAGGGCCTGGAGTGGGACTCCGTGTACGTGATCGGGCTCTCCGAGGGCTTGGTGCCGATCAGCTACGCCTCCAGCTTCGAGCAGATCGACGAGGAGCGCCGGCTGCTGTACGTGGGCATCACGCGCGCCCGGCGCCGGCTGCGGCTGAGCTGGGCGCAGCGCGGCAGCCAGCCGGGGCGGCCGGTGTCCCGTCAGGCGTCGCGGTTCCTGGCGGAGCTGGCGCCGATGCGTCCGGCCGCGCCGCGAGCGGACTGAGGCACCCGCACTCGGGATGCGGCTCCCAGCGCTGCTCCGACCAGCGCGCGGAGACCGTGTCGTAGCGCGCTGCGGAGTCGGAGCGACCGGGAGCGCCGCCGAGCAGCGCGAGGACGGCGCCGGCCGCGGCCGACGACGCCGCTCCGCAGACCAGCTCGGTCTCGCCGGGGAGCGCCCGGGTGTGCAGCTGCGTGGCGAGCGCGGGCCAGGCCGGGTCGGCGTCGCGGCGGTGGAGGTCGACGCAGCGCAGGCAGGCGCCCTCGCCCGGGCGCACGAACGGGCCGACGGTCACCCCGCCGTCGCCGAACACCACGGCCAGGTGCGGGATGTCGCGGCGCAGCCAGCGCTGATGACGGTGCGGGGCGATCGCGAACGCGCCGACGACGACCGCCGCCGTCGCGCGTTCGACCGCCGGGTCGTCGGAGGCCGGCCCGCCGCGGACATCGACCCCGGCCTCCCGCAGCAGCAGGAGGATCCGGGCGGCGGTGGGGCCGGCACCGTCGAGGATCACGACCGGCGTCGGCTGCCGCAATCCGTCCGCGTCCGGCCGCGGAAGCAGCACGGGCGCCAGCCGCGCGAGCAGAGCGTCGACGGCGCCCGCCTCAGCCCGCGCGCCGCGCGCGATGATCCGCAGCGCGCCGAGCGTCGCCCCCGTCGAGAGCGCTGCGATCATCCGCTCGTCCGCGGCGCCGACCGGCTCCAGGAGCAGCCGCGGCCGTTCGACGCCGAACTGGAGGGCGCGCGGCGAACGCCACACGCGCGGGATGGTGGGATCGAGCTGGTAGACCATCCCGCCATCCTGGCGGCCGCGCACGGGCCGAACGGGGTTATCCCCAGCTCGGCCTATCCGCTGAAGTTCTCCACAGCCGGGGAGGTCAGCCCTCGGCGGGGCGGTCGCCGTCGCCGCGCAGCAGGTCCTCGATGGCCTGGTCGAGCTCGTCGCGCTCGGGCTCCTGGCCGGTCGCCGCGGCGGTGAGGCGCGCGACGAGGCGCGTCGGGTCGTCGAGGTCGGCCGCCTGCGGGAGCAGGTCGGGGTGCGACCACAGCCGGTCGCGGGCCTCCTGCCCGACGGCGTCGGTCACGGCCTGCCACATGGCGGCGGCGTCGCGCAGCCGCCGCGGCCGCAGCTCGAGTCCGACGAGCGTCGCGAACGCCGACTCGGCCGGCCCGCCCGCCGCGCGCCGGCGTCGCACGGTCTCGGCGATCGCGTCGGTCCTGGGCAGCAGGCGCGTGGCGCCTGCTGTGACGACGTCGACCCAGCCCTCGACCAGCGCGAGCACGGTCTCCAGGCGGCTCAGGGCCTCCTGCTGCTCCTCGGTCTTCGGCGGGATGAGCGCGCCGGAGACCATCGCCTCGCGCAGCTCCTCCGGGTTGGACGGGTCGAAGCTCTCGGCGAGCGACTCCAGCCGGTCGGTGTCGATCGTGATGCCGCGTGCGAACGCGGTGATCTGGGTGATGAGCTGGAGTCGCAGCCATTTCGCGTGCCGGAACAGCCGGGCGTGCGCCAGCTCGCGGACCGCGAGGTAGAGCTGCACCTGGTCGATCGGGATGTCCAGGCCCTCGCCGAACTCGGCCACGTTCTGCGGGATCAGCGCCGCGGTGCCGTCGGCGAGCAGCGGGATGCCGATGTCGCCTCCCGAGACGACCTCCTTGGCGAGTTGCCCGACCACCTGGCCGAGCTGCATGGCGAACAGCGCGCCGCCGACCGAGCGCATGACCTGGCCGGCGTTCTGCATCATGCCCTGCATCTCCTCCGGCGCCTGCTCGGTGAGAACGCGGGTGAGGGCGTCGGCGATGCTGAGCGCCACCGGCTCGGCGAGCTGGGTCCACAGCGGCATGGTCTGCCGTGCCCACTCGGCACGGCCGATGAGCTCGGGCTGGGTCGACAGCCCCGCCACGGTCGTGGCCTCGTCAAGCCAGAGCGCCGCGACGTGGAACGCCTGGTCGAGCGCAGAGCGCTCGGCCGGGGTGACCGGGTGGGCGCCCTCGCCGGCGAGCGTGCGCGCCTGCTGGGCTGCGAGGTCCCAGTTGATGCCGCCGCCGGGGTTCATCAGCGCGTTCTGCAGCTGACCGAGGAGCTGCTGGATCGCCGCCGGATCGTTGGGCAGGCCGGCCGCGCCGGCGAGCTGGCTCGGGTCGATGGAGGAGTCGCCGGACAGGAACTCCCGCAACATGTCCCGGAACTCGTCGTCCGGTTCCTTGTTCGGATCGTCGGCCATGGCGCGCCCCTCGTCTCGATTGGATTCGGCCGTGCGATTTACGGCTTTCCAGGCTTGGCATCTACGCTAGCCCGTGATCACCGCGAGCCGGGTGAGAATCGGCTCGGGCGGTGCCGTGGGCGGTGCGCCCGTGGCGAACACGACCGAAGGGACCGCGCGTGACGCTGTTCACCGACGACGACAGGCCCGCGCCCCTCCCCGGCGGCGACCGGGTCGCCCCGTCGCGCAGGACGATCGTCGGCTGGGTGTCCATCGCCGTCGCCGTCGCGCTCGCGCTGGTTCTCGCCCTGGCGCCCGCGCCGTTCGTGGTCGAGCAGCCCGGCCCGGTCTTCAACACCCTCGGCACCGACCAGGCGGTGGGCGCGTCGCCGTCGGCGGATGCCAAGCCGCTGATCAGCATCCCCGACAAGACCACCTACCCGACCGCGGGCTCCCTGGACCTCCTCACGGTGTCGGTGGTCGGCAACCCGGACCAGCGCCCGAGCTGGCTGGACATCATCCAGGCCTGGTTCGACCCGAGCCGCGCGGTGCAGCCGATCGACGACGTCTTCCCGCCGGGAACGACCACCGAGCAGTCCAACGCCGCGAACGCCGCTCTGATGGTCGACTCCCAGCAGGACGCGATCGCGGCTGCGCTCAACCAGCTCGGCTACGACTTCCCGCAGGCGGTCGCCGTCAAGCAGCTCATCCCGGGTACCCCCGCCGCGAAGGTGCTGAAGACCGGCGACGAGATCACCAGCGTGAACGGCGAGACGATCGAGAGCGTCTCCGCGCTCCGCGCCGCGGTCAACGCCAACGGCACGGGCAAGGCGGCGGAGATCGGCATCGTGCGCGACGGCGCCGCCTCCACGGTCTCGATCACCCCCACTGAGACGCAGGGCCAGGTCGTGCTCGGGATCGGCGCGGGGATGGACTACACGTTCCCGTTCGATGTGAACATCCAGCTCAACAACGTGGGCGGACCGAGCGCGGGCCAGATGTTCGCGCTCGGGATCATCGACAAGCTCACGCCGGACAAGCTCAACGGCGGCAAGAAGATCGCCGGCACCGGGACGATCGACAACGCCGGCACGATCGGGGCGATCGGCGGGATCCGGCAGAAGATGTTCGCCGCGCGCGACACCGGGGGAGCGAGCTACTTCCTCGCGCCCGCGTCGAACTGCGACGAGGTCACCGGGCACATCCCGGCCGGGCTGCACGTGTTCGCGGTCAAAACGCTGAAGGACTCCCTCGCCGTGCTCGACGCCGTGCGGAGCGGTGCGAGCACCGCGGACCTCCCGACCTGCCCGGCCTCCTGACCGCCGATCGCACTGTCGGCCCGCACACCCTCTCTTCACCGCCGGGCCGCAGCATTCTCCAAGCGAGGCCCGCCTAGGATGGATTCCTGAGTCACCCCACGAGGAGCACGAGGGCCCACACGTGAGTTCAACCACCGCAGTTCGACCCCCTGGCCGTCGCCGGGCCGCCATCTGGATCACCCTCGGGGTGGTCGTGGCGGTGGTGATCCTGTTCTTCGTCTTCGCCGGGTTGTACGCCGACATCCTCTGGTACCAGCAGCTCGGGTACCTCAACGTGCTGACCACCCAGTGGCTCGCCGGCACCGCGATGTTCTTCATCGGTTTCTTCGCGATGGCCCTGCCGCTCTGGCTGTCCATCCAGCTCGCCTACCGGCTGCGCCCGGTCTACGCCAAGCTCAACACGCAGCTCGACCGCTATCAGCAGGTCATCGAGCCGCTGCGCCGGCTGGCGATGTACGGCATCCCGATCGTGTTCGGCATCTTCGCCGGCGTCTCGTCGGCCAGCCGCTGGCAGGGTGCGGCGCTGTGGCTGAACGGCACATCGTACGGCAAGTCCGACCCGCTGTTCCATCTGGACATCGGGTTCTACCTCTTCGCGCTGCCGTTCTACCGCAGCGCCGTCGGCTTCGCGTCGGCCGTCGTGCTCATCTCGCTGCTGGCCACGCTCGCCACCTGCTACCTCTACGGCTCCATCCGCGTCAGCGGGCGGGAGGTCAGGATCTCGAAGGCCGCGCGCGTCCAGATCGCGGTCATCGCCGGCCTCTACCTGCTCCTGCAGGGCATCAGCATCTGGCTCGACCGCTACGCCGCCGTGACGGACTCGAACGTCAACGACATGATCAACGGCGCGGCGTACACCGACGTCAACGCGACCATCCCCGGCCGCGCGGTGCTCGCCGGCGCCGCGGTGTTCGTGGCCATCCTGTTCATCGTGACCGCGTTCGTCGGCCGGTGGCGGTTCCCGATCGTCGGCACGGCGCTGCTCATCGTCGCCGCCCTCGTGGTCGGGGCGATCTACCCGTGGATCGTCCAGCGGTTCCAGGTCGACCCCAGCCAGAAGACGCTGGAGACGCCCTACATCCAGCGCTCGATCGACGCGACCCGCGACGCGTACGACCTGAGCGACATCGACGTGATCCCGTACGACGCGACGACCAACGCCCAGCAGGGCGCGCTGCGCCAGGACGCCCAGACGACGGCGCAGATCCGCATCATGGACCCCGCGGTGATCAGCCCTTCGTTCCAGCAGCTCCAGCAGTTCCGGCAGTACTACGCGTTCCCGCGCAACCTCAACGTCGACCGCTACGAGATCAACGGCAACGAGCAGGACGCCGTGGTCTCGGTGCGCGAACTGAACCAGTCGGGGCTCACCAGCCGCAGCTGGTTCAACGACACCATCGTCTACACGCACGGATACGGCATGGTCGCGGCCTACGGCAACCAGCGCTCCAGCGACGGCCAGCCGGTGTTCCTGGAGTCCGGCATCCCCAGCACGGGCACCCTCGGGCAGTACGAGCCGCGCGTCTACTTCGGTCAGCAGTCGCCCACGTACTCCATCGTCGGCGCCCCCAAGGGCGCCAAGTCGGTCGAGCTGGACTACCCGGGCGGCAGCGACAACGCGCAGCAGACGTACACCACGTTCAGCGGCAACGGCGGTCCCAAGCTCGACAACATCTTCAAGCGGCTGGTCTACGCGCTCAAGTTCCAGGACGAGCAGATCGTGCTGTCCGACGCCGTCAACAGCGACTCGCAGATCCTCTACGACCGCGACCCGATCAAGCGCGTCCAGAAGGTCGCCCCCTACCTGACGCTCGACTCCCAGGCGTATCCCGCGGTGATCGACGGGCGCATCAAGTGGATCATCGACGGCTACACGACGAGCGACCAGTACCCGTACTCGCACGTCGGCAGCCTGAGCGATGCGATCGCGGACACCGAGACGCCGAAGCCGGCCTACGCCTTCGACGACATCAACTACATCCGCAACTCGGTCAAGGCCACAGTCGACGCCTACGACGGCTCGGTGCAGCTCTATGCGTGGGATGCGAACGACCCGGTGCTCAAGACGTGGGAAAAGGTCTTCCCCACGACGGTGAAGCCGGTCAGCGACATGAGCGCCCAGCTCCTCAGTCACGTGCGCTATCCGTCCGACCTCTTCAAGGTGCAGCGGTCGGTGCTGGGGCAGTACCACGTGACCGACGCGGGATCCTTCTACTCGCGCGACGACGCGTGGACGACGCCGAACGACCCCACGTCGTCGCCGTCGGACCCGACACTGCAGCCGCCGTACTACCTGACGCTGCAGATGCCCGGGCAGAACGCCCCGTCGTTCTCGCTGTACACGACGTTCATACCGCAGGCCTCCAGCGAGTCCAGTCGCTCCGTGCTCAAGGGCTACCTGGCGGTCGATGCCGACGCGGGCTCGACGAAGGGGAAGGTGTCGTCGGGCTACGGCAAGCTCAGACTCCTGTCGCTGCCATCGAGCGACACCATACCCGGGCCGGGTCAGGTGCAGAACACCTTCAACTCCGACCCGACCGTGTCCCAGGAGCTCAACCTGCTCAGACAGGGCAAGACCGACGTGATCAACGGCAACCTGCTGACCCTGCCGGTCGGTGGCGGCCTGCTCTACGTCCAACCGGTCTACGTCAAGTCGACGGGGGAGACGAGCTACCCGATCCTGCAGAAGGTGCTCGTCGCGTTCGGTGACAAGATCGCGTTCGAGGACACCCTCGACCAGGCGCTGGACTCCCTGTTCGGCGGCGACTCCGGCGCCAATGCGGGGGACAACAACGTCCCGACGACCGGGGGCGGCTCGACCGGAGGCGGCTCGCCCGGCACCGGCGGCGGAACCGGGTCGAGCGGCACCGTGAACAACGCCGCGCTGCAGCAGGCCCTCCAGCAGGCGAAGCAGGCCCTGGTCGACCGTCAGGCCGCACTCAAGGCGGGCGACTGGTCCGCGTACGGAGCCGCGGACGATCGCCTGCAGCAGGCCCTCCAGGCCGCGCTCGCAGCGGAGGGCGGCTCCGGCTCCGGCTCGGGCTCGACGTCCACGCCGACGCCGACTCCGACCCCGAAGAAGTAGCACCCGGCGCCTGCGCGCGAACGACCCGCATCCGAGAGGATGCGGGTCGTTCGTATGTTTGGGCGCTGTACTAAGTTCGCGAGGCGTGGTCTGCGGAAACGCGAAGAGTTTCGGTATTTCAGGGCGAAACTCTTGCGCGGACTTTGATTGTCCACTTTACTAACAAACATGCTCATTGACGAAGCCCGGCGTCCCGGCACCGCCGATCGCCGGCCTGCCGGCGCCGACGGAGCGATGGTTCCGGGCCGTGCGCTCCGCCCGCGCACCAAGGTGCTGCCGGAGCATGCCCGCAACCACAACCGGTCGCTGGTGCTGCAGTCGCTGTACCGGAAGGGGCGCGCGAGCCGCGCCGACCTGGCCAGGGAGACCGGACTCACCCGGGTCACCATCTCGGATCTGGTCGGCGAGCTGATCGCGGAGGGCCTCGTGGTCGAGCTCGGTCAGCGTGATGACGCCCGGCCCGGCAAACCGGCCGTGCTGCTCGACGTCAACCGCGCGGCGACCCAGATCGTCGGCGTCGACCTGAGCGAGCACGCCGTGTTCCGCGGCGCGGTGCTCGACATCGACGGAGTGGTGTTGCGCTCGGCGTCGGTCGAGCTGGCCGGGAGCCGCGGCGAGGACGCCACGGCGAAGGTGCTCGCGCTGGTGGACGAGCTCGTGGCCGCCGCGACCGCGCCCATCCTCGGCATCGGCGTCGGGTCGCCCGGCATCGTGGACGCGACCGGGACGGTCGTGGCCGCACCCAACCTCGGCTGGACCGACGAGCCGCTGCAGCGGCGCCTGGCCGAGCGCACCGGCCGCGCGGTGTTCGTCGCGAACGACGCCAACGTGGCGGTGCTCGCCGAGCACGGCTTCGCCGACGCGCAGGGCGACATGATGCTGGTGAAGGTCGGCCACGGCGTCGGCTCCGGCCTCCTGGTCGCCGGCGCGCTGGTGTTCGGCAGCCGCTTCGCCGCGGGCGAGATCGGCCAGGTGATGGTCGGGACGGACGACGGCGCCGAGGCGCCCTACGACCGTGAGAAGTGCCTGGAGGCCTGGCTGGCCGTCCCGCGCCTGGAGTCGAAGGTGGCTGCGGCGGCTCTGGCTGGAGAGCCCGTCGAGCCGGTGCTGCGCCAGGCGGGCCAACGGCTCGGCGTCGCGCTCGCGCCGATCGTCGGCGCGCTCAACCTCTCCGAAGTCGTGCTGAGCGGCCCGGACGAACTCCTCGCCGGCCCCCTGATCGACGCGGTGCGGGAGACGCTCCGCAACCGCACGATGGCCGGCTTCCACTCGGACGTGACCATCCGGATGACGAGCCAGGGCCGCGACATCGTGCTCCGCGGCTGCGTGGTGATGGTCCTGTCCGCCCGGCTCGGGGTCTCCTGATGACGCTGGTCGCGGAGACCCGGACGGCGCCGGCCGAACCGACCGGCTTCCGCTTCGCGCCAGGCGTCCGCGAGACGCTGCCGGACTTCCGGACCCGCTGCACGGTGGTCCGCCTGGCCAGCCTCGACAACGAACGCCTCGGTGTCCCGCGCTGGTACACGCTGACCGAGGCCTGGACATCGTCCGGATCGCAGCAGGAGGCGCTCTGGTCGCGCAACCCCGTCATCGACGTGGACAGCGACGACCCGCCGGATCCTGTGCTCGCGACGGGCGCGCCGGTCATCGTGCTGGGAGCGGGACTGGGAGCGGTCCCGTGGCAGCGCGCAGTCGTGGACGCGGTGCGGGCGCTGGCCACGCGGGTGCTGGTCGTGGAGATGGGGTCGATCGTCGTCCCCGGCTACGCCGACATCGCGACGGGCGGGTACGGGCGCGAGCAGGGGGAGCGGCTGCTCGGGTTGATCTGCGGGGTGCACGAGGCCTGAACCGCGAGCGGCCTCAACCGGCCCAGCTGACCCCCAGCGTCGCTTGCAGCGCGTACTGCGCCGCGCCGCGGAACGGCTGCTCCTGCGCGGTCTTGGCGTAGCGGAAGCTCAGCGGCATCGCGGCGCGGACCGGGTGGCGGGCGGCCTCCGCGCGGACGTGGCCGATGAAGTCGGGGCCGAGTTTCGGGGCGGCGCCGCCGAGGACCACGTTCGGCACGTCGAGGGCGGCCCCGACCATCAGCAGGGCCCGGGCGAGCACGCGGGCCCCGGCGGCGATGCGCTCGCGCGATTCGGGGAGTGCGGCGAGCGCGGCGACGTCCACCGCCTCCAGGTCGGCGCCGTGGGGGAGGCCGAGGAGGCTCGTCACCGAGACGACCTCCTCCAGACAGCCGCGGTTGCCGCACGCGCAGAGCGGGGCGTCCTCGCCGAACAGCACGGGGACGTGGCCGATCTCGCCCGCGCGGTGGGTCGCGCCGGCGAGCACATCGCCGCCGACGATGACGGCCGCGCCCACGCCGGTGCTGAGCGAGACGAAGAGCTGGTTGGCGCCGAACTCCTCCGAGATGCCGTAGTCGGCGATCGCCTCTGCGTCCGCGTCGTTGACCAGGTGCACGGGGGCCGAGACGATGCCGGCGAGCTCCCGGCCGAGGTCGACGTCCAGCCAGCCGAGCTGCACGCTCTCGCGGACGAGGTCGGCGGCCACGATGCCGGGCACCTGCACGGCCACGGCGACCACCCGCGCCGCCGTCGCGGCCCCGAGGCGGCGGACGATCGAGCGGACGTCCTCCACCGTCGCGGTCGCGGCGGTGCGCTGGGCGAGGCTGAGCACCACGTCGCCGAGGAGGTCTACCACGGCCCCGCGGACCAACCCGGGCTGGACGATCACCGACAGGAGCACGTTGCGGGCGGCGTCGACGCGCAGCGTGGTCGCGCGCTTGCCGCCGGTGCTCTCGGCGAGGCTGCCCTCCACGACCAGCCCGTCCGCGATGAGGCCGGCGAGCAGGGAGGACACGGTCGCCGAGGTGAGCCCGGTGCGGCGCGCGATGCCCGCCCGGGTGGCGAAGCCCTCCCCGGACAGCACCAGCTGCAGGGCGCTGGTCAGGTTGCGCTCGCGCACGGCGGCCTGCGTCGCCTTGCCGTGATCGTCGGCCACTGTCCTCCTCGCGGCTGCGGCCCCAGTCGGGGGGCCTACGGGTTACGACCCTAGCGAATGCGGCGCATGATGGAGCGCATGGGATATGCCCTGATCCTCGTGGACGTCCAGCGGAACATGCTCGTCGGCGACACGGCCGTCGACGGAGCGCCGGAGTTCACCGGCGTCCTCACCGGGCTGCTCGACGCGGCGCGGGACGCGGGCGCCGCCGTCATCCACGTCAAGAACGACGGTCGCCGCGGCGACCCCGACGAGCCGGGAGCGCCGGGCTGGGAGCTGGTGTTCACGCCGCAGCCCGGCGAGCCGGTGGTGCGCAAAGACGTCCCGAACGCCTTCGAGTCCAATCCGGCGCTGGCGGATGTGCTGCGCGCGATGGGCGTCGACACCGTCGTCGTGGCCGGTCTGCAGAGCGAATACTGCGTGCAGGCGACCGCGGTCGGCGCGCTGGAGCGCGGCTTCGACGTGGTCGTCCCGGCGGGCGCGCACACCACCTACGACGACGGCGAGCCCGCGGCGGCGATCGTCGAGCGCGTCACGCTCGAGCTGATCGCCGCCGGCGTGGAGGTGCCGGAGCTGGACGAGGTGACGTTCGGCTAGCGCACGCCGAGCCGTTCGCCCTCCAGCGCCTCCCGGATGCTCAGCGAGTAGATGCGCGAGAGCCCCGGCGGGGCGGGGTCGCCCGTCACGTAGGCCACCGACTCGACGTGCTCCTCGAACGCGTTCACCTTGTCGCGCGGGGCACCGACGATGAGCTGGAAGCCGAGCCCGCAGAACACCGCCAGCGCGCGCGGGTAAGTGGTAGCGTCTTTGATTCTTGACGCTTTTCAGGCAATATTTATTGTAGCTATGAAGAATCACATATTTAGCCGTGTTGCCGTCCGTCCTCGACGCATCGGCAACGCGACCGACGTGCAGCGATTGATGGAGGCCGCCCGGTCTGCGTCTGAAGTGGGGCTGGATGGGCTTCGGGGCGAGGGGGCCGGTGCGTTGTGGGCTTGATCTATGACGCGGTCGATTCAGCGAGTGTCAAGACCGCCTTGTCGGGGAATCTCAGCACTGCGCGGGCGGCGCTGGATGCGACGGAGAGGGCGACGAATCGTCTCGTCGCCGCTCTGGGCACAGGTGAGCTGTCCGGGAAGGGCTACTCGGCCGTCGAGGCGTTGTTCTCGCAGATCATTGCCCCGTGTCTTTCTGACGCGAGAACCGAGATCGACTCCATCGGGCGTGAGCTGGAGAAGTTCACGTTCGAGGACTCGAAGATCAGTCGTTTCGGGGTGTTGAAAGAGGATGAGCTGAACGTTCAGCTTCTTGCGACCAGGGCTCAGCTGGATGCGACCGAGCGCATGATGGAGGCGAATCGTGCCGCTGCCTCCGCACTGATTGCGGTGCCGGTGCTGGGTGAGGCGTTGCAGATGGCGAACGCCCGGCTGGAGTTGGTGCTGGCCCAGTTGGAGCGGGACGTTCGTGATCTGGAGGACAGGCTTTCCGCGCTGCAGGGCATCCACGTCGCAACGCGTGGGCTCTTTCACGACAGCCTTCAGAGGTTGGCTGCTGCGACCAGGGATGTCGTGGCATTGCTGAAGCAGCTGGACGACACCGACAGTCGCTCCACGCTTGTGGGTGCCATGAGGGTCGGAGGGGGTGCTCTGGCCTCACGAAGGAGTGCTCTCACCTACATGGCGTGGCTGGGTCCGTCGAAGGACGGTAAGTCCGCGACGCCGGGAGAGCTGTCGTCGCTGCTGAACGATTTGTCGCCGTCGCAGATGGAGGCGGTGCTCGCGGCGCATCCCGAACTGCTTCAGAGGTTTTGGGACCACCCGCCGGCGCCGGAGACGACCGCCGCCTGGTGGAAGGCCCTGGATGCGACACAGCGGGCGGAGTGGGCGAAAGCGGTTCCGCGCCTGATCGGGAACCTCGACGGTGTTCCCCCACGGGTACGTTCGGACGCGAACCGCCACTGCCTGACCGGCGACCTGGCCGCGGCGACGAAGCGTCTTACGGAGGCGAAGGCCGACCCGGAGCTCGGCTCACCGTTCGACGGGGTGCGTCAGGCGGCGCTGAATCGTCTCGCGGCAGCGGAGAAGCTGGCGCAGACGCTCTCCCGGATCGATATTGCCTACGGCGGCGGCCCGACCGGCACCCCGCCGCACGAGTTGTATGTCTACCAGCCCGGCGAGCGCACCAAAGTCGCCGTCAGCACCGGGCTCCTGGAGACCGCCGACCACATCAGCGTCCTCGTCCCCGGAATGGGAACCACCGCAAACGACATCGGCCAATATGGCATCGCTGCCAGAGGCCTGCAGCAGCAACAGTGGAAGGCGTCTGGTGTTGATCCGAGCAAGATCGCGGTGCTGTCGTGGCTGGATTACGACCCGCCCGGTGGAGCGGATGTGTGGGGCGTCACGCACGATGATCTCGCCAGGGTCGGGGCGGAACGGTTGGGGAACACGCTGCGCGGGCTGACCGCGGTGAAGGACTGGGCCGCGCAAGCGTCGGGGCTCTCGGTCATCGCACACTCGTACGGGACCAACGTCGCCACCCTCGCCCTGACCCAGCCGGAGGTGTCGGCCGGGCACGTGGTGTTGCTCGGCTCAGCCGGCATCGCCACCGAGGTCGGTTCCGCGGCTGCGTTGCACGTGCCCGGTGGGGAGGTCTTCGCGGCCGAAGGGGTCAACGACGAGTGGGCCGGGATTGGGCGGTTCGGTTCTGGGCGCGTAGACCCCACGCGCCCGGGCTTCGGCGCCCGAGCGTTCAGCGCGGAGAACACCGTCCTGGACGGCATCGCGCTCGAAGGGATCACTCAGCACGGCCCGTTCGGCAACAGCCAGAAGACCCCTGATTCCTACAGCTACCTCGACAACCTCACCTCCGCTCAGTACGGCACGGCGATGGCGACGATGGGGCGCGGGCAGGACCTCCCGGTCAGTGGCACTCCGATCGACCGGGGGAAGCTGCCGAATCCACAACCCCGACCGACCCCGACCCCGCGGGGAGTAGGACGATGACCAACCTCAGCAGACGCCGACCCCGCGTCATGCTGCGCGTGGTGGCAGTGACCGCTTTGCTCGTCACGGGAACTTTGACCGGGTGCACAGCACAGCCGAAGACCGCGAAGGAGATCCAGGAGATGGAAGACCAGGACCGCGCTGACCGCGCCGCCGTGCAGCAGGAGATCCAGGCCCTCTATGACGAGGCCACCGCCCTCGTCGCCGACACCTGGCCGACACCGTACTCGATGGAGTGGGGGACCGGGTGCGGTAACTACGCCGATGGCACCGAGTCGGAGAGCTGGAACATCGCCAACCAGTACAAAGGCCCTACCAAGGGCAGTCCCGAGGAGACAGCGGAGCGGGTTGCGGCGTTGTGGACCGAGCGCGGATTCCCGACGAAAGTGATCGAGGACAACCTTATCTACCCGCCGCGGAAGGTCGTGTCTTACCCGCCCTACCTCACCGGCGTCCGCGAAGACGGCTTCGCGATCGAGTTCACGATCGGCGAGAACTACTCCGACTTCGTGGGCTATAGCCGCTGTGCCCCCATCGACTCGACTGACCCGCGGCTGCCGAAGAACTGGTGAGCAAGCGCGCACAGACCTGGGCCTCGGAACACAGGGGCGGCTCCCTCCTCCCAGCCGGACTGGCCTTCGGTGCCCACCCGTTCAGCGCGGCACCCCGACCGACCCCGCACGGAGCAGGACGATGACCAACCTCAGCAGACGCCGACCCCGCCTCATGCTGCGCGTGGTGGCAGTGACGGCTCTGCTCGTCACGGGCACTCTGACCGGGTGCGCCGGACAGCCCAAGACTGCGAAGGAGATTCAGGAGATGGAAGACCAGGACCGCGCTGACCGCGCTGCCGTGCAGCAGGAGATCCAGGCCCTCTACGACGAAGCCACCGCCCTCGTCGCCGACACCTGGCCAACAGTGCCCGACAAAAGCTGGGGGACCGGGTGCGGTAACTACGCCGATGGCACCGAGTCGGAGAGCTGGAACATCTTCAACCAGTACTTCGGTCCGACGAAGTCGAATCCTGACGAGACGGCAGAACGGGTTGCGGCGTTGTGGACCGAGCGCGGGTTCCCGACGAAAGTGATCGAGGACAACCTCATCTACCCGCCGCGGAAAGTCGTCTCCTACCCGCCCTACCTCACCGGCGTCCGCGCAGACGGCTTCGCGATCGAGTTCACGATCGGCGAGGACTACTCCGACTTCCAGGGGTACAGCCGCTGTGCGCCCATCGACTCGACTGACCCGCGGCTGCCGAAGAACTGGTGAGCGCGTGCGTAACCCTTCCGGCGTCACAGGCGCGGCAGCGTAAGACATGAAGACCTCCGTTGGCTAGATGTGCGTGGTACCCGCAGCCTGCCGGGGAGGTCTTCACCTACATCAGGCGTTCACTGCCTTCCTAAGAAGCACACCGGGGTCGCCGTCAGACGGCCGCCGTGCCGATCCGCTCGCCTTCCAGCGCCTCCCGGATGCTGAGCGAGTAGATCCGCGACAGGCCGGGCCGCGCGGGGTCGCCCGTGACATACGCCACCGACTCGACGTGCTCCTCGAACGCGTTCACCTTGTCGCGCGGGGCGCCGACGATGAGCTGGAACCCGAGCCCGCGGAACGCCGCGAGCGCGCGGCCGGTGTACTCGTTGTCCGCCTTCACGAACCCTTCGTCGAGCACGATCGGGGCGTAGGTCGGGGTGGCGTCCGTCCCGTCGCCGAGCCGGTAGCGCAGCGCGGCGCCGAGCACGAACGCGATGAGCTCCTGGCCCTCGCCACCGGACTTGCCCGCGACGCCCTCGTGCACGATCTGGGCCCCGTCGGCGCGGGTCTCGATCGCGCGGAACTGGTAGTGCTCGCGCGCGTCCAGCACTCGGCGGCGCCAGGCCTCGCCCGCCCGCGAGCGCTCCTCCAGCCGGGACAGGTCGCGGCGCAGGTCGAGGAAGTCGCGCTCGATCGCCGCGGCGTCCCTCCTGTCGGCGCCCGCCGCGCCCGCCGCGCCCGCCGTGTGCTTGCGCAGCGTGCGGGTGAACTCGTGGAGGTCGCTGTTGGAGACCGGCCGCGGGTCGATGTCCAACGTCGACCCCTCCCGGAACTCGATGCCGCGCAGCGCGTTCGAGATCGGCCGGACGCCGCGGCGGATGGCGTGGCCGTCCTCCTCGATCTGGGTGAGCAGGGCGCGCAGGCTGTCGCCCATGCTCGCGCCGGCCTTGACCAGCCAGTCGGCCTTCGCGCGAGGGAGGTCGTCCTCGACGAGCACCCGGTGGATGGCCTGGACGGCGGGGAGGCTCTCGATCGTCGCGTCGATCTCGGCGGACGGGTCGAGGTCGCGATAGCGCTCGAACGTCACCACGAGCAGCTGCTCGACGTGCTCGACACTCTGCTGGTGGGCGTCGATCTGGTCGCGGAGCGCCGCCAGCGCCTCGGCATAGCGCCGGTCGACGTCGGCGGCCTCGCGCGGCGCTGCGAACGGCAGAGTGCCGAGCAGCAGGCGCTCCTCGGGGGTCAGCGGGCTGTTGGCCTCCAGGGCGTCGGCGATGCTGTCCTCGATGTCGATGAGGTCGGCGTGCTGCGACTCCAGCTCGTCCAGCCGCGTCTGCAGGGCCGCGCCACGCCGGGCGGCGGCGATCCGCTCGCGGTCGTGGCGCTCGGCCTCCTCCTGCAGCGCGGTCGCCTCGGGGTGCGCGACCGAGACGTTGGCGAGCTGTTCGGCGAGCTCGGCCACCCGGGCCGCGTGCGGCGCGACCTCGATGCGCTCCCAGTCGAGCGCGCCGACCGCGCCCAGGGCCTCGCTGCGGCGGCGGGCGTCGCCGTGCTCGGCCTCGGCCCGGTCGGAGTCGGCGCGCGCCTCCGCGAGCTCGGTCTCGAGCGCGGTGAGGCGCGCGGCCAGCTCGTGGAGGCGCGGCGTGTTGTCGAGGCCGATCCAGGAGGCGTTGCGGCGGTCGTCCTTGATGACCCGGCCGCGCGCGGCGGAGCGCATCCCGGAGCGGGTGACCGCGCCGGAGACGCCGGCCGGCCGCGAGGCGTCCAGCTCGTCCGGCGACTCGACGCACAGCACGCTGCGGTCGGCCACCAGCTCGTCGTGCAGCCAGCCGTGGAACGGGCTGGCGTCGTCGAACTGCAGGAGGGCTGGCACGGTCCGGTCGACGGGGTCGAGCGCGGGCGCGCGGCCCGCGGCGGCCGGCACCAGCACGACCCGGCCGCGCAGGTCGGCGTCGTTCACGAACCGGCGGACCCGGTCGAAGCTGCGCTCGTCGACGAGGAGGTGCGTGGCGACCTCACCGAGCACGGCCTCCACCGCCCTGCTCCAGTCCCGGCGGCCCGGGGCGACCTCGAACAGCTCGCCGGCGTACGGGAGGTCCTCCGGCGCGAGGCCGGCGCCTTCGGCGATCCGGCGGCGGCGCTCGTCCGCGTCGGCCGGCACGTTGCTGCGGCGCTGCTCGAACGACCGCTTCTCGGCGGTCGCGGCGGCGATGGCCTTCTTGGCGGCGTCCACCCGGCCGGCCAGCTCGTAGCGGTGCGCCTGCTGCTCCTCGTCGGCCGCGGCGGCGGTGAGGCGCGCTTCCGCCTCGCGCTGCAGCTCGGCCAGCTGCTCGGCCGACTCGGGCGCCGGGAGTCCGGCGCGGGCGAACAGGGCATCCGCCGCCGCGCGCTCCCGGGTCTGCGCCGCGAGGATCCGCTCGGCGAACTCGTGCTCGCGACGCAGGGCGACCGACGGGTCGCCGCCGGCCGCGGCGAGCCGGGCCTGGGCGTCCTGATGGGCGCGATGCGCGGCGCGCTCCTCGGCGTCGGCGTCCCGGCGCAGCGTCTCCTGCTCGCGCTTGCGGTCGCGCACCACGTCCACCTCGCCGGACACCCAGTCGCGGATGCGCTCGGCGAGCCAGACCCGCAGCCGCGGATCGCTCTCGCCGTCGGCGGGGGAGAGCAGGCGGCGCTTGCCGGTGGCGTCCTCGGCGGCGGCGGCGTACTGCTCGGCGCGGGCCGGGACGTCGGCGAGGACCTCCAGCTTGCGGCGGGTGGTCTCGAACACGTCGTAGAGCGCTGACGCCTCGCGGTAGCTGCTGAGGGTCGTCTCCCAGCGGGACAGGGCGCGCGGTTCGGTGAGCACGAAGCTCTTGAACAGCTCGTCGATGGAGAAGACGCCCTTGGACGCCTGGGCGCGGCGCAGCAGCGTGAGCGCCTTGAGCTGCGATTCGTCGCTGCCGCCGATCCCGAGCTCCTCGCACAGCCGCACGCGCAGCTCGGGCTGCGAGGAGGTGACCAGGTCGCGCTCCGGGTGCACCAGGCGGGCGAGGGAGGCACGGGTGAGCGGCGAGGAGCTGCCGGGCTCCTGGACGAGCTCGTTCAGCCTCCCGAGCGGGAACTCGCCGTGGGTGAGCAGGTAGACCGTCGCGGTGGTGACCTCGTCCTGGGTGGAGGTGTCCGGACCGATCCAGGCCAGGCGGGCGGCGGTGATCGTCTCGCCGAGCTCGGTGCGCCAGGTGATCGCGGCGCCGCTCGGGAAGGCCGTGCCGAGCGGGCGGAGGAAGTGCGTCGTGGTGGTGTCGGAGCCGGCGTCCCGCACCTCGTCGGTCTTCCCGCGCGCGTAGCTGTAGACCGTGCGCTCCGACCGCTGCCGGGAGTCGTCGCGGGCGGCGCGGTTGAACTCCTGCGGATTGGGCATGATGACCGCGGACATCGCGTCGAGCACGGTGGACTTGCCGCGGCCGGTCGGGCCGAGGATGGCGATGCCGCCGCGGCCGACGGGCATCCGGTGCAGGCCGTCGTAGCTGCCCCAGTTGAGGAGCTGCACGAGCTCGATGCGGAACTGGCCGCGGCGCAGCAGGCCGTCGTCGACGGGCAGGTCGGTCACTCGGCGTCCTCCTCGGTGGTGGCGGTATCGGTCTCGATGGGCGCTCCCGCACCTTCCAGGAACATCCGCTCCAGGTGCAGCAGCTCGGCCGTGCCGATCAGTGGAACGACGGCGGGCGAGACGACGAAGAGATCGGGGTCCTCCGGCGTCGGCGTGAGAAGTTCCAGCCGGTCGAGGGCCGCGATCGCCGCGCGGATGCGTCGGTCGACGCGCACCTCGTCGTGCGCGGAGTCGCCCTGGAACCGGCCGAGGAACTCGGCGATATGGTCGCGCGTCACGGTGACCGGCTCGTCCTGCGCGTCGGTGTAGGCGTGCTCCTGGCGGAGCAGCACGAGCAGCAGCGAGGCGTCGCGGGACAGCGGCTTCTCGCGGCGCAGCAGGACAGGGACGCCGTCCTCGCCGTTCTGGCGCTTGAAGGCGACCTCGTGCTCGCGGTCGAGGTGCAGAGTCAGGAAGAGCTCGTCGAGGCGGGCGCGGATGTCGTCCTCGTGGTCAAGGAGCCCGCGCCAGGCGTCCGGCTGCTTCGCCCGGGTGACGAACCGGCTGGTGAGCAGGGTGACGAGAGCCGTGCGCGCCTCGCGGGGGAGGGCGTCGGAGGGGCGGTCCCCGAAGGCGTCGGTGCCCTCGTGGTCCACCGCTTCCGCCTCCTCGCTGCCGCTGGGATCGTGTTCGAGCGTGTCCGTCACCGGTCCTCCGCCTCCTGGTCGTGCGCGTCCCGTCCGAAGACGAGCAGCGGCATGGTCACTTCGCGGTCGGCGTCGGCCAGCTCCAGCGGAACGGTCTGGACGCCCTCGGCCACGGCGCCGTGCTCGGCGCCCAGCTCGATCAGGCTCACGGCGAGCCCGAGCCGGCGGAACTCCGGCGGAGTCTCCGCGTACACGTCGGCGCCGGTGATGGTCTCGGCGCGTGAGAGCAGCGCGTCGATCGTCTCCCGCACGGCGGCGGCGCTGGTCCCCACGGCGAGCCGGAGCGCCTCACGGTCGTGCTCGGGCAGCGGGTCGTCGTTCTCGGTGATGGCGACGCCGACCTCCGGTCGGCCCCGGTCGCGCCAGAGCTGCGTCTGGGTCACGTCGACCAGGTCCCAGCCGCCGATGCCGAGCACGTCGCCGTCGACCAGCACCGGGCCGGGCCGGCGCTCCGTCCAGAGCGCCCCGGCGTCGAGCGCACGGGCCGCGAGCGCGAGCAGCCGGGCGTGCCGGTCCGAGCCGCTGCGACTGAGGAACCGGCGCAGCGACGAGGTCCAGCGCACGTAGGTCTCCTGGACGGTCTGCTCCTCGGCCAGCAGCGAGGTGATCAGCGTCTCCAGCTGCGTGCGCTGCCGTTCGGTCAGCTCCGTGTCGGGCCGCGACAGCACCCGGTCGATGTCGGCGCGCATGCCCTCCAGCTCGCGGGAGGACAGCATCCCGGCGAAGCCGCGGTAAGCGCGCCCCTCCGGCGTCTGCTCCAGCAGGTCGTTGTCGCGCAGGAAGCGGTCGACGAGCGCGCCCTTGCCGACGTGCTCCGAGGAAGCAGCGCGTGCGACCTCGCGGTGGCGCTGCTCGACCATCGCGCCCAGCTGGCGGAAGTCCTCCGGCAGGGTCGCGGTGAGCCGCAGGACCTCGCGCACCTGACGCGCGACGGTCTCGGGGGAGGCGGAGACGGCCCCGTCGCGCGCGATCGCGTCGCGGCGGGCCTGCAGCTCCGCGATCTCCCGGTCGAGGCGTTCGAGCTGGGACTCCGCGGTGGGGTCGGTGAGCGCGGCGAGCTGGTGGACGGCGTGCGCGATGCTCGCGAAGCGCGCCTCCGACACCGCGCTGTCCGGCTCGGCGAGCTCGCGGACGATCCGCAGCGCCTGGAGGGCGTACTGCGAGAGCCGGTAGCGCGCGCGGCCCTCGCCGGCCCCGGCGCGGGTGCGGATCAGCCAGCGGCTGTCCACCCAGCTCCGGCAGTACTCGACGGGGGAGGTGCGGGACGACTCGGGATCGGCCGGCGGCTCGCGGTCGTCCTCGAGCGCATCGAGCGCTTCGGCGACCTTCTGGTGGAACCAGTCCGCCGAGACCGTGCCGTCGGCGTATTCGAGATGGCGCGAGAAGAGCGGGAGGACCCAGCGGCCGTTATAGCTGCGCAGGAGCGCCCAGGTGGGATGCTCCTCCCAGACCGCGGCGACGCGCCCGGCGTCGAGAGCCTCGTCCACTCGTCCTCCGGAATGCACTGCAGACAAAAATCGGCCCGGACCTGGGGATTTCTCCTCAAGTCCGGGCCAGTTGGTTGCGGGGGCAGGATTTGAACCTACGACCTCTGGGTTATGAGCCCAGCGAGCTACCGAGCTGCTCCACCCCGCGGCACAAGAAGTGACTCTATCACGGCACCGGAGGAGTGTGAAATCGGCTGCAGCCCCGGGCGAGTCCGAATCGCGTAGACCGATCGTCCCAGTAGAGTCGAGCCAGAATCCGGGGAGGAGCGTATGGCGAACTCTGCTCAGAAGTACCGCGTTTGCGTGATCGAGGACGATCCGGACGTCGCGTTCTACATGAAGACGGTGCTCGAGAAGCGCGCCGACGCCCAGGTGGTCGCGGTGACCGATCCGTCCATCGCGCTCGACACCATCTCGGCCTTCGACCCGGACGTGGTCATCACGGACATCGAGATGCCGGGCATCTCCGGCATCGACCTCCTCCGCGAGCTGCGCGCGCGTCACCCCGGGATGCCCGTGGTGGTGATGACCGCGCATGTCTCGGTCGACTACGCGGTCTCCGCGCTCCGGGCCCAGGCGGACGAGTTCCTCACCAAGCCGATCGCGTCCTCCGAGCTCGTCGCCATCGTCGGGCGCCTCGCCGAGGAGGGCCGCGCCAAGCGCGCGGCCAGCCAGCAGCAGGTCGTGCTGGCCATCGGCGCGCACCCGGACGACGTCGAGATCGGCGTCGGCGGCATCCTCGCCGCGCACCGCGAGGCCGGCAACCAGGTGGTCATCCTGACGCTCTCCCGCGGCGCCCGGGGCGGCGACGCCGAGGACCGCCAGCATGAATCGCTCGCGGCGGCGGAGCTGCTCGGAGCCAGGCTGTTCCTGGAGGACCTCGAGGACACCCGCATCTCCGCTGCCGACCCGACCGTCGGCATCATCGAGCGCGTCGTCGCCGAGGTGAAGCCGGACATCGTCTACACCCACTCCGCGCACGACCGCCACCAGGACCACCGTGCCGTGCACGCTGCCGTGAACGTCGCGACCCGCGACGTGCGCACCGTCTGCTGCTTCCAGAGCCCGTCCGCGACGATCGACTTCCGCCCGACCCGGTTCGTACCGATCGACGGGTTCACCGAGGCGAAGCTGCGGCTCATCGACTGCTTCCGCTCGCAGAGCGAGCAGCGCAGCTACATGGAGCACGACTTCGTGCTCGCCACGGCGCGCTACTGGTCGCGGTTCGGCGGCGGGACGAACTGCGAGCCGCTGGAGGTGATGCGCGACACCGCGGACATCTCAGTGCCGGCCGCGAGCGTCCACACCGACGCCCGGATCCGGAGGAACCACGAATGAGCCCGGAGACCACCCGCGTCCTCGTCACCGGAGCCGGCGGACCGGCCGGGATCGCCGTGATCCGCTCGCTGCTGAAGCGCGACGACGTGGAGGTGCTCGCCGCCGACATGGACGGCTGGGCGAGCGGGCTGTACCTGGTGCCGGAGAATGCCCGCCGGATCGTGTCGCCCGGGAAGTCGCCACGCTTCGTCGACGAGCTGATCGCGATGTGCGCCGCCGACGACATCGACGTGCTGTTCTCGACGGTGGACGTCGAGCTGCCAGGGCTCGCCGCGCGCCGGGACGAGCTGGCCGCCGTCGGCACGTCGCTCGCGGCGCCGAGCCTCGAGACCCTCGTGACCTGCCTCGACAAGTTCCGGCTCGCGCAGGCGGTCGCCGGAGCGGCGCGGATCCCGGAGACCCGGCTGCTCGACCGCGACGGCGTCGGAGCCGAGTGGGTCTTCCCGGTCATCGTCAAGCCGCGCAGCGGTGCGGGATCGCGCGGCGTCCGGCTGATCGCCGACCGTGCGGCGCTGGAGGCGCTGGGCGAGGACCGGAGCATCATCATCCAGGAGAACCTCCCAGGCGAGGAGTTCTCCGTCGACGTGCTCGCGGCGCTCGACGGCAGCGTGATCGCCGCCGTGCCCCGCTCGCGCGAGCGCGTGGACTCCGGCGTCTCGATCGCCGGGCGCACCGTCCGCCGCGCCGAGCTGTCGGAGACCGCCGCCGCCGTGGCGCGCGCCGTCGGCCTGACCGGGGTGGCCAACGTGCAGCTGCGCTACAGCAGCGACGGCGTCCCCGCCCTGCTGGAGGTCAACCCGCGCTTCCCCGGGGCGATGCCCCTCACGATCGCCGCCGGCGTCGACATGCCGTCCCTGCTGCTCGACCTGGTGCTGGGCCGTCCGGTGCCGTCCGCGGTCGACTTCGCCGAGCTGGCCAACGTGCGCTTCCTGGAGGACGTGTTCCTCGACCCGGGCGACGTGCTGGTCTCCGACAACGCCGCGCACACGGAGGGTCCGGAGGAGTGACCGACGGCACGACGGGGCTCAGCCGGCTCCTGGAGGGCGACTACCACGTCCACTCGACCTTCTCGGACGACGCCCGCAGCACGCTCGCCGAGAACATCGCCTCGGCTCACCGAGCCGGCCTGCGCACCGTGCGGCTGACCGACCACGTGCGCGCCTCGACGACCTGGGTGCCGGAGTTCGTCGCGGCGGTCGCCGCAGAACCGGTGCCGGACGGGCTCACGGTGCTCACCGGCGTGGAGGCGAAGCTCCTCGACGCGAGCGGGGCGGTCGACACCCCCGCCGGACTCGTCGTCGGTCCGGGCGGTGTGGACGCGATCGTCATCGGCGACCACCAGTTCCCCGGCACGGACGGCCCGTGGTCGCCCGAGGCCACCCGGGCGCGGCTCGCCGCCGGCCTCTCGGCCGACGACGCCCTCGACCTGCTCGTGGAGGCGAGCGTACGCGCGATGGAGCGCACTCCGCACGCGCAGCTTGCGCACTGGTTCTCGATCCTGCCGAAGATCGGCCTCGCCGAGGAGCAGCTCGGCGGCGACCGGCTGGCCGCCTGGGCGGCTGCGGCCGCCGCGACCGGCACGATCGTCGAGGTCAACGAGAAGTGGGCCTGCCCCGGGCCGTTCGCCGTGCGCGCGCTCCTGGCCGCCGGAGCGCGTATCGTTGCGTCCACGGACAGTCACGACGCCGCCGACGTCGGCCGCTACGACCGGGTGGCGGCCCTGTTCGACGCCGTCGCCGTGGAGTCAGCAGGTGGCGCGCAGTTGGAGGAGCAGGGATGAGCCCCGTCGACCTGACCCGCGTGCAGCGCGAGGAGCTGCAGCGCGAGCTGGACCGCAACCGGCGCTGGGAGCTGCGCCTGCCGATCTACGGCGGTATTGCGCTCCTCGTCGTCGCCGCGATCGGCGTCGTGCGGGTGGTGTTCTTCCCGTGAGCGCCGCGAAGCGGGTCGTGATCGCGGACGACGACGCCGACATCCGGGCCCTGATGGTCATCGCAGCCAACCGGGCCGGCGTCGAGATCGCGTCGGCCGTCGACAACGGTCGGGCGGCGCTCGACGCGGTCACCGAGGGCGGCATCGACCTGGTGGTGCTCGACATCTCGATGCCCGGCCTCAACGGCGTGGAGGTCGCGGACGCGATCCGCGGCGACGCGGCGATCAAGGACACGCTCATCCTGATGGTGTCCGCCTCGGTGCAGCTCCTGACCGATCACGGCGTCGTCGCCGACCGCTCCGACAGCTTCATCATCAAACCGTTCAGCCCCCGGGTGCTCTCCGAGCGCATCCGCTCGATGCTCGGACTGGGAGAACCCGCATGACGGTCGACCGGTGGCTCAGCCGCATCCCCCTCGAATCCCCGTCGGTCCTCGTGAAGCTGGTGCCGACGCTCGTCGGCTTCGCCATCGCCCTGGGCCTGTCGCTGATCCCCGGCGTGGTGAGCGCACACATCACGACCTTCATCGTGGGCGCCGTGGCCGTGATGATCGGAGCCCTCCTGCTGGCGGTGCTCGTGCCGTGGCCGCGGATCGACGTGCACTGGTCCGTCGCCGTCCCGCTGATCGCGATGCTCTCGATCGGCCTGATGCGCATCGGGACCGGGGGCTCGACGTCGTCCATCGGCGTCATCCTGCTGCTGCCGTTCGTCTGGATCGCCACGGAGGAGGGGCGGCGCAACATCATCATCGCCGCCCTCGGCATCTTCCTGGTGCTGATCGGCCCGATCGTGGTCGCCGGCACGCCGAGCAGCCCGGCCGACGTCATCCGCGCCTTCTTCTCGCCCGTCATCTACGCGATCGTCGCCGCGGTCGTCAACGAGATCGCCCACCGCTCGCGCGCGCAGCTGAAGGCCACCCGTGCCGCCGCGGCGCAGCGCGAGGAGCTCCTCGAGCAGGCGGTGCGCACGCAGGACGAGCTGGTGCTCAACGAGGCGCGGCTCAAGACGGCGAACCGGCTCATCCAGAGCATCTGGAACGCCGTGACCGAGCAGTCGGTGATCGGCACCGACCTCGACGGTGTGATCGACGTCTGGAACCCCGGCGCCGAGAAGATGCTCGGGCTCACCGAGAAACAGGTACTCGGAGCGAACCGGAAGGTCATCGAGTTCCACCTCGTGAGCGAGCTCGAGCAGCGGCTGCGCGACATGGACGCCCGCTTCACCACGGTGTCGGGGATGGACGACTTCTCCGCACTCGTCGACACGGTCCGGGCGGGCTACGCCGACGTGCGCGACTGGACCTACGTGCGCGCCGACGGCAAGCAGGTCCCTGTCCAGGTCGCCGCGACGCCGCGGCTGGACGAGAACGGGCACCGGGTCGGCTTCATCTTCGTCGCGACGGACATGACGCAGGCCAGGGAGTTCGCGCGCCTCAAGGACGAGTTCGTCGGCCTCATCTCGCACGAGCTGCGCACGCCGCTCAGCTCGATCCTCGGCTACCTCGAGCTGATGCGGGACGACGACGAGGCCCCGCTGTCGCAGGAGCAGTTGCAATACCTCGGGGTGGCCGAGCGCAACGCGCACCGGCTGCTGCGGCTGGTCGGCGACCTCCTGTTCACCGCCCAGGTCGAGTCCGGCCGGTTCCCGATCGACATCACGGACGCCGAGCTGCGCTCGGTCGTCGGCGCCTCGGTGGAGTCCGCGACCCCGGTCGCCGCCACCGCGGGCGTCGAGCTCGTCTGCGACGTCCCCGACGAGACGGTGGAGGTGCGCGGCGACACCGTGCGGCTGGGCCAGGCCGTCGACAACCTCGTCTCGAACGCGCTGAAGTTCACGCCGTCGGGCGGCAGGGTGACCGTCTCGCTGCGGCGCGAGGGGGACGAGGCGGTGGTCGCCGTGACCGACACCGGCATCGGCATCCCGGCGGTGGAGCTCAGCCAGCTCTCGCAGCGGTTCTTCCGGGCGTCGACCGCGACGCGCAACGCCGTCCCCGGCGTCGGCCTCGGCCTGACGATCACCAAGGCCATCGTGACCGCGCACGGCGGCCGGCTCGACATCGCGAGCGAGGAGGGCGTCGGCACCTCGATCAGCCTCCGGCTCCCGACGGAGACGCCCCGCCCGGTCGCGGAGGCCGTGCCCGCCGAGGCCCGGCCGTGAGCGCGGTCGGCGTCGCGGTCGCCCAGTTCACGCCCGGCGACGACCGGGTGCACAACCGCGACGTCGCCACCGCGCTGATCGCCGTCGCGGCGGCACGCGGAGCCCGGCTCGTGGTGCTTCCGGAGTACTCCTCCTACTTCACCGACCCACTGGGGCCGTCGTTCGCGCGCAACGCCGAACCGCTGGACGGGGAGTTCGTGCGCGCGCTCCAGGCCGCGGCCCGGGAGCACGAGGTCTTCGTGATCGCGGGCCTGGTGGAGCAGACCGGGGTGCACGACAAGTTCGCGAACACGCTCGTCGCCGTCGGCCCGAACGGCGAGACGCTCGCCGTCTACCGGAAGCAGCACCTCTACGACGCCTTCGGCTCGATCGAGTCGGACTGGGTGGTGCCCGGCGACCTGGCCGTGCCGGAGGTGTTCGAGGTGGACGGCCTCCGGATCGGCATGCAGACCTGCTACGACCTGCGCTTCCCCGAGGTGACCAGGCGGCTCGCCGACGCGGGCGCCGAGCTGGTCGCCGTGCCGGCCGAGTGGGTGCGCGGCCCGCTCAAGGAGCAGCACTGGTCGACACTGCTGGCGGCGCGCGCGATCGAGAACACCCTCTACGTCGCGGCCGCCGACCACACGCCGCCGATCGGCGTCGGGAGCAGCGCGATCATCGACCCGATGGGGGTCGTGCTCGCCGGCCTGGGGGAGACCTCCGGGGTCGCCATCGCCGAGGCGTCGGTGGAGCGGGTGCACGAGGTGCGCCGGCGCAATCCGGCGCTCGCGCTGCGGCGCTACCGGGTGGAGCCGATCGACTGAGTGCGCCGCGCGCGCTTCAGGCGCCGAGCGTCGCGAGTCGCGCCGCAGCCTCCTCCAGCACCTCGACGCGCTTGCAGAACGCGAAGCGCACCAGCGAGGCCGTCCGGCGTGCGTACTCGTCGCGGCAGAACGCGGACAGCGGCACCGCCACCACCCCGGTGAGCTCGGGGAGCCGGCGGCAGAACGCGACGGCGTCGAGGTGGCCGAGCGGCGCGGCGTCGGCGACGACGAAGTAGGTGCCGTCACTGCGGTGCACGTCGAAGCCTGCGGCCCGCAGCCCGGCGGACAACACGTCGCGCTTGTGGGCGAGGGCGGCGGCGATCCCGGTGAAGAACGCGTCGGGGAGCGCGAGCCCCGTGGCGATCGCCGGCTGGAACGGCGCGCCGTTCACATAGGTGAGGAACTGTTTGACGGCCAGGATCGCCGTCACGAGCTCCGCGGGCGCGGTCAGCCAGCCGACCTTCCAGCCGGTCGTGTTGAACGTCTTGCCTCCGGAGGAGATCGTCACGGTCCGCTCCCGGCCGCCGGGAAGCGTCGCGATCGGGATGTGCTGCGGCCCGAAGGTCAGGTGCTCGTAGACCTCGTCGGTGACGACGATCGCGTCGTGCCGGTGGGCGAGCTCGACGATCGTCGTCAGGGTCTCGCGGTCGAAGACGGCGCCGGTGGGGTTGTGCGGGGTGTTGACCAGGATGATCCTGGTCCGGTCGGTCACCGTGCTCCGCAGCCGGTCCAGGTCGGGCCGGAACGCGGGCGGCTCGAGCGGCACGGTGCGGTGCACACCGCCGGCGAGCGAGATCACCGCGCCGTACTCGTCGTAGAACGGCTCGAACGTGACGACCTCGTCGCCAGGCTCCAGGAGCGCGAGCAAGGTCGCCGCGATGCCCTCGGTCGCGCCGGCCGTGACCAGGACCTCGCGGTCGGGGTCGACCTCCAGCCCGTAGAAGCGGCGCTGGTGATCGGCGACTGCGTGCCGCAGCTCCGGGACGCCGATGCCGGGCGGGTACTGGTTCGCGCCCTGCCGGATGGCGTCGACGGCGGCCTCGAGCACGACCGCCGGTCCGTCCTCGTCGGGGAAGCCCTGGCCGAGGTTGATCGCGCCCGTCCGCACGGCGAGCGCGCTCATCTCCGCGAAGATCGTGGGGCGGACTGTGCCGTCCGCGCCGAGCAGTCCCGCACCGCGGGCGGCGGACGTCCATGCGCCGGAAACCGTCATGTCTCCAACCTAGGGCCTCGCTCCCATCGCATCCATTCGTTACGTTGGGGGGAGTCATCGGGAGGCGGAAGGTCGCCCACAGGACCCCCAAATAGAACGTTCAGGTTGGCATCCCAAGCTGTCTAGTGCTTGGAAGGAGCACCACACCATGACCGACACCCCGATCACCCCGGAGCCCGCACAGCCCCAGAACGACGCCGACACCGGCGCGGTCGTGGATGCCGGCGCGGCTCGTCCCACCGAGACCCCCGCCGCTCCGGCCGCCACCCCGGCCGCCGCTGCCGAGCAGGCTCCCGCGACGCCGGCCCCCGCCGCCGA